>JAYZVA010000067.1:0-20817 GCA_036156175.1 Myxococcota bacterium
GACGGGTCAAACACCGAGACGTCTTCGACCGTGTCGTTGTAGTTCACCACATCCATCATCACGAGCATCAAGTTCAGCTCGGGCGCATGCCGCACACCGAGGTCATCGTCGGAGTACCGAACAATCGAAGCCCCCGCCTGAACCGTTACCGACAGTCCAGGCTGGATCCAATCCGACGGAAGGGTGACTGCAAAGCGATCGGGTGCCCCGCGCACCGTTGCGTCCACCGACAACGGAAGTGCCGCAGGTCCAACCATGCACAGCGCATCGAGCGGTTCCCCGTCGATGGCGGCGGTGATCGATACATCGGGGGATGCCCCCTCCCCCGTGACGCTCACTTCCACCTTCACTGGCCGGTCTCCGACGAGAAAAAAGAACGGCCAGTCGGGGCTCATCGCGTGGGTCTGAGCGAACACCACCTCTTCGATGACCGCCGTTGGGTTCTCGGCGCCGGTGCATGCCGCATCGTCGCTGCGCTCCACAAATCGATACGACTGCCAATCGTGTGGCGCCGCCTCGGTCAGCGCGCCGGGTTCTTCACCCACCTTCACATCGGCGCTGCCGCACGCCGCGCTCAGCACCGCAATCCAAGCCCACTTGACCATCGGCATTCCTCCCCGGGGGTTTCCCAGAATACCGCAGGTCTCGGTGGGGTTCCGAATTCACTGGAGAATGAACGCCACACCGGGAAAAAACCGCGCAATCAACTCGGGTCCGTGCAGCATGTACAGCAGGGCCGCAAAGGCCAAAAAGGGGCCAAAGGGCATGGCGACCCGCAAGCCTCGGTTTCCAATCAAGACCAGCGGCAGCCCGACGCATGCTCCGGCAAAAGACGCGACGATGATGATGAACGGAATGGCCGGCGCTGCACCGAAGAATGCGCCCATGAGCGCCAGCAGCTTCACATCGCCCATTCCCATGCCCTCTTCACGACGGACCACCCAATACACCCCCATCACCAGGGCCAAGCTGCCGCCGCCCAGGGCCGCGCCGAGAAGCCCGCTGCGCAACCCTTCGGCCCACACAGGATGGGTGCCGCCCAGCGCGTGATGCCCCCAAGCAAAGGCAAGCCCAACGGGGACGGCGTAGATGCTGAATTCATCGGGAATGATGTAGTGCCGCAAGTCGATGAACGTCATCGCCACCATCATCGCTGCAAAGGCCGCCATCCCCACAAACGCCACCGCACCCGCAGGCGTCAAGGCCTCACCGGTGGGCACAAACCGAAGGAAGATCAACCAGAAGAGGATTCCAGTCATCGCCTCAATCATGGGGTACAAGGGCGAGATGGACACGCCGCAGTCCCGACACCGGGCGCGCAACAGCACCCAACTCACCACCGGAATGTTGTCGTAAGGACGAATGGTTTGGCCGCACGCTGGGCAATGGCTGGCCGGGCGCACCACGGAGCGGTCCTCCGGCATCCGAGCGATGCAGACGTTGAGAAAGGAGCCGACCGCGAGGCCGAACAACACGGCAAAGACCTGCATCATGGCGTGGAGCTCGATCACGATGCCGACCCCGAGAACACCGCGTGCAGCATGCCGGGCTTCGAGTGTCGCGATGTCAGCGCGTCGGCTGCCCATGAGCGTGCACGGGTCGTGATCGGTCCATTCATCCCACGAGGGTACTGCATTCGAGCCCGCGCCGAACCCGCGATCGCCGATGCGCCCAGCCCCAAGACCGTCTGGTTCACTTCAGGTCGCGGCGCTCGAAGACAAGCATGGCCACACCCAGGACGGCGGCGGTGTAGCACAAGCCGTACGCCGAAGCCCCCAGCACTTGGTCCCACGGTATGGGCAGTTCGTGCACCGCGTGCGCCCGAATGTTGAACATCTCGAAGTTGGGCAGCACCCAATAGAGCGCGCGCGCCACCTCGACCGCCGCCGCACTGTCCAGTTGATTCCCAAACGTCCAGATGTCGTCGGCGAGATGGCCGATCAAGAAGACGGCCAACGTGAAGCCCGCGGCCGTGGTGGGACCCGAGTAGGTGGAGAAGAGCGTTGCCCATGCCGTCAGCAGCATCAACTCCATCAACAGCAGGCCGGCCGAGACGTACACCACGGGCGGCGGCACCGATTGCTGGATGGTCAACAACACGGTGTACACCACCATCATGACGCCCACCTGCACGGCAATGGTCATCATCATGCCCAGGTACTTGCCCAGGACAAAGGTCCATCGGCTGATGGGCTTCGAAAGGATGGTGTAGACCGTCTTCCGCTCGACTTCTTTGAACACCAGGCTGATGCCCAAGAAAATGGCGATCAACGAGCCGAATGCCGCAATGGCACCCTGCGCCACGCTTCGCACAACCTTTTCGCGATCGCCTACGGTGATTTCTTGCATCACCAAGCTCAGGCCAATCACACCAATCGCGAAAAACAATATCGAGTACAGGACGCGGTCCCGCACGGCTTCGCGGAAGGTGTTGCGCGCCAGGGCAATCAACCGGGACATCACAGCACCCCAAGGCGGGATTCATCCACCGCTTTCTGCATCTCGCCGACCAAGACCGCTTCCAGCGATTCCCGGTCTGCCACCACGTCTTCGATGGGCCCGCACTCCCGGAGCGATCCACCGACCACTATGGCCACCCGGTCGCAGATGGCCTCCACGTCCGACAAAATGTGGCTGGAAAAAAACACCGTCTTGCCCGCGTCACGCTGCTCGATGATCAGGTCCCGAACCAACGCCCGGCCCACCGGGTCAAGACCGCTCATGGGTTCATCCAAGACGATCAAGTCGGGATCGTGAAGCAATGTCTGACACAAGCCCACCCGCTGGAGCATCCCCTTTGAGTACTTGGAGAGCGAGACGTCGGCGAATCGGGTCAACTGCACCCGATCGAGCAACGCCTCGATCCGTTCCGTGCGCTCGGCGGCGTCGATGTCGGAGAGCTGGCCGTAAAAGTGGAGCACTTCCCGGGCGCTGAGGTGCTCGTAAAAGTAGGGCCGCTCCGGCAAAAACCCAACGCGCTTGCGGGCATTGGATTCGTTGACGTCCACACCGAACAACGACGCGGAGCCCGATGTGGCCCGGTGAAGCCCCATCAAAATTTTGATTGTCGTGGTCTTTCCCGCGCCGTTGGGCCCGATGAATCCGAAGGCCTCTCCCTGCCCCACATCCAGCGACAAGTCCCGCAGGCCCTCCACGCGGCGCATGAAGAATCCGACGCGATAGATTTTTCCGAGGTTCTTCGTCGAGATTGCGGGGATCATTGACCTGTTCTCACGTGGACGGGGGACCTAACCTTTCTTCGCGAGCCAGGCCGCTACCTTATGGGGGGGATAAGCGCCGGCCGAACGCCAGTTGCAGCGGGTGCACAGCGGACCAGAATCCTCAAAGCGACCCTCCACGTGCGCCGCGCGCCACGCCTGCATGGTGGCGCCGTTCCAGATTTCCGAGAGGGGCTGCTCTCGCGTGTTCCCCACCTTGTTCTCGAGGTGCTCGTCCAAACAACACGTGGTGACGTCACCGTTGACCTGCACCATGGGGGTGTTCCAGAGTCCAGCGCATGGGGGTCGGCGCTCACTCATGCGCATTGCCCGGCGCGGGGTTGACCCACCGACCGCCGATCGACCGCTCATGAGGCTTGAACTTGTCTTTGTAGTTCAGGCTGGGGCAACCACTGACGTACAGTCCGAAGTAGTGGTAGCGCCCGCCCCGAGTTCGGCTCCAAGCCAGCTCGACCAGCGCAGAGAAGGTGCCCAACGAGCGATGGGACAAGTCCGGGTCAAAGTAGTGGTAGACGCTCGATGTGTCCCGAGCACCCACGTCCACAATGCTCACCGCGACCAATCGGCCGTCGAGTTCGAAGCACATCTCCACCGTCTGGACGCAACTGCGAAGGAACCACCCTTCGTACCCTTGCGGCGTCATCGCACGGCCGTCGCGGGACAACCCCCGCTCCAGTTTGTGCCGATTGTACAATTCCAAACGCTCGTCGGAGTAGACGGCCGGACCCACCGTGACCTTGATGTCTTGGTTCTTGCTCCAGACCCGCCGCTGCGACTTGCTGGGCTTGAAGTCTGGCACGAGAACCCGCAGCGGCTCACAGGCGCTGCAGGCTGGGCACGCGGTCCGGTAGAGCATTCGCCCCACGCGTCGATCGCCGGCCGCGAGGGCTGAATCCAATTCTTCGCCGCTGAGCGTCCGCATCTGCCAACGCAGCGGCATGCGCGCAACTTGGTCGTCCAAGTATGGGCAATCCTCGACGGCGTCGTGCACCAGTTGTTCCCGCAGCTCCATGTCCAAAGTATGCTCTCTTACGGCCCGTTCGACGAGGATTGATGGCGATCCACTCAAAAATCACCGATGGGGTTGGGCGAATCGTGCTCGACCGACCCGAGAAGGCGAATGCCTACGACCGCGCGCATTTGCGCGAGCTGCAGGCTGCCATCCAATATGTATCCGAACGGTCGCCGGTGGCGATCATCGAGTCCAGCCATCCCCGAGTGTTTTGCGCCGGGGCAGATTTGAATGAGATGCGGAAGGCAACGCCCGACGATGCCCGCAACTTGCTGAGCCAAGCGGTGTTCACGGAGATCGCCCGAAGCGCAATGATCAGCATCGCGGTGGTCGACGGCGCCGCCGTCGCCGGAGGCGCGGAGCTGGCGCTCGCGTGCGACCTGCGGGTGATCGGGCCGAACGCCTCGTTTCGATTGCCCGAGGTCGAGCTTGGCATCGTCCCCGCAGCGGGCGGCTCCACCCGCCTCACGGCACTGCTGGGCGCATCGGTCGCCAAGCAGGTCATTTTGGGCGGCGAGGTCATCGGGGCCGAGCAGGCCATCGCGTGGGGCCTCGGCGCGGCACCCGACGGCGGACCGGTCGAGGCAGCCGTGCGCTGGGCCAAACGCATCCGCGCGCACCCCGAAGCGGCGACGGCGGCAAAACGACTCGTCAACGCCGCAGCCGAAGACGCATTGCTCCGAGATGAACGGGATGCGCAAGCCATCCTGTACGGCGCGCGCCGCGACCGGTGAAGCACCGCACGCATGGACCAATGCTCCGATGCTCCGCGCACAATCCACCCGAGCCGCTCGTTTGGTTCCGTAGCCAACGACCGGCGACGCCCACGCGCTCCCGCTTCGCACCGCGCCAAACCTCGTGCAGCGGCGCCTGTTTCGAGACCGTCGATGAACCAGCGCCTGCTGCGGCCATGAAAAAAAGCGGGTTGGTGCCCGATCGGAATGGCATTCCCCCCGTCTTTGCTGGCACACTGTCCGTTCCATGAGCACCTCGAAGGCCAAAATACTGTCCGTTGGTACGGCCAATCCCCCCAACCGGTATTCGCAGTTGGACATCTTGGAGTTGTTCCGCGTCGCAAACCCCACCGTGCGCGCCATGTTTCAGGCCAGCCACATCGAAGGCCGGCACCTCGTTCTTCCCGAACCCGATGACGACGGTGTGCCGAGAGAAGACCAAGAGACGCTGCTGCGCAAGCACCGAAAGTGGTCGCTGATTCTGGCGCGCGAAGCCATCGACCGGGCCTTGTCAGCCCAGGGCCTGACCACCGCCGACATCGACTATTTGTGTTGCATCACCTCGACCGGCTTGATGCTGCCCGGACTCACCGCCATGTTCATCAAGCATTTGGGGTTTCGCGTGGATTGCCACCGAGCCGATGTGGTTGGAATGGGGTGCAACGCAGGGTTGAACGGATTGAATCCGACCGCGAACTGGTGCGCCGCAAACCCGGGCCGGAATGCGCTCATGGTGTGCTGCGAGGTCAACTCAGCGCTCTACGTTTACGACGACGCGATCACCACCGGTGTCGTCAACAGTCTGTTTGGCGATGGTTGCGCCGCCGTGCTGCTCCGCGGCGAGCCTGCGACCGACACCGGCGAGCCGGTCCCCCAGCTGGTCGACTTTTACAGTCACATCATCCCCGATGCATGGGGTGCCATGCGGTACGACTGGCAAAGCCACCACGGCAAATTCGCCTTCTATTTGGACCGCGACGTGCCCTATGTGCTGGGAATTCACGCCGAGACGCCCATCAACGGCCTGTTGCAGCGCCACGGACTCAAGCGCCGCGACATCCACCACTGGATCATCCATTCGGGGGGGAAAAAGGTCATTGATGCGATCAAGTACAACATCGGGATCACCGCTCATGATGTGCGGCACACCGTCGACGTCTTGCGCCACTACGGCAACCTGGGAAGCGGGTCCTTTCTGTTCAGTTACCAGCGCCTGATGGCCGAGGGCACCGTGCGCCGGGGCGACCGCGGCGTCATGATGACCATGGGCCCGGGGTCGACCATAGAAACCGCTCTGCTGCAGTGGTAGGAGAACCATGTACACAACTTTGAGTTTCGAAGAATCCGGCGAGATTGCGCGGGTCACGCTCACCAACGAGCGGATCACGATGGCCATGGTCCGAGACCTGACCGCCGTGTGCGACCACCTCGAAGACGACAGTGCCTGCAAGGTCGTGGTCTTTCAGGGCCAAGGGGGCTGCTTCTCCCGGGGAATTGACTTCGCTGAGTTCCGGCCCGACGAGCCCATGGACATCCACGGTTTCAACAAATGGGAAAAGATCTGCGTGCGCATTGAGCGCTTGCCCAAAGCCACCGTTGCGTTGGTTGATGGTGCATGCGTGGGCGGCGGGGCCCAGCTCGCATTGGTCACCGACGCGGTGATCGCCACCCCCGAGGCCACCTTCCAGTTCAACGAGGTTCACCTCGGCTTCCTTCCCGGAATGGCCACATTCCGCCTGGCCAAGCACGTGGGCTTGGGCCGCGCGAAGCGGTTGATCATGCAGTGCCCTGTGGTGACCGCCACCGAGGCATTCTCGTTGGGCCTTGTCGGCGAGGTGGATCCCGACCTGGACAGCGCCCTCGCCCGCCTCATCGCGGCGTTTGGGCCCAACCATACCGTCGCCGTGACCCTCGCCCGGCGCTTGCTCAACGAGAGCTTTTCGACAGACTTCGAGAACGGAATCGGCAACTTTCTGGCCGCGCAACACCGCGCCATTCATCAGACGCCGTTCTTGGACACCATCAAGAAGCACCGCGACGAATGACGGTTCGCCCTTTCGAGCCCGACCCAACCGTCCTGCAGCGCATTCGGCCGATGGCCGCACTGGATTGCAGCGATGTCGCCCGGCTGCATGCAGCGGCAATGGGAAACTCGACCTGGGCACTGTTGGGCACCCGGTTCTTGAAGGCGCTCTACGCGTCGCTGATCGATGACGACCGGTTTCTGGGTTTTGTCTACGAAGAAGACCGCCGGGTCCGCGGCTTCATCGCCGGAAGCCAAGACACCGAAGCCATGATGGGGGCGACCCTCCGTCGTGCTTGGCCCGTCTTGGCGTGGGCTGCGCTTCCACGGGTCCTGTCGCCACCGCTGCTCTGGCGCCTGTTGCAGACCCATCGGTACGGCAGTGTCTCGGGCGGCCAAGGAACAGCAGAGAGCCTGTTCTGCAGCTTCGAACCCAACCTGCGCGGGAAGCGGATCAGCGGACACATCAACAAGGTGCTCTTCGATGAGTTGCTGGCACGCGGGCACACGAACGTCAAAATCACCACGGAGACCAGCAATGAAGCCGCCAATCGCCAGTTGAAAAGCTGGGGGTTTCGCAGCGCAGGGAAGTTTCGTTTCTACGGAAAAGAGATGGTCCTCTACGTCCTTGATTTGGAGGCATCCGACCGTGTTGAACCGGTGAGCCGTCACCCCGCCGTCTAAGCGTTCCGACCCCGAACCCAGACCAAGGCCGTTGCGACGACCAAAAACAGAACGGAGAACCCGCCCAAGCACGCGATGAGTTGCTCAAGGCTGAGGCCCATGTCATTCGCGGATGACGATGGCTTCAACCCCAGTTCGTACAAGAACCCTCGCACGGGCTGTTTCTGCCACTGGCCGTATTTGAAATAAGCCAGGTCTTCGCCGCACTTGATGACCGCATCGAAGGCGTAGCGCTGCACCGTGAACCAGCTGCAAAATTGCGCAAACTCGCTCATCGAGCGAACGCTCACCATGATCGACGAGAAGGTGATTTGCGGAATCAGCAGCAGCGGCAGGGTACCCACG
This sequence comes from Myxococcota bacterium, assembly GCA_036156175.1. Classification (GTDB taxonomy): domain Bacteria; phylum Myxococcota_A; class UBA796; order UBA796; family UBA796; genus UBA796. The sequence goes on from JAYZVA010000067.1 coordinate 8,038, forward strand.
GCGGCCTCGGAACTGGTCCACGACGCGCTGACCACCAGCCCCAGTGTCATGCCGACCAAGCCGGTCAAGACTGCCACGACCCCAAGGGTGGCCAGCGAAAACCCGTAGGCGGCCATGCCCAAGGCCGCGTACAACAGCCCCGTAAAGGCGGCGCACTGCAGTCCAACCAACATGCCCAACACCCCGAGCTTGCTGGCCATGTACGGCAACACCCCGACCCCCACGCGCCGCTCTCGAAGCCAAATCGCCCGATCGGTGATCAACTCCCGCACCGCGGCCGACATCCCGAACCACAAACACGACAACGCCACCATGAACATCAGCGCCGTGGTGGGTTTGGGAAACACGACCCACATCACTGCGGCCAACAACGGGGGCTGCGCCGCAAGCACCGCCATGCCGGTGGCGTCTCGAAGCTTCACTTTTCCGTAGCGGGCGGTCTGCGCGCGCAGCTGCGTCCACAGCGAGCGACGGTTGGGAACAGGGGATCCTTCGGCGGAGCCGGTGACGCCCCCGAGTTCCAACAAATGTTCCCGGGTCTCCACGTAAGTTCGTGCAGAAGGGCTGCGGCGGTAGGCTTCCGACCATGCTTCGGGGGTCCGGTCCGCGAACCGATTGAACACCCCGTCCGGCGTGGCCGCACCAAACCAACGACACGCCTGCTCCGGGGGACCGAAAAATGCGAGGCGCCCCCCGGGCGCCATCACCAGCATGTGGTCGACTTGCGCCATGATCTCCGGGGTCAGATCGTGGGTAACCAAGAACACGATTCGTCCCCGGTCGGCGAGTTGCCGAACTCGCCGCGCAATGTCCTGAGAAGCCCGAGGGTCGAGTCCCGATGTGGGTTCATCCAAAAACAACACCTTCGTGGTTTTGGTCATCAGCTCTTGGCCCAGGTTGACCCGCTTTCGCTGACCGCCCGAAATGCCTCGACGGAGCACATCGCCGATGCGGTTGGATCGGATCGACTCCAACTCCAGCTCGTCGATCACGCGGTCGACCTGACGGCGAACCTCCGAATCGTCCGCTCCAGCAGGGAGCCGGAGCCGGCCCGAGTACAGCAGGCTTTCTTCGACCGTCAGCTCGGCATGAACCAAGTCGTCTTGCGGCACAATGCCCACCAACGAGCGATCGCGGTGGAGCTGCGGATGAAACGGTGCATCATCCAACAACACGACCCCGCTGTCGGCCGGTGCCGTACCGTTGATGGCGTTGAGGAGCGTCGTCTTTCCCGCCCCCGAAGGGCCCACCACCGCGATGACCTCCCCCGAAAACACGGTGAAGCTCACCGAATCGAGCAAGGACACATCGCCGATTGTTCGAGTCAACCCGCGTACGCTCAACGCACTGAAGCTGCGCTCGCTCGACGCCTTCAACGCATCGGGTTCCACAAGCAGTCGATACGGTCCCACCTGAATGACGTCACCGGGGTGCACCGGCGCAGACGATACGGGGCGATTGTTGACGACCGTGGGACGCCCGCTGGCCAAATCGGTCACCCGCCAACCGTCCGCAGTTCGCACCAACTCCGCGTGCCTGGGCGCCACTTGGGGGTCGGCCAAGACGGCATCGACGCCAACCGACCGACCGATCACCAGCCGGTCCGAGTCGAGGGGAAACCGCATCTCACCGGTGGCCATCCGATCGTCGTGTTTCTGCAGCAAGGCCGTCACCAAGATGGGGTCGACCTCCAGTTCTTCTGCGGCGTCCTCGAGGCGTCGGACGTCTCGGATGTTGGCGTGACCATCAGCGGTCACCACCTCGAACAGCGCATTGAGCAACTGCAGGCACGCGCTGGCGCCGTGGAGGGTCGAAAACGCGGCCAAATCCGTGGCGTGGTCTTGCGCCTTGAGTTCTCTGGCGGCGGCCTCGCCAAAGTGGGTCGCGAAGACCCAGGTTTCGTCGTCTCTCAGGCCGTCTCGAAACTCAGCGGAGAGGGCCAGTTCGACCAGCATGCGAGCGTGTTCATCCGACCACGAAGCGGCAGTCGAGAGGGCGCGAGCGAGCGCGTCGCGTTGCGCATCGGACGGTCGAACCAGCCCCAGGGTGCGCACCACCAGCGACGCGAAGTCTGCCGGGTGTCGGACCGCCTCGGGAGCGAGTCCCTGGCCCCCCGCTTCATCGAGGAACCGGGACTCGAGGCTGACGTGGTTCATGCCACCCTACTTGTAGGTCACCGCCATCGCGACACCGGCTTGGTTTTGGCCCTTGGCCAGAGAGCCTGCATACACGGCGATGTAGTAGGTGTCCGTGCTGGACGGCTTGAAGTTGACCAACGGCTCGCGATCCGCCGATTCGTCGCGCATCAACTCGGTTCCGTTTGCATCGTGCAGCACGATGTCCAGGTTGTTGGCATTGGCGTCGCCGCAGACCTGCAGCCGGTACTCGTTTCCGGCATACATGGTCACCACGTAGATGCGGTGGCCGCCCTCTTCCAGCGTCGCGCTGGTCGCGGTGCGAACGGCCCAGCCTTCGTTGTAGCCCTCCCAGATCTTGGTCCGGAGGCACGTGTCTGCTTCTTCTTCATCGGCCGTGGCGACACCGCCGCTCAGCGAAAGGATTCCTATCAGAGCCAGAAAGCGCATGTCTCTCCCCTACAGCATCGTGAGCACAGCAGCCGTGGCGCTGTGAATGGTGTTGACATCTTCTTCTTCAATCACGGATTTTCCGGTGACTTCCTTGAGCGTCGAGAGCGTCTCTTTCAGCTTCGCGATGACCGCATCGGGCGCTTTCTCTCCGCCTTCGCGATCAACGTATTCGATGAAATAATCGATCACATGGGGCTGCCGAAGCAGCTTGCCCGCTTCCTCGAATTTGTTCTCTGCTTTGATCGCGCCGGCCACCAAGTGCGCGCCTTCCAGCCACGACCCGGCCTTGATCAGCGGAATCACCCACTCACCGGCCTCGTAGGTCAGGTCCGGAACCAGCACGCCCGAGAGCTCGTCAAACTCCTTGAGAAGGTCCTCGCGGCTGCCGGCGTCGCTCTCGATTCGCCCAGAAAGGTCGGCAAGCGTGCGTTGCACATCTTCGCCCGCACCGAGAATCTGCATTCCTTCTTTGATGCGGGTCAGCTGGCGCAACTGGTCGGCTTTGGTGGCGGTTTTCACGGTCAACACCAAATCGGCGAGAATCACACCGGTCCGCACCGCGACCTGATCCTTGTTTTCGATGTTCATCGAGATGTCGCGGCTCTTCACCATGTCGGCCAGTTGCGCGGTCAACCCGGCATTCGCCAGGGCCTTCTGCATCTCCGCCGGGCTGGGGACGAGGGCGATCTTGAGTGCCTCTGCTTTGAGCATCGCGGGGTCAAACTTGGCGATTTTGGCGGGGGCCGCTGCTTCGCCGGAACCCGCCGCGGCGTTGTCCTTCTGCGCATCGGCCGTCGGGGCGTCGCCGCCACAGCCCACTGCAGTCAGCGCAAAGATCAAAGTCCATTTTGCGATCATGAGGGTCACTCCATTGCAGTCATGTTCGTGATTGAGCATGAACCGTAGGCGCTCCACCCGCGAAGGGCAAGCGCGTTCGTCAATCTTGCACACCATCGGATCGCACCGCAACCAACACAAGGCCGCAGTGGCCCGCATCACCGGGCACAGAAACCGACTCTGATGCAAATCCGGCTGCCGTGAGCACCGACAACCATTCCCGGGGCGTTCGGCGCAACATCGGCCAGCCCAGCAAGTGCTCCATCAAGCGGGCATCCTCCGACGGCGCCATCGCCGTCACGATCAACCGCCCAGTCGGACTCAATCCGTCTCGGATGGCGCCCAACACGGCGCCCAACTGCCGCGAGGGCAGGTAGTCCACCAAGCCATCCACGATCACGACGTCGAGGTCCACACCAACCTCCAGCGGCGTCAGACCGGTCAGGTCGGCGCGGACCATCGACAACCGCACCTCTGCCGGTCGGGCTTGCAATCCCGCATCAACGAAGGCCAGCACCGAAGGCTCACCGTCGATCACGGTGAGGTCGGCCCCGTTGGCCGTCAACGCCGGCAGCAGTCGGGCCAGCAACGCGCCGCACGTTGGGTGGAGCATCGCACCCCGGAGCGGCCGGTCGCTCGGCAAGCCCGCGGCGATGGCATCCACGGCGGCGGCGGTCCGGGCCCGCAGGCCCGCAGCGGACGCAAGGCCCAACAGACCGGCATCGATGCGCATGCCCACGTCATCGGTGCCTGCGGGATTGTTCAGCAGCAAGTGGGCGAGGAGGCGGCTTTGCGAGCCGGGCGCTTCGCGTGCCTCCAGGGCCAACTGTCCCGTGCGCGACTTGGACAATGGCGCGCGCAGCTCCGTGCGCAAGACGGTGCCCGCTCGCTGGGCAACCCCAATGCTGGAGATGTTGGATAGCCACGCGTTCATGGCACTCGCCAGTTCACCAACCCCCCGCTCTGCGTTCGCGAGCGCGGCCGCACGCTCCCCGCTTTCGGGCGCGAGTTCCTCGGCGGTCGACCAGGCCAGACGCGGTGGCGCGGCAATGGTTCGCGCCTCCTCCTCTGCGGCAGCAGTCAGTTGATTTGCGAGGCTGGCCATGGCGACTTCGCGGGCGGGCAGTCCTCCGGAACCCGCACCCCGATGCCGCTGAATCATCGAGGCACTGACCGCACGGAAGAAGCGCGCGCCCAGACTCGGATCGGCCTCAAAGAGCCGATGAAGCACCTCGTGGGGCCACCGAATCAGGTCGCCGTCCTCCACCGCCCGAACGCCATGGTTCCAGGGGGAAGCGTCGACGATCGCAGACTCGCCAAGCACCGCTCCCGGTGCCAACACGCGCACGATCACTTCCGGCGTCGGGCGCGCGTCGACCTCTTCAAATCGACCCGTGCCGACTTGAAACACGTCCACTGCCGGTGAGCCGCGTTCCACGAGCCACTCACCCGCCGACAAGCGCAACGGGAGCGCCTCGGCGGCGAGGCGCTCGCAGTCGGCGGGAGAGAGGTGGTCAAGAAAGGACATCGATCCAAGCGTAGTCATCCCGCTCCACACATTCCAATTCTTCGGTTACCCACTTCGCAGAGGAGAACTCATGGACGCCGTAGACACCCTGATCGACGAACTTCGAAACGCCGCATTTGATGCGCGGGAACCCATCAAGTCCAAACTGGTTGCGCTCGCAACCGGCCCTGAAGGCTCGTCGATTCGGGAGCACCTTGAATCGGTCAAGCGGGGCGAGCTGCTGGAGCTGCAGTGGGAAATCGACGATGTGCTCTTGGAAAGCGCCCCGCCGCCGCCCACACCCAGCCCGGAAGATCCCGCCGAAACCGCGGGCGACGCGGCGCCAGCCGACCCCGATCCGCCGGAAGAAGAGCCCGACCCCAATGCGCCCTTGACCGCAGCGGACCTCGACATGGTTTACGATGATCCCCGCGGGTTGATGCTTCACAAGAGCAAGGTGGGCGAACGGTGGTTTGCCACACAGGTTGACCCGCGCACCGGACAACCCCAGACGTTTGAACTCCATGCTCACGAACTCGAACAACTCAAAGCGCAGTTGCAAGGCAGTCCCTTTTGGCGGCTGGGCAGCTGAGGCTTCCGCGTTGTCTCAGGAGCCTCAATGACTCGCCCAACGCCCTCTTCTCTCTTGCTCGCGACGATCCTCACCGCGGGGTGCGGCGCCAATCACCTCGTCAAAAAAGGGAATGCCCTCATCGATGCCAATCGGCCGGACTCGGCCGCCACCGAGTACCAAAAGGCGCTGGACAAAGATCCGTCGCACACGGGTGCATTGCGGGGCCTGGCCGCGTCGTACCTGCTGAAGCAACAACCCATCCGCGCCATCTTGCCCGCTCAACGCGCCGCTTCATCGGGCGACATCGAGTCCAAAAAGCTGCTTGTCCGAGCGCTGCTGACCACCGGCCGCACCGATGACGCACTGCGCCACGCGGCGGAGGGGCTCGAAACGGCCGAGGCAGACACAGACTTCCGGATGCTGTTGGTTGAGGCCTTGATCGCGGTGGGTGAGATCGACGCCGCCGCGGACAAAGCCGATGAACTGCTCATCGACCTCCCCACGCCCGAAGCCCGCAGCCTGCACACCTGGGCCCTGCTTCGCGCCGACCGCATGGATTCTGCCGTGGCCATGGCCGCCGAGGCCAGCGCCATGGCCCCCGATGACTCCGCTGTCCAGTCGCTCGCCGCAACGGTGTTTCGCCATGGAAAGCGGGGCGATGACTTCAACCGGGCCCACAAGATGGCACGGGCACTGCTGCCCGCTTCGCCTCGGGAGTCGCTCAAGGACGCGATGTGGCTGGCCGAGCAAGGCGACACCGAAGGGGCCATTCGACGGTTGGCCGCCCTGCAGGGCGCCTACCCAACCCACGGGCGTGTCTCGGCGCAGCTTGGCTTGCTGTATGCGAAACAGGAGGCCTGGACGGACAGCATCGAAGCACTGAACGCCGCACTCTCGGCGGCACCCTACAAGGACCAGGACACAATTTCTGGCGTCCGAAAGATGAAATCGGGCGACGTTGTGAAGGAGTCACAGCGACGCGTGGAGGTGGTCGAGATCGCGAATCGCTTGGGCGACGCCTATTCGGCGGTGAATCAGCCCGCTCGGGCTGCGCAGGCCTGGGGTCTTGCGCTCGCTCGCATGCCGCAGCCCGATGCCGCCGGCTACGTGCGCGTCGCCGCCACATGGGAGCAGGCAAACAACATGGACGAGATGGGCAAGGCCGCACAGCGCGCTGCCGAGATCGAGCCAACCAACGCCGCCGCACACTACGCGCTGGCGCGGGCGTTCAAAATGGCCAACAACATCGAGTGGGCGATCCGTCACGGGCAACGCTCGTGGGCCCTTGATGCCGACCAACCCGCCGTCGCCTTGTTCTTGGGGTCGCTGTACGAATCCCGGGGCGAGCGCCGGGTTGCCCGCGAGGTCTACCGGGATGCCCTGCGACGCCATCCGTCGGACGCAATGCTGTACGCCGCATTCGAACGGGTCGGAGGCAATCGGCGGCGCTAACCGGCCGCAAGCAGTCGACGACCGCGGGCTTCGAGGCGATCGAGGACGCGGTGTTCGAGTTCCGCCAACTGGGTCGCCGACCATCCCAACCGTACGGCCAATCCACCGATGTGCCGCGACTGCTCCACGGTGTATCGACCGTCTGAAACCGCCACATACAAGCACGCCGTCAGAAACAAGTCGCCATAGGGGCGGAGTGCACGAAACGGCGCGGAGCGTGCACCCTGAGTCGGGGCACCAAGAATGCCGAGGATGACTGCGGCTTCATCGGGATCGAATCCTTGGCCGTCGATTTGCGCCAAACGGTCCAGTTCCAGTTCCATCGTTCTGCGCACGGACTCACCCATAAACTGATGCTCCACGCGTTGATGCAAGCACGCCCAAGTCATCGACGGCATGGCCTCCATTTCAACGCAGGGATCGAGTGCACCACCGGCTTCATCCTTCGTCTGGATAGTGGATACAAAGACAATAATCCCCCACAGCAAAAGGCAAGCCCCCAGCGGCCAAGTCGCAAAGGGTTTGTGAGGAGCACCATCCAAAACGATCGACGCGTTGACACCGCTCGAGTCGCCTCTCTAATATGGCGACGACTTTGAAGATCTCTAGTTGAAGCGCACGCGCGCATCCGCGAGGAGGTCGTGAACCCGGAGTTCCTATGGCCAAACTGGCCCCCAAGTTGTTCTCGCTCATCGCGCTTCTCACCGTGTCGGGTCTGCCGTTTACCTGGAATGGCGCGCCCATCTGTGCGGGCGTCGCCAACGCTGCAAACCCGATGGTTGAACTGGTCAGCGGCGGCGATGTCACTGGAAACGGGTCCGATGCGACCACGCTCCACATCGTGGCCTTCAATGCAGACGGGTCACCCATGAGCGGTGCCACGCTGAAGGTATCGACTCAAGGCGGCTCTGTGGGGCGCGTCACCATGGTCAAACCCGGCTTGTACAGCGCAGAGTGGGTCGCGCCTGACGTCAACGCGACGACGAGCGTTCAAGTCACCGTGAAGGGCAAGGCACCCGACCGTACCGCCCTGCAGCAGAGCTGGGCCATCACCGTCCACCCCACGCCCGACCAATCGGTTCAGATTGACGCCAACCCGCAAGAGTTGACCCTGGGACGCGACTCGAGTGCAACCTTGAACATTGTGCTCTCCGGTGGCGCCTCCGAGGCCCTGCAGGATGCCGAGCTCGTCGTCACCGCGAATTCGGGCAAGGTGGAGAACGTGACCAACTTGGGCAACGGGCGATTCGCGGCATCGTACAAGCCGCCCGAAAAGTTTTTTCCCCACGTTGCCCTGGTGACCGTCGCGGACAAACGCAATCCGAACCGAACCTACGGCGCGCTGGCGATCCCATTGGTCGGAAAAGCCAGCTTTCCGGTGGTGGGCCAGCCAAACAGCAGCGTCCTTGTCCGCATTGATGACCGCGAGTACGGCCCGGTTTCGGCAGACTCCAACGGTCGGGCCCAGGTGCCGATCGAGGTGCGACCCGGGTTTGTCGAAGCCCGCGTCATCTCTGTTCTGAATGGGCAAAAGACCGAAGAAGATCTGGACCTTCAAGTGCCGCCCGCGAACCGCGTGACGATGTTTCCAATGACCCCTGCCCTGGGCTCAGACCCCACGGTGACCATGCCCGTTCGGGCGTACGTCACGGCACCCAATGGAACAACCGACTCTTCGGCACGGGTGCGGTTCAGCGCCACCGCAGGGACCATGAGCGATGCAGTGCACGAGGGCAACGGCATCTATCGCGCGGATTTCACGCCACCGTTCGGCAACCAGCGCACCGCAGCGACCATCAACGTTGAGGTCGACGACCTCAAAAGCGCACAGGTCGCGTCGCAACAAATCGAACTCATTCCAGCGCGCCCGGGCGTTGTGACAATCACCCCGGAGCCGGCATCGCTGATGAAGGCCGCAAAAGGGTTCCAACTGCTCGCGAAAGTTCAGTCTGCCGATGGCGTCGGGATGGCTGGCCGAACCTTGCAATTCCAAGCGAATGGCGCCCGAGTCAACGGTGCGCCGACCGATCTCGGCAGCGGCGACTACAAGGCCCGCTTCACGACCACCGGCAACGGCGCGGTCGAGGTGATCACCACGGTCGCGACGGAAGGGTCCACCAACCCGTTCCGAACGGTGCTCATGTTTCCGTCCCGTGACCGGATGGTCAATGACGGTCTGTCCAGTGCCATGCTGACCATTTTGTCCTTGGACGAATACGGCTACCCCGTCGGCAATGTCCCGGTCGCACTGAAAGTGGCGGCAGGATCGGGGAGCATCCCTGCCCAAGCAACCACGGACGCTTCGGGAATGGCCCAGGTTCACTACACCGCTGGTCGCCGTGCAGGGCTGGCCAGGATCAGCGCCACGGCGGCCGGTCAAACCACGTCGATCCCGATCCTGCTCGCTCCCGACAGCATCGCTGCCGGCTACACCTTGCCGGCGAGCGGCACCGCTCAGCGCATCGCTCTCTACAACGCCTGGAGGCAGATCATTCAGCCCTCCCGCCTGGAGCGAGAAGGCATGGTGGGCGCTCCGATCGACGGGTACGGTGCGGACAATGTGATCGGCGACATCAGCACGGTGCAAGCGGTTGCTGAACCCAACCAGATCGCACCGGGCGGCACCGTGATTCTCCGCATCACCGCCAAAGACGCTGCGGGACGCGGCGTTGGCGGGCAAGCCATCCAAGTCATGGCTTCTCCAGGACAAGTCAGTGCCGTCACCGACCAAGGCGGCGGACGATACACCGCGAGCGTCACCGCTCCCGCGGGCGTGACCGGGCAACTCAAGATTTCGGTCGTCGCCACCAAGGTCGGCGTGGCCAGCGCCTTGGAGCTCCCGATCACAGGTGGCAACTGGAACTCTGTCGGCATGGCCACCCAACAAACCGCACCCACCGAACCCAAAAAGGCCAAGAAACCGAAAACCACCGGCGCTGGAGCGGCGCTTCGCGTGCAAGGCGGAGCGGCGGTCGGCCAGTACCACTATCGCCAAGAGCCGTCCGTGCTCTTGGGACCAATCTACGACTTCCCCATCACGTTCGGCGGGGGCGAGACCGCCGCCGCCACATCGCCCGGCCTCTCGCTGGCCGGGGCAGCGGATGTGCCTGGATTGGAAGAGAACCTCGCCGTCCGGGCGCGACTGCGAAGCGTGTTGTACCGGGTGTCCTTGCCAGAGTTTGCTGACCCCATCTCTGACTGGTTGACCAGTTTTGACTTGGCGGGTTTGGGCAAGACCACTTTCGAAGCCGGTGACGCCACACTGCATGCCGGCGCCCGCGTGGGCATCAGTGTGGACGACTTCTTGGTCTTCCAGCAATCCGGCAATGCGGACATCCGAACCCTCGACTACGGCCCGCTGATCGTCACCGGATTGGTCGTTGGGCCCGAGTTCGGGTTCACGATCGACGACTCAATCTTCGGCCACGCCGCCGTGAACTTCGGATTCGCGAACTTCAACACGTACTATCGGCTGAACCTCGACGCGCAGGTCGCCTACGCGTTCACCGAGGACCTGTACGGCTACCTCGGTGCGGACGTCACGCGCCGCTCCCTCGCCATCTATATGGAAACCGATGGCGCAGACTCGACGTCCCAAGTCGGGATCATCGAGGACCACTCCAACCTGGTCACCCTGGGTGTCGGCTGGCAGCTGTAGTGCACGGAGCCGACCCGACGCGATGCTTCATCGGCGGATCTCGACCCGCTTGAGCACCACGTCTTCAACGGGTTTGTTTCGGGCCCCCTGCGCGACGGATGCAATGGCTTCCACCACGTCCAGGTTCTCGCACGAGCCGAAAATTGTGTGCCGCCCGTTGAGGTGGGCCGGTGTGGACCGGTCGGTGATGAAGAACTGACTGCCGTTGGTGTTGGGACCGGCATTCGCCATGGCCAGCAAACCCGGCTTGTCAAACGTCACCGTCGCGCTGGTCTCGTCCTCGAACCGGTATCCCGGACCACCGCGACCGGTGCCCATCGGGTCGCCCCCCTGAATCATGAACTTGGGGATGACCCGATGAAAGATCGTGCCGCTGTAGAGGGGTCGCGTGGTCTTCTCACCAGCCGCCTTGTCGTCCCACTCTTTGGTGCCCTCTGCCAACCCGACAAAGTTTTCCACTGTGACCGGGGCCACATCCGGCCAGAGCTCGCACGCAATCGAACCCAATGAGGTGTGAAATGTGGCACCCAGCGTGCCCCCGGCTTCGATGCCAAGGGCATCAAAAACGGCCGACGACTTCGCGGAGGCGAGCTCCGTTTCCAGTGCCCGAACTTTGCTCGAAAGCGCATCGTTTTCTCGTTCTGCGCTCTTGTTCTCGGCGGTGAGCTTCGACACTTCATCCTTCAATGACTGATTTTCGGCCTCCAGTTCGGGGTTTGAACAACCGACAACCGAAACCATCATGACCAGTGACCAACGCATGGCACCTCCTGCGGAACCCTTATCCAGTGTTTGGGGCTTCGGAAAGGGCGTGATACCCCCATGCATGCTCGTCGTCGCCACCGCACTGTTCTTGGGATGCACGTCCACCACGGTCACGGGCGAGGTCACGAATGCCCAGTCGGGCCCCGTCGGGGCGGTCGACATCATCGCGAACATCGGTGACGACTGCAGGACGCAGACCGATTCTTCCGGCTCGTTCCAACTCGAATGCGCGCCGGGCGACTGGGAACTCACCGCATCGCATCCGGGGTTCTTGCACGAACGCCGACGCATCACGGTCGCTTCCGGTACCCACGAACGCATCGAGCCAATCCAGCTGCTGCGGGTCCCCACCCGTGACGGCCTCCACGTCCTGCGGGACGGCGCATTCATGCCGCTCGAGAAGGCCACATTGCGTCGGTCCACGGCGGTTGCTGGAAACGCAAAGACCCGCGATTTCTGCATCACACCCGACCAATCACCGACCGCCACCCTTGCGGCGTCCGGTGATGTGACCATGCTGTCGAACGGACCGATTGACTGGCGCCCCTTCCGCATGGATGCCGATGGGTGCGCGTATCGCGACGAGAAAACGGCCGAAGGGCAGTGGGTGATCAACCACCAAGACCGGCCCGCGGTCCGGGGTGTCCCCGAGCACACCAATGCCATCGTGAGCCGCTGGCCTGCCAAAACGGGCGACTATTTCATCGCAGAGTGGTCCGGTTTTTTCGTGCCGACCGCGCCCAAGTCGCAGACCTACTCTGGCTGGTGGCTGCGCATCGATTGATGGCCGGATGCCATGTCGAGGGGGCACGCCACCATTGCGGGCGCGTGCATCGGCCGAGCGGGGGCGGCCGTCGAACGGCATAAACTGCAACCCATCCGTGTTGAAAAGGCGCAAGAAGGCGTTGGCATCTCGACGAATTTGTTGCCAATTCCACCCAAAAAACTATACTGCGCGCGGAGATTAACAGCGCTGGAACGGCCACGGAGCGCTTGATCCGCAGGGCCGCACTCAGGCAGAGCGTTGTCGGGGGAGACTGGAATGGATTTTAAAGTAGGCGACAAAGCGGTGTACCCCGCCCACGGAGTTGGTGTGATTCGCGGCATCGAGACGCAGGATTTCGACGACGTGCGCCAGACATTCTACGTCCTCAAGATTCTGGACAATGGCATGACCATCATGGTGCCCGTCGAGAACGCGAGCGCCATCGGAATGCGGCCCGTCATCAACGAAATTCAAGTCGAAAAGGTCTACGAAATTTTGCGGGACCGAGACGTTCCCACCGACAACCAAACCTGGAACCGGCGATACCGCGAATACATGAACAAAATCCAAACTGGGGACCCCATCGAAGTCGGAAAAGTGCTGCGCGACCTTGCGCTGCTGCGCAGCGACAAA
>JAYZVA010000068.1:0-5280 GCA_036156175.1 Myxococcota bacterium
CTTTCCACTAAGGCCAGGGTTGTTGGTCAGCTCGCGCTGGTAGCAGTAGCGAATCTGGTTCATGTGCTTCTTGATCACCGCGTCGATCAAGGACTTGTCGAGGGCACCGAGGATAATGGGGTCGCCGCCGATTCGGCCGATGCCCCCTCCGCCTTTGGCGCCGAAGTTTCCACCGCCCGAGCCGTAGCCCGACTTGCCGGAGCCGCGGCCCTTGGTGCCGAGGCCTCCCAAGCCCGCAGCGGTACCACCGCCACTGAGGCCCGAGCCGCGCGCGCCGAGTCCACCCGACCCCATCTGATCTCCCTTCGCGCCAATTAGACCCCCGATTCCGCCAGCGAGCTCGGAGCTGAGGTTCAATGATCCGATCACGTAATCCAGCTCGCCGCTGCCGCTAAGGGCACCAAGAACACCGGCATTTTCAGCGACTTCGGTATCGAGTTTCTTTTTTTGAACTTCCACCGTGCGGCGAGTGTCATCGACCGTGCGGCGAGTGACCTCGACCGGAGGCTCCTCAAAGAGCGCATCCGTTTTCACATCGTACCCGTTTTCTTGTTCTCCGATTCGGGGCGATGGAGAACTCATCAAGTCGCGGTAAACCTCGAGTTGCCCGCTTCGCGGCCGCACGATGGCTTGCTCGAGGTACACGTCGACCGTGCCCTTGTCCCGGTCCAAGATGCCGCTGACCCAGGACACTTCGAAGCCCTTCACTTCGCGACCCAACCGGGTCAAGTCGACTTCGGTGAGCTTCACGTCCCAAATGACTGTGCGGTGCGGCAGCTTCGTCCGACCGGCATCGATCTGCGTGTGGCCGTCGCGAGTCAACGCAAGGATGTGACCGCCAAATGCGGGCTCGGCGTCGATCGATTCGTAGAACGCCGCACCACCGACTTCTTCCGCGGCATTGGCATCGACCTGAGAGAAGATCAGGTCCTTGTCAAACTCGTACACCGACGACTGAATGTCTTCCGCCTCGCCGACCAACCGGTCGGCCACATACAGTTGCGAAACATGCCCCACATTGCCTTGGTAGACAAAGTCCGAGTCGTCGTACCGGAAGCGCTTGTCGGCCTGGCCAACCCGATCCAGTCGCGTCACCCGGTCCAGCGGGCGCGTGATCTTCTTCGTGGACATGACGTAGACGTCGTCGCCGTACTGACCGACGTAGCGGCTCTTGGCCACCGACTCTCCGTACAGCGGGCTCGGCGACGCCACAGCCTCCATGGCGGGGCCCATGCCACCGTTGACCCAGATGCGCCAGCCGTCCTCAACCTCCGCCATCAGGCCGAGCCCGTGCTCACCGGCTTCGACGTTCGAGACCCCCGATGTACGAACCGACTCTTTGGCGCCGATCAGGATCGCCATGGTGGGTTCGTAGGGCGGCTCGCCGCAGACCGGGGTCTCCTCGCAGTCGCCTTCATCGCTTGCGTCGTCCTTGAGCGTCGCAATGGTGTAGATCTGATCGGACGGTTCCGCGTAGGTTGGTTCTTCGAACGACGCGTACAGCGGCGACACGTTCCCGTCGACGACCAACGCAACCCCATCATCGCCCTGATGGCCCCGGTAGGCCACGTGGGCATCGCCGTTGAGGTACCAGGTTGTGCCCACGCGCTGGACCGGCGCGTGCTTGGTTCCCTTCCGCACGAACACGTGCTTGGAACCCACAAGCCCTCGGTAATCGAACCGACCGTCGCCATCGACGAGGACCGTGGCATCGCTGCCCCCGCCCTGATCCTTGGCAACCTTGGTGAGTTCTTCGGGAACGGCACTGACGGAAGGCCCTTCAACAATCGCATCCACACGCGTGCCTTCGCGGCCATCGTGCACCTCCACCCACTCGTTGTCGGTCCGACCCAAGAAGTGGAAGCTGGCTTCATCGCGTTCGGCGTCTTCCACGACCCTGTGGGCCCACGCGATGTCTCGGTAGCTCTTCGAGATGTCCTTGAGGCCCCGCTTGAGGGTCCAGTAGCCGTCGATTTTCTCACTCCACACCGTGTCGTCGATGGCGGCGCCACCAAACAGGTGCTTGATGTCATCGGCGAACGGCCCAAGCTGGTCGCCCACGTGAACCCGGCTCAGATGCCGCTCAGATTCGCCCATGATCCGAACTGGATCCCCGTCCCGTGCGTACACGTGGTCGCCCACGTACGACACCGTGCCGCTGCGTTCGTGAACCCCGTAGAGTCGAATGGCGTTGTACCACGGCCCGTGGGTGCCCAGCGCGTACACGGACACCAATGCATTGCGGGTCCCGATGTAGCTGATGTCGCCCGACTCGGGACTGACCACCACATCGCGGACCGCGTCGTACCGGCGCTCGTCCACGGCCTTGAACGCCACACCGGTCTGATTCCCGGACCACACGAGCGTGTTGATGCCGTCGGCCACATGGGGTTCGGTCCACGAGGCACCGAAGGCGGAGTCCGCCAGCCCAAGCGAGCGGGTCTCGGCCGATGCCGAGGTCAGCACGTAGCCGTTCGAGTCCGCGTCGGTCCGGATCGCCAACGCCACTTTGTCGTCTTCCGGCTTGGCCGGGTTCCAGATCAGATCGGTGATGCGATGGAACGGCTCGGTGCGAACCTTCGCGATGACAAACCGGTCGTCATCGGCCTTCCGCCCGATCGCGTGAAAGCGGTCGTGCTCGGTGAACCCGAGGGGGTTCCATCGTTCGTAGTGGTGGCTCTCGTAGACCATGCCGTTGTTCTTGCCATCGCGGGCAGAGTAGGCGTATGGCGAGTACAGGGGGAGCAAATGGGCCGCTTCCGCGCGCCAGCCGGTCTGCATCCGCTCGAGAGCCTCCGCATCCGGTCCACCTTTGAGAACCAGTTGCCCGTCTGCGACCGACTCAACAAGCCAGCCCCGAGTCACTTTTTTGTTGCGCGTCATCGCAACGAACACGGGGGTCTCATCCACACTCGTCAGCGACCGAAGATCATGGAGATCACCGCCTTCCGCGGCGATCACGTAGTTGTTCGTATCGGGGTCCCGCTTCAACGTGCCGGAAAAGACGGGGTTGTGATACTCGTCCATGGACCCTGTTCGCGTCCATGTTCCCTCGGACGAAAAGTCCGTGTCGTGCCGCTTCAAGAGAAACGATACGGCATCGTTGGCCGCGGTCGCGCTCGCGTACACCCCGTAGCCGTCGTCGGTGAACGATGCGTTTCCAATCGACTCAAACGGGTTCGAGTGGGTGCCGGCGACGACTTGCCGCCAACCGTCTTCACGCTCGCCCCGGTACACCAACAGGTCGCGGTTTCGATTGAGCTTCATGTCTCGCACCGAGAGGTACTGCTCCGAGCCCACGAACGTGTATGAGGTGTCGGCTTTCTTTCCAGAGTACAGCACCTGCAGCCCATCGGGTGTGAAGCCCAGTCGACCGACCATGCGGTCGAGCTCCGTCCCGCGGGCCGCGCCCTCTTGCACCGCCCACGTCTCGCCTTTCTGGGCAAAATAAGCCACGTCCGTCTTGGTGGGCCGCGGCTTGAGTTCGGTCACATCCGCGAACGGGCCGTCCACTCGCTCGTTGAAGCCCACGTGCAGGCCCTTGTCCGAAATCGCCGTGTAAAACGCGTGGTCGGTTTCGTTGATTCCCTGGGGCCGTGGGAGCTCCGTGGTGCTGTTGCCGAGGTACCGGCGCCCCTTTGAATCCGCCGCCATTGACCGCGCAAAGGTCCCCACGACGACGCCGTTGCGGGTCACGATGTCCTTGAGCTTGACCGTCTCAACCGTCTTCGTTTCCTCGCCGTCTTGCTCGGTGGTGGTCTCCAGACTGGAGTTTCGGGCCGCATAGACGATGTCAAAGGTTTCGCGGGTCATCAGCACCGCACCGAGTGCGTCGTGGGCCGGACTCTCGTTGGTCTCGATCGTTCGGTGGAACTGTTCCCCGCGCTGGCCGTCGTACCAGACCGTGTGCTTGGACACGGGCGGCGGAGCATCGGGGGATTCGGCGCGCTCTGTCGGCGTGATGCCCACCCGAAGGATCCGATCGAAGGGCTTGCCGGCAGCCGTGTTGAACCCGACCACTTCCGACTCGCCTTGTTCGGCCTGCCAATAGGTGCGATCCTGGCTCCGGGTGCGCAGGAAGCTGAACCGACCCAGGGCGCTGCTCGCCTGCCCTTCGTGCATCGCGAAGAACTGCTCGTTCGCCTCGCCCACGTAGACGGGCCGCTCGCTGGGGGTCGACAACTGGTAGAAGCTGACCTTGTCGAACTGACGCTGGGCGTCCGTCCCCAGTACCACCCGTTCTCCGGCGTCGTTGGCGCCGATGTAGGCCACCGTCGCGTCTTCGTTTGCAGCGCTGAGCCTCGAAATGGACGCGTAGGCGGTTCCGGCGTTGACGCCGATCAGAACCCGACTCCCGTCGTCGGACTTGGCCGTCGCGACCGGGTCGGTCAGCGTCTCAAAACGCGCGATGGAGATCCGCTCAAACTCATCGCTTTGGCTCGCCTTGTTGCCATCTTGGCCCACAATCAAGCGGTTGCCGTTGTCCGTCTTTGCAAGACCGTAGGCGTGGTTGGTCTTCGCATGGTGCCGGAATCGCCGGTCCAAGTCCTTGTATGGCCCAAGCGTTGAGGTCTCCTCGTTGCCGGCTGCGCGCGACTCCATCACGAGGTACCACTGCTTGTCCTTTCGGCCCTGGTACAGCAGCTGGTCACCGTCTGGGTCCAGATGCAGATCCCGCACTGTCTCGTAGGTCTCGCCGGCTTCATGGTCGACAAACACGGTGAAGCCGTCTTCGTGCGGTCCACCGTACGCCCACTCATCGGTGCCTTCAAGGTCGAACCATTGGGGTTTTTCGGTGAACACGAAGGTGTTCACGGCGTGGCGGAAGTACCGCTGACGAAGCGTGTATTGGACCGCTTTTTCGTCTGGCGTCCGCTCCAAACCCGAAACGGATCGGCCGCGGGGGCCCACCGAGAAGGCTTCTCCATCCCAAAACATCACGGCCGCGTCCACCCGCCGGTCGCCTTCCCCCGCGATCTCGATGGATGTCGCCGAGAGGTTGCGGGGTACGCCGTAGGCCACGGTGTCTCCTTTCGTCAAAAAGATGGGGCTCATCACAATGGAGTCGGCGGTACCGACCAAGAGCACCTGGCCGTCTTCGACCTGAGCGTGCGCCCAATAGCTTGCATCGTTCTCGCCAAAAAACTCGAGGCTCAACAACCGCACCACGTTGGGGCTCGTGGTGCTGCCGCGCACGAGCCGAACGCCATCGGCTCCTCGAATCTCGTACACCGCCGAGGCATGCTGCTCGGAGCTGTCATGGAAAATCTGCGCCAGGCG
>JAYZVA010000069.1:0-25831 GCA_036156175.1 Myxococcota bacterium
TCCAACTCTTCAGCCGCGGCTTCTAATCCGACCAACAAGGCTTCAACCCACTCTGCTGGCGTGGAAGCATTGTTGACATCGATCTCTTCATCGATGCGCTCCACCAGAACATCTCTGAGGGAACCGGGCAGTTCGATCATGGCTAAACCTCCATCTTTGACCCCGCCTAACAAGGGATTTTCTGGGGTCAACTTCCAGACGACCACGCCATTCAATTCGCGCGTGATAATGAACGGAATACGGAACCGACATGATCAGCGACTCCCTCATCAAGGCCTTGCCCAAAACGGACCTCCATGTGCACCTGGATGGTTCCATTCGGATTCCGACGCTCATTGAGTTGGCATTCGATCAGGGCGTCGCCCTGCCCAGCACCAGCGAGGACGGACTGCGGGAGTTGGTGTTCAAGGAGTCGTATTCGTCGTTGGTCGAATACCTGGCGGGGTTCGAGTACACCGTCGCCGCGCTTCAAACCCGCGATGCGCTTGAGCGGGTCGCATACGAGCTGGGCCTCGACAACATTGCGGAAGGCACCCGCTACATTGAAGTCCGGTTTGCCCCTCACCTCCACATGCACGATGGTCTCGGATTTGATGACGTTCTGGCCGCCGTCACCAAGGGGCTGGACCGGGCGCGCGTCGAGCACGAGCAGTCCGACGCCGTCCGTCTGCATGGGGAGCCACCGTTTCGGTTTGGGATCATTGTGTGCTCGTTGAGGCGCTTCGAGCCCTCGAGCAGCCGATGGTACGGACGGCTGTTTCAGCAGTTTGCCGACGCGCCAAAGAAACAGATTTACCGGATGGCCAGCTTGGAATTGGCGCGCGCCGCGGTGCGGTGCCGGGATGAACTCGACATGCCCATCGTCGCATTCGACTTGGCGGGTCAGGAGCACGGCTATCCCGCCCGTGACCACGTGGAGGCCTACCAGTACGCGCACCGGCACTTCCTGAAAAAGACGGTGCACGCGGGCGAGGCCTACGGGCCGGAGTCCATCTTTGAGGCCATCACCGAGTTGCACGCGGATCGGATTGGTCACGGGTACCACCTGTTCAGCCCCGAGTTGTGCGGTCCGCGCGTCGCCAGTCCCGGCGACTATGTGGGCCGCCTTGCCCGGTACATCGCGGACCGGCGGGTCACCATCGAGGTTTGCATCACATCCAACCTGCAGACCAATCCGTCGATTGGGTCGGTCGCCAATCACCACTTTGGCAAGATGTTGGATGCGCGGTTGAGCGCAACGCTGTGCACCGACAATCGCCTTCACTCCCACACCACGGTGTCCAACGAGGTGCGCCTCGCTGTGGACGCGTTTGGTCTCGATGAACAGCAGTTGCGGAACACCATCATTTACGGATTCAAGCGCAGCTTTTTTCCAGGGCCGTATGCCAACAAGCGCGACTACGTTCGCCGGGTGATTGACTACTACGACCGGGTTGTCGAAGAGTCCGAGGCATCCAACCGAGACCGAACGTAGGGCAGCAGCAAAAATGCCGGCAGCGCCAGCAAAAAGGTGAAGCCGAAGTAGGCGGCGTACCCCCATGCCTCGACCAGAAACCCGGATGGTGCGCCGGCGATGGTGCGGGCGAGCATTGACAATGCGCTGAGCAGCGCGAACCGTGTGGCGGCCTGCTTGGCATCGCAGATGCGCATCAAAAACGCCAAGAATGCAGCGACGCCCAGCCCGCTGCAGAAGCTCTCCACCATCGAGGCGCCGTACACCATCCAGCGGGTCGGCGCGGTCGCGGCGACCATGTAGCCCAGGTTCGACACCGCCTGGAGCGCGCCCAGCACCCACAGGGCGCGAAACAGACCCCACCGGGTGGCCAGCTCACCGCCGAGGAGCGCCCCGGCGACGGTCAGTCCGGCGCCAACGGTGATGCTGATGAACCCGAGCTCGGCGACGCTGAGGTTGGCGGCTTGCAGCCAAAACGGCTTCACCATTGGCGCCATCGCGGCGTCGCCCATCTTGAACAACAGCACAAACAAAAACAGCGCCCACGCCCCTGGCTGGGCCAACCAGCGCCACAGATCCCGGGCCCACTCGGCATTGGCTTGGGGTTCGCGAGGGATCGGTTCGAGCCGAGCCGCCCACGCAGCAAGCCCCAGCGCGGTTCCGCCAATGATGGTGAACAAGGCGGGCCATGGCATCCAGGCTGCCGCCGCCACTGCGCCACCGCCCGCAATCAGCATGGCGCCGCGATACGCCGCCACTCGCCATCCATTGACCCGACCGTGGAATTCGGCGGGAACGACGGTTGCGGTGTAGCCGTCAATGGCCACATCCGCCGTAGCGGATGCGGTCGTGAGCAGCGCGAGCATTGCCCAAACGGGCGTGCCCATCGGAAGCCAGGGCAGGGCGAGCGTGGTCAGCCCCACGGCGACCAAGGCACTCGAAATCCACCGAGCTGCCGTCGACCAGCGGTCGACCAAGGGCGACCAGAGGGCTTTCAGCGTCCACGGCAAGGCCAGCAACGACACCAACCCGAGGGAGCCCAGCGAGATGTCGTGTGCCTCCAACAACCAGACAGCGACGAGGTCGTGGAAGATACCGGCGGGGAGTCCTTCGGCTGCGTAGAGCAGGATGATGGTCATCATCAACGGGCGGCGAGTCGTCACTCGGAGCCCCTAACGGGCCGGGTCAGTGCACGTGAGGCATTGGTGCATCGGTGGGTATCCCGGCCGCCTCCAGCACCTTCGAAAACCGCGTCAGTGATTCACGGTGGGGAATGTGGCGTCCGATGCTCGTGGTGTAGATGGGCTGACGCACCTGGTCGGCGGATGCGGTCTGCACCTCGCGTTCGTTCGCGTAAAAGCGCGTGACGCTGGGGTGCCAAGGCAGCCCCACAAAGTCGATGATTCGGCGCATGGTCTCGTCGGGGTAGTGCACCATTTCTTCGTACTGGATGTCGAGGATGGGCAACTCCAGAACCGATGCCCAGTGCGCCATGAGACGCTCGTATTGAACGTAAAACTGGGCGAGCCACTCGAGATCGGTGCTGAACGCGTGGGTTTCTTTGAAGTGCATGAAATAGCAACTCAGAGCCGTGTCCATCGGGGCCCGTCGGCAATGAATGACCCGGGTGTTCGGCAGCAGCAGGTTGGCGAGGCCCAGGTGCAAGAAGTTCAGGGGCATCTTGTCGGTGACCCGCGTGGCATCGCCGGCCTTGGTCAGCATCCGTTCGGTGTACCAGTGAGAGAGGTGGGTCGCCACCTCGCCCGTGAGCTGCTCAACGCAGTGCGGATAGGGCGTCGTCGTCCCGATGATCTCGGGGAGCGCGCGCGCGAGCATCTGCAGCTCCTCGAGTTCCCCGGCACCCATGACCTTGGGGTGGGTCGCGAGCACCTGTTCCACCAACGTGGTGCCGGTGCGCGGCATGCCCACGATGAGGACGGGGATCCGGGTGGGGTTGTCTGCGATGGGGTGCAGCGGGAATCGAACGCCGTCGAAGACGTTGATCAGGTCGGTGACGTGGTGCTCAAACGCCACGGGATCGAAGTCGACGGAGCGCGCGTTGTTGGCGGTTTCGTGAGCGGCAAACGCCGCGGCATGATCGCCCACCGACTCGTACAGCTCGCCGAGTGCGTGCTGAAGTTGAGCGCGGGTCTGGAGGGGACGGGATCGACTCAGCAGCCGCTGAAGCACGGGGATGGCATCGTTCGATTTGCCCAGCTTGCGGCAGATGGTGGCGTAGATGTGGGCCAAATCGGGGTGGTCAACGCCGGTCTGAATCATGGGCTCCGCGAGGGCGATGGCGCCCTCTGGGTCGCCCATCTTGGCCAATACGGTCGCCAGTCCCGCAATGGCGTCCACGTTGTACGGTTCTTGCCGCAGCACCAGTCGAAAGCAGTGCTCGGCCTTCGGCAGGTACCCCTGCTGAATCAACAGGAAGCCCAGCTGACACCGGTAGTTGAGATCGTTGGGTCGAAGCCGCAAGGCGGTCAAATACGAACGCAGGGGGGCCTCTGTGAGTCCGAGGGCGGCCTGCACATCGGCCAAGTGGGCGTGCGCTTCGTGCTGACTGTGGTCCAGATCGATGGCGCTCTGAAGCACGGTCTCGGCTTCTTCGAGGTCGCCAATCCGAAGCAAGCACTCGCCGCGCAAGGTGCGCACTCGGCTGTTTCGGGGTTCAAGGTCGGCCACGGTTCCAAAGCATCGCGCCGCTTCGCTGAACCGGTCGACCTTCATCAGCGCACGCCCGAGGAATCGGTGGGCGTCGATGTGATCCGGATTGATGTCGAGGCACTTGTGCAGCCACTCGATCGCTTCGAGGTGGCGGTCCTGCTGGTAGAGGGCTTGACCCCGCAGGCAGACCAGCTCGATGCTGGTTTCGCCCATGTACATCAGCGACTC
Organism: Myxococcota bacterium; assembly: GCA_036156175.1. GTDB lineage: Bacteria > Myxococcota_A > UBA796 > UBA796 > UBA796 > UBA796. The sequence goes on from JAYZVA010000069.1 coordinate 4,352, forward strand.
AAAGCAAGGCAGTGCCCGCTCGGGCAACCCCATCCGCAGCGCCAGCAGGCCAAGGTGCATCACGGCGAGTCGGTTGTCGGGGGCGAGCCGAACGGCCTCAGCGAAGCTGCGCAGCCCTTCCCGATGCTTTCCGAGCGACACCTGCGATACCCCGAGCGCATCGTGAAAATCCGATCGCTCCGGGTCCAACCGAATTGCCCGTCCGAGCAGCTGCACGGCGCGGCTGTGGTCGCCATGGTCCTGCATCAGCAAGCCCATCACGTAGTGCGTGTCGGGCACGTCGGGTGCCGTCGACACAAGCTCCGCAGCCTCGTTTCGAGCCGTGTCCTGGTCGCCCGTCCGGTGGGTCTCCAGGATGCGCGTCAGTTGGTTGTGAATGTCTTCGAACATGGGCGTTCACCTGTGGGAGGGGGTGGCCGGGTCACTCGGCGTGGGCCGATTGGGATCGCAGCTCAAGCAAGGGTTCGAGGTGGGCCCGATACAAACGAGATCGGCCCACACTGCGGGTGTGAATGGGGTTGCGAACTTGGTCGTGAGAGGCGGTCCGCACCACCCGATTGTTGATGTGGGGCATGGCGACGGCATCGCACGGAGTGAGTCCCAGAAACCGCTGAATTCGAACGGCCCATTCGGCAGGGTCGGCGACCAACGACTCATACGGAACCGTCATCATGCGAAGCGGGCAATGTTCGGTCCAGTGCTGCATCAGACGCCGATGGTCGTGAATGTACGCGGCCACACTGCGCACGTCGGTGGCCCACGGCAGCGTGTCTTTGAAGTGTTGAAACAGGCAACTCAATCCGGCATCCGCGGGGTCGCGGACGCAATGAATCACGCGTGCGGCGGGGAAGAGCCGCCCCGCCAGGCCCAGGTGCAGGACGTTGTCCGGCATTTTGTCGGTGATGCGTTGGGCGTTGGGGGCCAAGGGTTTGATGCGCTCGAGGTACAACCGGGCAAACCGATCGAGGGTGTCGGTGGTCAGCGGTCCTGCGGGCAAGGCCTCGGCGATCATGGCCAGCTCGGCCCGCTCACCGGCACCGTGCACGTCGGGGTGCGCGTCGAGCATCTGTTCAAGCAGGGTGGTTCCGGAGCGCGGAATGCCAACGATGAACACAGGGGTCGCGTCCATGATCGACCCCTGAGTGAAGGGATGGACTTCGGTTGAGATGATGCGGTCGATCCGGTTCCGGTGACGCCGTTCGTCGAAGGTCAGGCCCCGCTCGCGATTGGCGTGCGCGATGGCGGTGTAGGCTCGGTCTGCCATGCCAGCGGCGTCGAGCACCTGACCGAGCTGTTTTCCAAGCAGCACCCGCGTTGCGGGGTCTCGTTCGGCCGCCAAGCTCTGTTCCAAAACCGGGATGGCCCGCTCCGGCGACTGCATGTGCAAGCAGATGCGCGCGTAGGCGACCGCCTCGTCCGGGTGGGGCTTGGGTTGGGCGATGGAGGGCGCGATTCGGGCCAGTGCGCCAATGGAGTCCCCGCTGCGGTGAAGCGCGAGGCTCAGGCCCGCCTGAGCATCCCCGCGATCGGGCGCGTCCGACAACACCCGCTCAAAGGTCCGGATGGCCGCATCAAAGTGCCCCAGTTCGGTCAGAAGGTGCCCCACTTGGGTGCGGATGCTCGGGTCGTTGGGCGCCAGCGACAGCGCCTGTCGAAGGGTGTGAAGCGGCGATGCATGACGGCCCATTGCGGCGCGCGCGGCGCCCAGATTGCCCCAGGCGTGGGCGAATTCAGGGTCGAGGCCGATGGCGTCTGCAAAGCATTCCTCGGCCCGCCCGGCGCATCCGAGCGCCATCCAGGCTGCGCCCTCGTTGTTGGCCGCTTGGGCCCACTCGGGGCGCCGCGCTCGGACGGCCTGAAAGGCATCGATGGCGTCTTCGTGCCTGCCCAAGGCCACCAGTGCATTGGCTCGGTTGTAGAGGGCATCGATGTCGTTCGGGTCGAGCGCGATGGCCCGATCGAAGGCATCGATGGCCCCTTGCTGGTCGCCGATTTTTCGGAGGGCAATTCCAAGGTTTCGATGCGCCGCGACGGCGATGGCGGGTGCGCGTGCGTGCCGCACCGCTTTCTGGAGCAGCCGCACTGCGGTTGGAAGGTCGCCCTGGTGCAGGGCCGTGGTGCCGGCATTGAACACGGACAAGGCCAGGCTCATGCCGCCCCCGACCGATCGGAGTGGACGGGTGCCGGGGTACGGCGGTCGAACGACGGGGGTGGGTTCATGCTGGCGTGGCCTCCGGATGCGTGTTCATGCATCGTCCGGAGAAAGCCAAACTGAAGGGAATTTAAGGCTGCGGAATCAGCCCTTGACGGATCCCGCCGTCAACCCGGCCACCAGATGCTTCTGCAGTGCGAAGAACAAGAGCATCACCGGCACGCTCACAATCACCGATCCCGCGGCGAAGTGGCCCCACTCGGTTCCGTAGTCGCCCACATACGATTGCAGCACCACCGGAAGGGTGAAGCTCTGTTCGTCGTTCATGAACGTGGCCGCCAGGATGAACTCGTTCCACGCCGTCATGAAGCTGAACAATCCCGTGACGACCAACGCCGGCCGCGCCAACGGCAGGATGATGTGTCGAAACGTGGTCCACCGGTCGGCGCCGTCCATGCGCGCCGCCTCCTCCAGTTCGACCGGGATGGTGTCGAAGAACCCCTTCATGTTCCAGGTGCAGAACGGAATGGCGGTGGTGGCGTACACCAACGACAAGCCCAACAGCGAGTCCAGCAAGCCCATCTCGTCCAGCAGGATGTAGAGGGGGATGGCCATCACCACCCCCGGAAACATCTGGGTAATCAAGAAGATTCGCAAGCCGGCATCGCGTCCCGGGAAGTTCCAACGGCTCATGGCGTAGCCGGCCGTTGTGGCGAGCCCAATCCCGATGGAGGATGTGACCGCCGCGACCAGCAAGCTGTTGGCCATTTGGCGGCCGAACAACCACCCTCCGGATCCGTCTTGTGTGCCCACGACCCCCACGAAGTGCTCGAGGGTCACGGCGCTGGGGATCGGGTTGGGATCCAGAGAAAACGCTTGGCCCGGCGTCAGGGCCATCTTGAGGACCCAGAGGACCGGATACAAGACGGCGATGGTGGTGAGCACCAAAAACGCGTGGGTCAGGACTTGGCGGGGAAGGCTGGGGGCGTTCATGCGACTCTCCGCGCGAGCAGGCGATCGGTCATCTTGGAATACAGCAACAACACGCCGAAGATGAGCACGGCATAGGCGGCGGCGTATCCGTACCGGTGCCCGCGGGTGAATGCCCAGCGGTATGCCTCGCTGATGAGGATTTCAGTGCCGCCATCGGGCTCACCGGAGCTCACCAGGTAGATGATGTTGAACATGTTGAAGGTCCAGATGCTGCCCAAGATCACCGCGGGGAGCAGCGCTGGCTGAAGCATGGGCCAGGTGACGTGACGAAACCGCTGCCACCCGTTGGCGCCATCGATGCTCGCGGCTTCTTCCAGATCCCCGGGGATGGCCTGAAGCGCGCCCAAGGTGACCACCATCATGAAGGGGAAGCCCAGCCAAGTGTTGGTGATGAGGTTTGCCGCAAAGGCGGTTGAGAACTGAGAGAACCAGCTGATGGGTTCAAGCCCCACCCAGTCGAGCAAGCCGTTGATCGCCCCAAACTGGCGGTGGAACATCCCTTTCCAAATCAGCGCCGTGATGTAGTTGGGGATCGCCCACGGGAGGATCAGCAGCACCCGATACACGCCCTTCAACTGCAGCCACGGTGCCCGCAAGAACATCGCCAGAGCAACGCCGATGCCCACGTGAAGGAACACGTTGGCGGCGGTCCACGCCACGGTGACGATCAACGTGAACCAGAAGCTCAGCGCCGAACTCAGCGGCCAGTCTCGGGCAAACAAGATGTCGAAAAAGTGAGTCAGTCCCACAAAGGTCCACGAACCGTCGCGGTGGGCAAACAAGCTGACCCCCGCGCCCACAACGAACGGCACAATCACCAAGGTGCCCATGGCGATCGCGGCGGGTGCCACCCAGCGATAGGCGTGGGCATCGGCCCGAATTTGCCGCCGGGCCTGCCACGCCGAGCGGGCCACGTATCCAATGGCCAGCAGCAGGATGGCTCCGGCAATCAGCGCGTACGGAAGCGGATTGGTGGGCGGCGGTGGTGGCCGCGTGACGATCTCGAATTCGGTTTGAGCCGCGGCCAAGGCTTCGTCGGGCGTTGCTGCATCCCGCATGACGCGCCGGATCCCTCGAGCCAAGGGTTCCCATGAAGCGGCCAAGGCTGGATCGGTGGCCATCGGGTGAGACTGCTCCATCTGTCGCTGAAACGCGGAGAGAATCGGGTCTTCTGCGATGCGGGGATCTTGGTGGGCAGACAGGGTGGCGACGGTCTGGCGACCCTTGATGGCGCGTTCAATGGCCGGATCGGTGGACACCAACCAGCTGGCGAATGCGCGCGCTTCGGCTTTCTGCGTGCTGTGCGCCGACACTTGAATCGCCTCGACCGTCAGGTACGGCGAGGCCGGCTTTCCGGTCGCAGAGACCGTGGGCAGGGGAACCACCCGGACGGGAATGGTCGGGTCGACTTCGCCCAGAAACCACGGCCCGTTGATGACCATGGCGGCCATCCCATCGTTGAACAACTGGGTGACCAAAGCGCCCGTGGGTTCTTCGGGAACCAGGCCGCTCTTCAGCAGCCCGTGGGCGAACGCCAACGCCTCAACGGCCCCGGGCCGGTGCAGATCGATGCCGTCATCTTGCAACAGCGCGCCGTCAAACCCGTGCATCCATGGTGCGTGGAAATAGGGCTCCGTGGCCTGGTATGCGAGCCCGATGCGGCCCGCTTCTCGCTCGCGCTCGGCCACCGCAACCAACGCGTCGGTGGTGGTGGGCGGCTCCGCGACCAAGTCGGTGTTGACGAACAAGGCGAGGGTCTTGACCGCCAGCGGGTAGCCGTAGACGGCGGCATCGTGGAACAGGGCCTGTTCCACGATGGGGTGGACGTCTGCGAGGGCCGTCGCGTTGGGCTCGACCAGGCCGGATGGGACCCAGGTGCCCAGCCGTTCGTGGGCGGCGATGAACAGGTCGGGTCCGTTGCCGCGAGGAATTGCGGCCTCGAGCTTGGAGTTGAACCCATCGTATGGAACCGCGCGGGTGAGCACAGTGGCGCTGTGGGATGCATTGTATTGCTCCACCAGCGACTCGAGTGCGTCGCGCTCCGCCCCTCGGTAGGCGTGCCACAACGTCACATCGGCAGCGGCCGCGCTCCCGAAAAGCGAAAGGAAAATTGCCCAAATCATCATCATTACGCGGTGTGCTCGCGCTCATTCGAAGAGCAAAAACCAGGGGAAACCGACCAACCGAAACGATTAAAATAAGAGCTTAAACCAATGGTTTGGCTCGAATTTCGTGCGCAGTGGGGCGTGCTGGAAGTGGTCGTGGGGGGGGACATGGCGGCCCCCCTTATCCCGTCGTGAGATCCTGGCGATGGAAAGGAAGCTTTGTTTCACACCATTTCATCTCGCGATTCAGTTGGGCTTCTTCGTGGGTCATGGATTCGCGAACCGCATCGTGCAGTCCCGGGTGCCGCAGATGGTGCAGCGAATGGGTCAGTGCGGGGGCCAACCCGCGCTGGACCTTGTGCAGCCCCTGGGCGCCGGCCTCGAAGTGGGTCCAACCGTGTTGAATGCACGCCTCGATGGGTGCGTGGTAGCACAGCTCGAAGTGCAGCGATTCGAACCGCGGAGCACATCCCCAGTAGCGACCCATGAGGTGAGCGCCCCGCTGAAAACACAGCGCGACGGCGACCGGCGTCTCGCGCTGGAACGCCATGAACATGACCGCCGTGTGGGCCAGACGGGTCTGTGCGAGGGTGAAAAACTCGGGCGTCAGGTAGGCCTGAGCATACTTTTTCTCGACGGTTCGCTCGTAAAATCCCCGCATGCACGACCAGTGCTCTGGGGTCAGCTCGTCGCCCCGAAGCATCCGGAGCTCCACCCCAAGTTTCGCCGGTGTGCGGCGTTCCCGTCGCACTTCCTTTCGGCGCCGGGAACGGAACGTCGCCAACCAGTCTTCGAAGGTTCCATACCCGTCGTTGTTCCAATGGAACTGGTGGGTGGTGCGGCCGATGAGTTCGGATCGCTGTTCCAGCCGCCGCCGCTCTCCAGAGCTGCAGAACAGCAAATGAATCGACAGCGCGTTGGTGGCCTTCGCGACGCCGTGCAAGCCATCCATCAAGGCCGCCTCGGTGGCCTCGTCGTGGGCGAGCAGCCTGCGCCCCGTCGCCGGGGTAAACGGGACCGCGCTGACCAGCTTTGGGTAGTACGGAAGCCCCGACCGTTGAGCGGCTTGGGCCCAGCCCCAGTCAAAGATGTACTCCCCGTAGCTGTTGTTCTTGAGGTACAGCGGCACCGCGCCGACCAGCGCGTCGTTTCGCTTGGCCAACAGGTGCACCGGCACCCAGCCGGCGGCGGTGCCGACGCTGCCGCTCTCTTCCATCAATGCCAAGAACGCATGTTCGGTGAAGGGGTCGTTCGGGTCCGTCAGCGCATTCCATTCCGCGGCCCCGACGTCGTCGATGGACTGGGCAATCTCGAGCGTCAATGACCCGTCGCTCATTCGGCAGTCCCCTTGCGCACTGTGGCTACCAACACGCCGAGCAAAATGATGATTCCGCCCACCACCTCTTCGGTGGATGGCCATTCATCCAGGATCACGGTCCCGAGGGCGGTGGCCCCAACGGGTTCAAGCAGGATGGCCGCGCCGATGATGGTGGCGGGGACGTACCGCACGAGCCATGCAAAGCCGATGTGGCCGATCAGTTGGGGCCCCAGGGCCATGGCAGCCAAGACCCACACCGCATTCGACCCGACCACCGCCAGGGAAGCACCCGAGATCAATGCGAGCAAGACCAGCCAACCCGCGCACGATGCGCACAGAATGGCGCCGTAAGGCCCCCATCCAGACTTGGCGCGGACGCCGCGGCCGATGGTGAGGTAGGTTCCGGACAAAAAGCCCCCCGCGAGGGCAAGCAGATCGCCCTCCATGCTTGCGGCCGAACCGGCCTCCGTGGAACCTTGAGTCATCGAAATTACGCCGACCAGCGCGATGCCGATGCCCACCCAGAATCGAATGCTGGGCGGTTCTTTGAAGATCGTCCACGACCACAAGCCTGCCCAGATCGGCGTCAAGCAGACCAGCACGGTCGACCGAATCACCGTGGTGAGTTGAAGGCTCGCGAACCACGCCCAGAAATGAAATGCCAGGCACAACCCGGCGCCGATGCTCCACCAAAACATGGAACCGCGGGGCCGGAGCGAGCGGGGAGCAGCGAGCGTGGGGGCCAGGATGACTGCGACGGCGGCCGTTCGCCAGAAGGCGATGGCAATGGGGTGCATGTCGGGCACCCGGCGAACCAAATTGGCTGCGGTGCTGATGGCTCCGATGGACGCCATCAGCACCAGTATGATTCGGGAATTTGCCATGGGTACCCTGTGCCCCGAAGCCGGCGCGGTGTGGTCCGAAGGCTATGCGTCGTCGGGGTTGGGGGTGCGGTTGCCGGGACTCGGCACCGTCAGCACGGGGGCTTCGGGATTTCGAAGATGAGTCCGCTCAGCATCGATCTCGGTGTCCTGGTCCGCCAACGCCCCGGGCGTGGATGCCGGGGTCACCCCAGGGTGAGTGGGGACTTCCTCCACCTCGACCAGTCGCGGTTCCGGAGCGGCAATGGGCTCGGTGTAGATGGCCGGTTCCGGCACGTCCTCTCCGGCCGTCACCGCGATGGTTTGGGGTTCGGGCTCATCGAGCAAGGTGTCCGCGTCCGGGTCGGATTCAGACGCGGTCGGGGTGGGGATTCGCCTTGCGGGGATGGGGCGAAGCGCGGTCCTCAGCGCGATGCCGCACACGTTGACCAGAACCGCTGCACCGATCGCCAGGGCGACGAGGGAGGATGCGTTCCGTTCGGTGCCGTACAGCCCACCCAGGAACGCCAAGACCACCACCGCATTGGCCAACCACATTCCGCGATGGATACGGGTCAGCCGCGCTTCATATGCGGCTGCTTGCTGGTGCGTGAGATCGGGCATTTAACAACCGTAACCCGCCCGCATGGCGGGGGCGCTCAACGGACTGCGACGAGGATTTCGTCCGGCGCTTCTTCCACCAAATCGCCGTGGTAGAGCGGCACCCAGTACTTGTCGGGGGGGACGAAAATGGCGGCATCGGAGAGCTTGACTTTGTCGCCGCGCTTGAGGATGCACCGCACCTTCGCGCGGGTGTTGAAGTCGTTGTGCAGGCCCGGATAGTCCATGCGGACATTCACGCCGAGCTTCACTTCCGCGAGCTCGCCTTTCCGGCCGGGCAGGTCGGCGCCGGCATACCAGTAGCCGATGAAGTCGCCCGGCTTGTCGTAGGTGCACCGACCGTCGCGCCAAGCGGGTCCGTTGGGTCGCTCTTTGGGCGGGGTGTGGGCGGTCACGTACGCGGGCCCAGCCGGCTCGGCGGGTGCCTCGGCGACCGTCTCGATGGCCGGCTCTGGGGCGGCCTCGGCGACCGCATCCGTTTCGGCATCGACGACCGCGGGCTCGGCAACTGGGGCCGAGGAGTCGGCCAGCGGCTGGGGGGTGTCATCGGTGCCGATCGTGAATCCAGCGTACCCAAACGAAACCGCCAGCACCGCGGCGGCGGCGGCGGCAATGCTGCGGTTCCGAACGATGCGTGACCGCGCTCCCAAGAGGTTGCAGACGGCTTGCAGGTTCTGGTCGGTGGCGTCGGTTTTCGCGGCCACGATGGCCAGCTTGGGCAGCTTGCGCCGGTTCTGAGCGGTGGTGATCAGTTGTTCCCACGCGCGGTCGGGCTGCTCGCCGTCGAGTTCCTCTTTGATTCCCGCCTGCCGCGCCAGCATGGTCCGCACCGAAGGCTCGGAGAATCGTTTGGCGAAGAAGGCGGCCAGTTCGCGGCACTCATTTTCAGAAAACAACATAGCGAAACTCCAAAAGCTTGACATGACAAGTGTATACTAAAAGTCGTTTCTTGAAAAGTCTTTAAACGGTATACGCTGTCCCATTTCCAGATTAGACAGCTTCGACAGGAGTTATCGATGAAGTCCGCAGCATGTTTTCTGCTCGCCTTGGCCGGATGCGGCTCGTCGTTGCTTGGCGTCAACACCGACTCGGACAGCGGTGCTCCTGTCGACGGCGGCGATGCTTCGGGGAACGATGGCGCGGGGGATGATGGCGGAGACGCTGCATCCGGCGTTGCGCCCGCCGTGTCGTATGCCCAGGCGGTGTGCGAATCCAGGCCTTCGCCAACGTGGTTCTTCACGGCCGCGGCAGACGATCCGCAAGGAATTGAGACCATCGAGTCGGGTGGGTTGATTCACGTCATGCAGGAGGGTGTGGAGACGGCGGAGCTGGGCATGGTTTGCGTGGCGGCAACCGGTTTGTGTTCCGCGGAGTTTCCGACCGATGTGGTGGGGGTGCCCTGCGAACGAGCGGATGCGGCTGCGTTTCAATTCACCGTGTTTGACGAAGAGGGGCACCCGTCCCCGCCCTTCTCGGTGAACGGCTCGGCGTCTTAGGCGGCGTGAAGCGGCGATGAATGCGCGCGTCTTGATCGTCGACAACTACGACTCGTTTACCTACAACTTGGCCCAAGCCTTCATGGTCGCTGGGGCACGGGTGGACGTGCACCGCAACGACCGCATTGGCGTCGACGACGCCCGGGGGTTGTCGCCCACTCACCTGTGCATCTCACCGGGACCGGGCCGACCCGAAGAAGCCGGTGTTTCGATGGAGATGATCCGGGCCTTCACCGGTGTCATTCCCATCCTGGGGGTGTGCCTTGGGCATCAATCCATCGCGATGGTGTTCGGAGGGACCGTGGTTGCCGCCAAAGAGCTGATGCACGGCAAAGACAGCCCGGTGACCCATCACGGCACCGGTCTGTACGATGGCCTCCCGAACCCCGTCGCCGTGGGCCGCTACCACTCGCTGGCTGTCTCGCAGACCGACCTCCCCAGCGAGCTTGTGGTGGAGGCGACGACCGATGATGGCGAGATCATGGGTTTGAGGCACCAATGGTTGCCCATTTGGGGCGTGCAGTTTCACCCAGAAAGCATCCTGATGCCGGATGGAAGCCGCCTCTTGGAGAACTTCCTGGGCTTCGGTCTCCGCGGCTGATCGGCGGCTGACGCCCGGAGACCGCATCGGTTACACGCGTGCAGTCACCCCGCTGGGAAACGATGTGAGCATGCGCATAAAAATCTGCGGATTCACCACCGAAGGGGGCATCGATGCGGCCGTCGCGCTCGGTGTCGATGCCATTGGGCTGGTCTTGGATCCTTCGCCGAGGCGACTCTCCCTCGACCGAGCAATGGCGCTCAAGGAGCGGGTGCCCGAAGGCGTGGATGTGGTGGCCGTGTGCGGTCGTCCGACGGAACGCGAATTGAGCGAGATCGCCCGCGTCCTGCAGCCGGATGTCATCCAGTTGATGGCCGACGCGGCCTTGCCCAATGCCGTTGGCTCGGGGTGGTTGCTGGCGTTTGAGGACGGACCCGACCTGACGGATCGGGTGCGCCGCCATGCAGAGCGATCGACCGAAACGGAGCCGGTTGTGCTCGTGGACGGACCGGCGCCCGGCAGCGGAATCACTGCGGACTGGTCGCGAGTCAACGCCATCGGCGTGCCCCACCGACTGATCATCGCGGGAGGACTGACTCCCGACAACGTTGGCAAGGCCGTTCAGCAGCTGCGCCCGTACGGCGTGGACGTGTGCAGCGGAGTGGAGCGGAGCGTCGGGGTCAAAGACCCGGACAAGATGGCGGCGTTTGTGGCCGCCGTTCGTGCCGCTGATGGCGCTCGGTGACCGACCGGTTCATCCCGCTTCGATTCGAAACACCGTTCCGGACCCAAAGTCTGCGACAAACAAGGTGCCATCGGCGGCTCGGGCAAAGGTCGACGGGAGAACGGGCCACTGCCCGAGTGCCGTGGAGGCGACCTGGGTGCCGTCGGCGGCGTCTGGAACGGGGATGGCCCACAGCCGACCGGTGACGAAGTCGCCGAACACATACATCCCCTCGATTCCAGGAATGGCTGGCGAGGTGGACACGTGTCCCCCCGTGATGCTCTTGCCTTCGCGGTGCGGGTATTCGTAGATGGGGTCGACCAGACCGGATGCGTCGCACTCACGGCCCTCGGGAAAGCAATGCGCGGCCTCGCGGGTGTTCCAGCCGAGGTTGTCTTTGGGCGCGACCAAGTTCACTTCTTCGAACGCGTTCTGACCCACATCGGCGACCAAGAGCTGGCCGCTCGGAGCGAATGAGAATTTCCATGGATTGCGCAGACCGATGGCCCAGGCTTCGTCTGCAACGGACGCGTCGCCCACCCACGGGTTGTCGCTCGGTATGCCGTAGCCGGCGCCATTGGCGGGGGAGTCGACATCGATCCGCAGCATCGAACCCAGCAGCGTGGTTCCCGTCTGGCCGTGGTTGTGGGGGTCGTCCCGCCAGCCGCCATCGCCCATGCCGATGTACAGCAGGCCGTCGGGTCCGAACGCGATGCTGCCCCCGTTGTGGTTTGCGTAGGGTTGCTCCACCTCGATGATGGTTCGGGTCCGGGTCGCCGCACCGTCGGCGTAGGCCCACTCGCTGATGACGCCCACCTTGGTGCCGTCGCGTTTTTCCGACGTGTGGAGGAAAAAACGGGTGTTGTCGGCAAACCGCGGGTGAAACGCTGCGCCCAGCAGGCCTTGCTCAGACTCGGTGGAAACGGCGATGGTGGCCACATCGGTGAGGCGGGATTCGGCGAGACTGAACCGCCGCAACCGCCCTTCCTTTTCCAACAAGAACCCGTCGGTGCTCGACGCGGGAAAGAAGACCATCTCCGTGGGCTGCTGCGCTCCGGTCAGCACCGGCTGGAGGTGAATCGCGACCTGCGCCCGGGCCGAATCGTCGCCCGAGAATCGCGGCACGTCATCGGGCCAGTCGTGTCGAACTGCCGGGTCTTGAACCCCGGGTGCGGCCGCCAGGTCGGGCGAGTAGGACTGCGGGTAGAGGTCGACCACAACCGCGCGGACAGCGTCGCAACCGGTGACCATCAGAACAACGAACAGGGCAAACATGCGCTTCATTTAAGCCAACCAGACCGCAATGTCAGGGCTTGGGGAGCGCGACGTAGATCTGCCGACCCTCGCGTTTGACGACCATCACGTTGTGCTGGCCGCGGCGAATGAGGCCGTTCACCAAGTCGCCCACCTCGCGCACGACCGTGCCATTGACCTCAAGAATGATGTCGTTCACCCGCAACTTTCCGGCTGCCGGCGAGTCATCGCTGACCCCGGTCACGCGGGCACCGCCGCCCGGCATGGGCTGTACCTCGAACCCGAGTTTGCCCAGCACGGGCGATCGGTCCGGACCGCGGTTCAGCGAGTTGGATTCGTACCGCGCCGTGCGGATTTCTTTCTCGGATGGCCGCTTTCCGAGCCGGGCAGTGATGGTCTTTGTCGCGCCATCCCGCATCAAGCCGACGGCGACCTTGTCGCCGGCGCGGTGACGGCCAATGAGGCGGATGAGGTCCGACGAATCGCCCACGCTGGTGCCATCGATGGTCTGGATGAGGTCGCCCGGTCGCAGTCCGGCTTTGTCGGCCGGTTCGTTGCGGTGCACCTCGCTCAGCAGTACCCCGGTGGCCGTTCCCAACCCGAGACCGGTCGCAAGGTCCTCATCGAGGTTCTGCAGGCTGACCCCCAACCAGCCCCGAGCGATTTCGCCATCGTTTTTGAGGTCATCCAGAAACGGTGAAATCATGTCCATGGGCACGGCAAAGCCGATGCCCTGACCCGAGGCATTGATGGCCGTGTTGATGCCGATGACCTGACCGTCCAAGTTGAACAACGGACCGCCGGAGTTGCCGGGGTTGATGCTGGCGTCGGTCTGGATGAAGTCGTCGTAGGGCCCCGCACCGATCACGCGGCCTTTCGCGCTGATGATGCCGGCCGTGACCGTGTGGTTGAGACCGAAGGGGTTGCCGATGGCGACAACCCAATCCCCCACCTGCATGTCGCTCGATGCCCCGCGTGCGACGTACGGGAACGGGTCATCTCCGTCGATCTTGATGAGCGCAATGTCGATGCGAGAATCGCTGCCCACGATGGTCCCGCTGAACTCGCGGTCGTCGGCAAGGCGCACGGTGACGCCGTCGGCATCGGCGACGACGTGATGGTTGGTGAGCAGGTAGCCATCGGACGAAATGAGGAACCCGGACCCTTGACCCGTCTTCACCCGGAACCCCGGGCGTTCGCCGTTATCCGATTGTGGCGGGGTCATGAACGGGGAGAAGAAGTCGAACATGGGGTTGTCCGACCGCTGCACGGTTTGCTCAACGTGGATGTTGACCACCGCGGGTTGCATCGCTTCCACCAACGGAGCGAGCGACCGGGTCGGGTTGTAGGTGGCCGTCGGGGTTTGCGGTGCCGTCGTGTTGGTCACGGTCGACGATGGTTTGGGGTCGGACTTCCGAATCAAGTCCGTCGCGTGCGCGGCGCCGGCCCCGATGCAGAAAGCGACGGCGGTTGCAACCAAGTTGTTTCGTTTCATGACGTTCCTCCGCGGATGCTCAAAAAACCCGTGTTGGCGACAGAATGTTCCCTACAGCGTGCCCTTCAGTCGCTCCAACTCAATCACGGCAAGCTGATACTCGCCGGTCGAGCGTTCCAGCTGAATTCGCGCGTCGTCCACCGCCGCGATCGATTCCAGGAGGTCCTTTTGAATCGTTCGGCCGGCTTCGGTCAATGCCCGCTCGGCTTCAAGCGTTTGCTGCGCCAGCTCCAGGTTTGCCGTGGCCAGTTGAATCTCCATCGACGCGGCGTGGATGGCCCGCACTTGGGCCCGCACGCTCGACCGCAGTTGCCGCTCGGCTTGCCCCCGCTCCGACCGCGCCTTCGCAGCCTCCGCGGCTTGAACGCGGAACTGCCCGCGGTCGGCGCGCCCCAAGAGGGGCACGCTCAGCGTGGCACCCAGGCGCCACTCCGGAAGGTCGCCGCTCAGCAATTCGTCGGTGGCGTCTGAAGAAGACGGGTCGTAGCCAATCAGCGAATAGCTGGCGTTGACGTTCAGCTCCGGCAGCAACCGATGGCGCGCATCCATGCGGGCCATTTCCGCGTTTTGCTCCCGGATTCGCGCCATCTGCAGTTCGGGGCTGCCCTCGACGGCCGACGCTTCGATGGCCGGGGTGTCGAGCGTCAACGCGGTTGGCTCCAGCGGGGTGGAGGTCAGGGTGAGCGCGGTACCCGGTGCTTCACCGATCAGCAGAAGCAAGAGGTCTTCGGCATCGCGGGCCGCGTCGTTGGCGCGCAACGATTCGCGTCGCGCCTGCACCACCGCTGCGTCCACACGGGTGCGCTCGACCGGCGCAAGCGTGCCTTGTTCCACCTTTGCGTGGACCACCCGCTGCTCCTCCAAGGCGGTCTCGATGGCCATTGCTGCAATGTCGGCCAGCTTTCGTTGCGTGCGCGTGTTCCAGTAGGCGCTGGCGGCGTCCGCGAGCGTCTGCTGGTGCGCCATTCGTTGGCTCGCCTCGGCGATGTCCCGGCTGCGCATCGCGGACCGAACGCCTTCGAGGTTGCTGGCCAAGCGGTGTCCTTCGAGAATGTTTTGCGTCAGCGTGGTCACCATTCGGGTCTCGAACACGGGCTCTTGTTGTTCAACCACGATGTTGGTGTCGCGCAGTTCGTAGCGGAACCGATTGCTGGAGGTTGACCAACTCACATCGACGTTGGTGCCGGTGGGCAGCGTCTGGTTGAGGCTGGCCGTCCAGTTGGTGCTGTCGAATTCGCTGAGGACCTCACCGAACTCTCGGGTGGACTCGGAGGTAAACTGGTTGCGGCTCGCTGATGCGCCAAGGATTGGGTCAAACACGCCGCGCGCGGCCATCAGCGCGCCTTCTGCCGCATCGACGTCGAAGCGCGCTCCAATCAGCGCAGGGTTGTTCGCCACCGCCGCTTGCAGGGCCGCCTCGTAGCTGAGCGAAATGGCATCCGAAGCAGTCGCGCTTCCCGAGAGGTTGAACAGAGCCAAAACGAACATCATGGTTTCGCTTCCTTTCGACTGGCCGTCACGTACGTCAGCCAGCGGCGACTCGTGATGCGCATGTCATCCAAGACGGTGTACAAGAACGGCAACATGAACAGGGTCAAGACAGTGCCCGTGGCCAGCCCGCCGGCCACGACTCGGCCAAGGGGGTAGTAGGGCGTCCCGACAAACGAGGAGTCGCCCACAGCCATTGGCATCAGGCCGAAGATGGTGGTGAGCGCCGTCATCAAGATCGGCCGCAGGCGACGGGCGCCGCCCTCGACCAGCGCTTGGGTTCGGTCGAGTCCTTGTTCGCGCAACCGCGTCACCAGGTCGATGAACACAATTCCGTTGTTGACCACGACCCCCACCAAGATCACGAAGCCGACCGCACCCATCATGTCCAGCGGTGTTTCGGTCAGATACAGCGTCCAGTATGCCCCGAGGAACGCCATCGGAATGGTGGTGATGATGCTCAGGGGCAGCAAGAAGCTCTCGAACAAGACCCCCATGATGAGGAACACAAAGGTGATCGAGAGGACCAGCGCCATCACCTGCGCCGTGCGCTCTTCTTCGTCGATCTCTTGGCTCCAGCTGCGCGACCACGTGTAGCCCTGGGGGAACTGCATGCCTTGCAGCGCGCCCTCGATGCTTCCCCAGGCCGCGCTCTGACTGACCCCTTCTTCGACGTCAATGATGATGGGGTAGCTGGTGATGCGATTTTCCCGCTGAATCGAGCCCAGCCCCTGGGCGTATCCGGTCTGCGTGATCGACCGCAGGGGAACCACGGTCCGGGTGCTGGACGACCAGACGGGAAAGTCCATCAGCCGATTGAGGTCTTCGCGGTCGTCGAGTTCGAAGCGGCTGACGATCGGCACCTCGGTTTCGGCTTCCACCAAGTCCGGAAGTTGCGTGCTGCGTAGCGCAAATCCGACGGTGCGACCGATCTGGCTCGGGCTGATCCCCAAGCGGTTTGCCGATGTGCGGTTCACGTTGAGTCGGATTTCTTGGCCGCCATCTTCTTCCAGCTCGGGCACCACGCCAATGACCGACGGAACCGCTGCGACGACCCGTTGGACGTTCGTCGCCAGGCCCTCCAGCGTGGGCGTGTCTTCGCCGTGCAGGTAGAGCGAAATTTGGTTCTTCTGCCCCCCTCCGGTGCCGCCCCAGCCGATTCGAAGTTGGGCTCCCGGAACTTCGGGAAGCGAATGTTTGGCTTCGTCGATGACCTCGCTCCGGGTCATCATCGACGAGGTGCGCTCGCTGTCCAGGTGAACCGACGTCGATCCACGGCTGCCGGCCAGATCCATGCGGGACCGCCAGGTGCGCACCCCCCACCGGTCGCGGTTTTCCTCGACAAAGTCGTCCACGGTCTTGACGAGGTCAAGGCGGTCCTGGGCGGTGGCATCCGGTCCAACGGTGTACCGGATGCTGAACTCCCCGCCGCCGCCGCCACCGGCTTCTTCGCAGCCCACCGACTGAACCGGGACCGCGACGGTGATGAACAGCACCGTGAGCACCATCATCATGCTATCGGTGCGGCGACTGAGGAACCGGTGCAGCAAGCGGCGGTAGTGGCCGGCGAGCCACTGCACCCACCGCGGCTCTTGAATCGCGGTGTCGTTGCGAATGAGGGTGGTGGTCAAGGGGGTGAAGAAGAGGGCCACCACCAAGCTGGCGCCCAGCGCCCACATCACGGGCATGCCGAGCTCGCTCATGAAGAAGCTGAAGTCGGCATCGCCGCTCATCAAGATGATGGGCAAGAACACAACCATCGTGGTGAGCGTGGAGAGCGTGATGGCCATGCCGATGTCGATTGTTCCGCCCACCGCACCCGCTTTGAGGTCGTCCCCGGCTTGGCGCCGCGCGTAAATGCTCTCCACAACCACAATGGCGTTGTCGACCACCATGCCGACGGCCAGCATCAGTCCCATCAGGCTCAGCAGGTTGAGCGATCTCCCTGTGAAGTAGGTCAGGGTCACGGTCAGGAGCAGCGTGAACGGGATGCAAGCTGCGATGAGCAGCGTCATCTTCCACTGCCGGAGAAAGGCAAACAACACGACGATGGCAAACAATCCACCCCAGGCCGCGGTGTCCAACACGTTGTCGATGGACTCTTGGATCAGGTCGCCCTGATCGAAGAAGGTGACAAACGATGCGCCGGCGAACCGGGGATCCGCTTCGACCTCAGCGAATGTGGCCTTGATGGCTTGCGACACCTCCACCGTGTTGGCATCGCTTTCCTTGTAGATGCCGAAGGCCACCCCATCCTGCCCTTCGATGCGCGCGATGCGACTGTCCGATGCGTAGCGCCGCTGTACGGTGGCGATGTCGGATAGGACGAGGTTGTTGCCGATCGGGTACCGGCGCAGTTCTTCGAGGTCATCGTACCGAGCAAGGCTGCGGACATAGCGGACGGTGCCGCCGTCGACGATTCGACCCGATGCCATCTGGAAGTTGTCCGTCCGGAGGTTGCCCATGATCTCGGGCAAGTTCACGTTGTGGGCCATCATCGACTCGCGGTCAATGTCGATGTACACGGCCTGCGAGTTCAGGCCCCAGACATCCACATTGCCAACGCCCTCGATGCGGTCGAGGCGGTTCTGGACGATGTCGTTCACCAACTCATCGGGGTCGTCGATGCCATCGGGAAGCCGGATGCCGCCCCAGATGATGGGTTCGTCCCCGGGGCTCCAGCGGTAAATCCAGTACCGTTCAATGTCATCGGGAAAGTCCGCCATCGCCCGCTCCAGGCGGTCCACAACGGCGTTGTAGGCTTCGTCCATCGAGATGCTGCGATGAAACGACAAGCTGGCCCGGGCCGACCCGCGGGAGGCCCGCGTTTCCATCTCTTTGAGACCGGGAGCCGTGGCCAGGTGCTCTTCCATCGGGCGCACGACTTGCTGCTCGGTCTCTCGGGGGGTGGAGTCCTGGTACGGGACATACACCCACATGCGATTCAACGAAAACCGCCCCGGCATCATCTCGACCGGAATTTTTTCCCACGCAATGGCGCCCAGCAGCAGCAAGGCCAAGAACGTCATCACGACCGTGACGGGGCGGCTGACGCTCAGGCGGGCGAGCAAGGTGATCATCGCTCGAGCGCTCGGGTGAGGGAGAGGTAGACCACCGGGATGACGCCGAGCGTCAGCACCGTCGCGCTGGAGAGGCCGGCAATGATGGTCAGGGCCAGCGGCCGCTGAATCTCACCGCCTTCGCCAAAGCCGAGGGCCAACGGAAGGAGGCCCAGCACGGTGGTCAGTGTGGTGATCAAGATGGGGCGCAGCCGCAGTTGGGCGCCCGCTTTGACGGCATCGAGGCGATTCATGCCGTCCAGGCGATGCTGATTCACCGTATCGACCAAGACGATGGCGTTGTTCACCACCACGCCGCACAGCACGATGGCACCGATCAGCACCACCACGCTGACCGCGGTCTGGGTGATGAGCAGCCCGGCGCCCACGCCCACGAGTGCGAGCGGGACGCTGAGGAGGATGACGAACGGATGAAGGATGCTTTCGAAGGTGCTGGCCATGATGACGTAGACCAAAAACAGGGCCAGCATGAGCGCGAACTGCATGCTGCCCAGCGAGCGCTGCATCTCTCGATTTTGGCCGCCCATCTCGGCTTGACTGTCCACCGCCAGGCGCTGGATGCGGGACCCGATGGTTTCGGACATGCCGGACAGGTCGAAGCCGTCCATGTTGGCGCTGACCACCACCGCCCGCCGTTGGTCGATGCGGCGGATCTCGCTGGGACCCACCTCTTCCGAAAACGCCGCCACGCTCTCCAGGGGGATGGGCGGCGTCAGCGCGGGATTGACGTTGAGGCGCCGGAGCATGTCGACGCCCCGGCGTTGCGACGGATCGAGCCGAACCGTCAGGTCGACGCGACCGTCGTCGCGGGACATGGACGTCGCGGTTGTGCCGAGCACCTTGTCGCGCACGGACTGGGCCACACCCGCGGTGCTCAGGTTGAAGCGGGTCAGCAGCGTGCGGTCGTAGTCAATCCGGACCTCGGGGTAGCCTTCGGAGAGGCTTGACCGCACATCGGTGAGGCCCGCCACCGACCGGAGCTCGCCCACGACGGTGTCGGCGCTTTGCTGCAAGCGTCGCAGGTCGGTGTCGTACAGCAGCACCTCGATCGGCGTTCGAAACGAGAACAGGCTGGGGCGCACCATCCGCACGGTCATGGGCTCGCCCTCGTCGGCGGCGAGGGCGGATCGCACCCGGTCCATGACCGCGCGCTCCCGGGCCTCGATGCCCGTTCCTCCGGTGACCTCGATCATCAATCGTGCGGTGTGTTCGCCCTCATCGGAGCGGCTGTCGGCCCGGCGTTCGGTGCCCACGACCGTGTGGATGTGGACAATGTCTGGGTCGCCCGTCAGCGCCTTCTCGGCGTCCATCACGCGGTCCACGGTGCGGGACAGGGGCGTGCCGACCGGCAGCGACACTTCCGCCGTGAACCGTCCCTGGTGCATCTCGGGGATCAGCGACTGCCCCAGGGTTCCGAACAACGGCAAGCTGACGGCCACGATGACGGCCGCGGTGCCCAGCACCTGACCCGGTTTGCGCAAGACGGCATCGATGGCCTCGCCGTACCACGCGTCGAGGCGGTCGTACCGATGCTGGAACCGACCGGCGGCGGCATCGGCGCGTTCATGAATGCGCCGCATGACGCGATGAAACAGCCACATCGCGGGACGGGCCACCGCGGTGGCGGCGAGCAGCCCCGCGACCGCGGTCAGTTCGAGTCCGAGTCGAATCACGCACCGGGCGGCCACATACGGCTTGAACCACCAGGCCGCGGCCGACCAATCATCGCGGAACCGTCGGACCGATTCGAATCGGCCGGAACGCGAGAGGGCGAAGAACTGGGGTTCCTGGTCACTCGTCCAGTTCAGCTCGTGCGCGGCCAACATCGGCACAAAAAACAGGGCCACAACGAGCGACGCAAGCAACGAAAACACCACCGCCATGGCCAAGTCACCAAACAGCTGCCCGGCGACGCCCTCGACGAATGCGATGGGCAGGAACACGCAGACCGTGGTCAAGGTGGAGGCCACCACGGCCGCAGCCACAGTCCGGGTCCCGGTGATGGCCGCTTCGATGCGGTCCAGCCCGCGTTCGCGCTGCACGTGGATGTTCTCGAGCACAACGATGGCGTTGTCGACCAGCATTCCGATGCCGAGCGCGAGGCCGCCCAGGCTCATCAGGTTTAGGCTGACGCCGCCGAGGTACAGGGGGGCAAACGTGGCGATGATCGACAGCGGAATGGCGGTCGCGATGATGAGGGTCGCGCGGATGTCGCGGAGGAACATGAACAAGATCGACACCGCCAGGACCGCGCCAAGCAGGGCCGTCGACCGCAGGTTGTTGATGCTGGCTTCGATGAAGTTGGCTTGGTCTTCGAGGACCGCCATTTTCATGCCGTCGGGCAAGCGGTCGGCGATGGTGGCGGGGGCGTCCCAGTCGTCGGCGCGCTCGGGCCGGTCCACACCGAGGCGTGCGCGGATCTTGCGCGAGAGCTGCACAATGTTCGCGTCGGCAGACTTGTAGATTTCGAGCTCGACGGCTTCCGCCCCATCCAATCGACTGACCACCTCGCGGTCTTTCTGGCCTTCGGAGATGGTGGCCAGTTCGGTCAACGGAACGACCACCCCATCGGCGCGCTTGATCTGGATGGCTTGGATGTCTTCAACCGTCGTCAACTCGCCCACGGTTCGGACCAGGTACTCGTAGTCCCCCTCGAGGATCGCCCCTCCGGGCAGATTGACGTTCTCCGCGGCGAGCGCGGATGCGACCTGGTCGATGGTGATTCCCCGGGCGGTCATCCAACCCTCGAGAACGTCGATCTTGATTTCCGGTGACAACCCGCCGCGAACCCGGACGCTGGCCACCCCGTCCATGGCTTCGAGCCGCCGCTTGATCTGCCGTTCCGCCGTGGTCCGCATGGCCTGCAGCTGGTTTTGCGGGGACGCGGAGTCGGTCCCCGACAGGGCGACCCGCATGATGGGGTCGAGGTTGGGGTCGAACCGCAGGATGAGCGGCCGCTCGGCGTCATCGGGCAAGAACGTGGTCTGCAATTGCTCGCGAATGGACTGACTGGCTTTGTTCATGTCCGTGCCCCACGCGAACTCAAGGATCACGTCGGACATGCCGGCCCGCGAGCGACTCTCCAGTTCCACCAACCCCGGAGTCGTGGCGAGCGCCTCTTCGATTCGGCGGGAGACTTGGGCTTCGACCTCTTCGGGCGCATACCCGGCGATTTCGGTGCGCACGGTGATGGTGGGGTACGACAAATCGGGCATCAGGTTCAAGGGCAGACGCTCGTACGACACCAACCCAAAGACGGCCGCAGCGATGGCGATCATCCACGTGGCCACCGGTCGCCGAACTACCCGCTCAAACATGTTCACTCGTCTTCGCCGTCCTGATCATCCGATTCA
>JAYZVA010000070.1:0-30004 GCA_036156175.1 Myxococcota bacterium
GCCTGCCTGCCTGCCTGCCTGCCTGCCTGCCTGCCTGCCTGCCTGCCTGCGTGAATCGTCATCGTCGTCGTCGTCATCGTCGTCGTCTTCATCATCGTCGTCGTCTTCGTCATCGTCGTCGTCATCGTCGTCGTCGTCGTCGTCTTCGTCATCGTCATCGTCATCGTCGTCGTCATCGTCGTCGTCGTCGTCGTCGTCGTCGTCGTCATCGTCGTCGTCGTCGTCGTCGTCCCAGTCGTCCCAGTCGTCCCAGTCGTCGCCGTCCTCATCGTCGCCGTCGTCGCTGTCCTCATCGTCCCCGTCGCCCGTGCAGTATTCCAAGAATTCGACGTAGGCCTCTTCGAGTCCTTCGCAGGCGTCGTCATCGCCGTCGTCGCAGGCTTCGGTTCGTTCTTCGAGGTGCTCCTCCCACTCTTCGCAGCGGTCTTCGCGCTCGTCGTCGTCGTCATCGTCGTCATCGTCGTCACTGCAGAATTCTTCGAACTCGATGTAGGCGTCTTCGAGTTCATCGCAGGCGTCGTCGTCGCCATCTTCGCAAGCCTCGGCTTGGTCTTCGAGCCATTCTTCCCATTCTTCGCAGTGGTCTTCGCGCTCGTCGTCGTCCCATTCGTCACCGCAGACTTCCAAGAATTCGACGTAGGCGTCTTCGAGTTCATCGCAGGCGTCGTCGTCGCCGTCTTCGCAGGCCTCGGCCTGTTCCTCAAGGAGTTCCTCCCATTCCTCGCAGCGGTCTTCACGGTCATCGTCGTCCCAGTCCTCGTTCCGCGCGGCGGCCTCCTCGCAGGCCTCGTCGTAGGCCTCGTAAGCGTCGCGCAGCTCACCACAGGCATCCTCATCGCCGTCTTCGCAGGCTTCTTCGTCCGCTCGGATCGCGGCGCCAAGCTCCTCGCAATCGCTCGAGTCCACCGCCGCTTCGACTGAGTCCGTCGTCGATTCTGCTTCCTCTTTTTCAAAACAGCCCGTCAGGGCAAACATCGGGATGAACATCAACAGGCAACGCGGAATCATGGGGTCTCCAAGGCTGGTCGTTGCCCCAATATATGCGATGCAGCCGGACCCGGCACAGAACCCTCGGGTTTCGCGGCCGGTGGCCGGGCCCATTCGGAGCAGGGCGTCGGGGCTGGTCGGCTGGTTGCTACTTCACGCGAGACTTGTGACGGGCACGGGCGTTCTTGTTGGAGCAGTTGCGGGAGCAGTATTTTGACCGTGGTCGCGCGTGCTCTTGGCAGTCGGGCCACGCACAGATCACCCCTCCCGCGACGAGTGCGGGGGCGGTCTTCGGAGCGGCTGCGGCAGGCTTGGCCGGTGTTTTCGTCGGTGCGGCGGGTGCTGCCGCGGGTGGGGTGGTCGCGCGCTTCGACGGCTTCGGTTCGATCTCTTGTTCGAGGTCCGTTGACACCGATCCGGTCAACATGGCGTCCAGTTCCGAGGGTTTCCGACGCGGCACCAACCGTTTGGGAGTGTTGTTCGCCTTTTTCGAACGCGCCTTGTTCGGTTCGTATCCTTCCGGCATTGGCGGCCGCTCATCCATGGGCGGCCGCTTGTTCGAGCAGAGCCAGCACTGCTCGATGTTCGCGGGCAGAACCAGCGCTGGGAGGTGTCGCCCGCACGCCCAGTGTTCGTACTCTTTCCAGTACACCTTCGTTCGGCGGGACAAGTTTCTCATGGGTGTGGCGAAGCTCCCTTGGTGGACATCCGTTTGGGACCCAAACGTATATCACCAACTGCACGGAAAATGGAAGGCCCGTGAAAAAATAAGGGGGTGCTGTGGGATGGGTTGGAATCCCTCGATTGGCGACTGAGCAATTCGATTCGTTGGCTTAGGGGTCGACCCTTGATTGTGAATTGTGGGGTCCATGGGCTTGAGTGATGTCCGATCACAATCCATAGTGGAGGGGGTTTGGAGGCGCTTGTGAGGGGTCGGTTTGCGTTGTTGGGATGGCTGGCCCTCGGTGCTCTCGGGTGTGCAGGCAGCACGGAGGGGTCCGTGGGTGACGGAGCCGTCGAGGAGGGTGCGAACCTCGGCGGCAACGAAGAGGGCGGCGGCGGCGACACCGATGCCGGTGACGAGGAGGACCGCTGGGACTCTGACGACGATGAGGACGACTGGGACTCTGACGACGATGAGGACGACTGGGACGAAGAGGACGGGGACGACGAGGACTGGGACGACGAGGACTGGGACGACGAGGACTGGGACGAGGAAGAAGTCGAGGAATGGGCCGCATACTGCGCCATTCTCGCCTCGGATCTCGCCGACGCCAGAGACGCGCTCGATGCGTTGATCGCGGAGACGGAGGCGGCGATCGAATCGGCACGGGCGTCCTTGGAGGCCGAGGTTGACGCGATGTTGGCCGAGCTTTCGTCGGATTATGAGGCCGCAGTGGTCGCGCAGGAGGCGGTCATTGCGGCGGCTGTTGCAGCCGGCGATTACGAGGCGGCGTTTGAGGGCATGGTGGAGCTTTGGTCCCTTCGCGATGCGTATGACTCGGCACGGGCGGACGTGATGGCGGCCCGAGCCGTGGCCGCAGCAGAGCTGCGGGAAGAAGCGGACGCGGCGCGTGAAGACGTCCGCGCAATGGCGACCATCGTCGATGGGATGCGCATCGAATGGCTCGCGTCCGGATGCGATGAGTTCGGGATGTCTTGACGCCTAGAAGCGTTGGCCCGTGAGCCGTTCGAACATGTCGATGTACAGCTGGGATGTCTGGTCGATGACGTTCTGAGGAAGCGCGGGAATGGCCGGTTCCTCGGTGCCGTCTTCGCGGGCTTTGGCCAACGCAGTGTGGTGCCCGTTTTCGATGTAATGCCCGCGGACAAACTCCTTGGACAGCTGAACGATCTCCCCGCGCTTGTAGGCTTCGGCATCCCACCAGCGGTCTTCGTCCAGGGTGCCGAACGAATCCACCAAGACCGGGACACGCTTTGGACCCAACGCGAACTCTTTTTTGCCGTCGACGTGAATCAATCCGGACTTCGCGGCTTCTCGTTCGATGATGGCGTCGACTTTCAGCACGATGGCCATGATGGCGTCGAACTCGGCGTCCGTGAGGTTGGAAATTTCCAGCGCTTCCGCGCGGTCCAGCAAGCGGTCGAACTTCTCGAATTTGGTGGACACTTCCACGTAGGGAGTCGGCAGCTTGATCCCTTCGGTGAGCTGTGTGCCCGGCGCAAAGCCCAGTTCCTCGGCTGTGACATCCCCACGCTTGTAGCGACGCCAGCCGGAGCCGGCCAAGTAGTGGCGGCAAATCACTTCGAGGGGCACGAAGACGTTTTCACGATCTCGGGCGATGGCGCCAGGTTCCCGAACCACATCGAAGCGCCGGGCGCGTACGCGGTCGGGGCCGTTCATCTCGATGATGTGGGTGTCGCAGATTCCGGCCTCTTCGACGAGCTTGAACCAATGGCAGCTGGTTCGGTTGAGGGACTCGCCTTTGGCGGGAACCAAACTCGGAATGATCTGGTCGAAGACCGAGATTTGGTTGGTGTACCGAAACTCGATGATGTCCGGGTCTTCGGTGCTCCAGACTTGCTTGACTTTGCCGTGGTAAATCATTTCGCCCATGGGACCAATCCTCTCGCGTTGATGCGGCGGGGACTAACATGGCGATTGCGAAGCGGGAGGGCGGTTTTGCGCAAATTGTTTGCGTGCCCGACGGCTGCGTTGGATCCCAGCCGTTCAATTTGGGGTCTCGGGGCTCGACAAACGATCAACGGGGGGTAATTGAGCCATGTTATTCGAGGGACACAATGCGAACACTTCTCTGGCTCAGCTTGATGGCCGCCGTTGCGTGCGGTGATGACGACAAAGACGACACGGCCGCGCAAGCCGATGCGGATGCCGACGCGGATGCGGACGCGGATGCGGACGCCGACGCGGATGCGGACGCCGACGCCGACGCGGATGCCGACGCGGATGCCGACGCCGATGCGGACGACACCGGTGCGGCTCCCGCCGGCGAAGCCGTTGATTACTGCCACATTCAGTGGCCGAACGAAGTGGCTGCAACGGTCGGCGAGGCCTATACGGTGTACGTCTATCTCTACGAAGCGGGCGTGACCGGCGCATCGGGCTCGGGAGAGGGCGTCGCAGTGGACCTCGGAGTTGGACCCGACGGGGAGACCCCCTCGGATGCGTGGACGTGGACGGCGTGTGCATTCAATGAGCACAAGCCGGGGCTCGATCCGTCGATCCTCGACAACGACGAATACGAGTGCGCTGGAACGGCGCCGGCCGCGGGCATCTACGACTACGCAGCGCGCGTCTCGATTGCCGGTGGTCCCTGGTTGTATTGCGACTTGGGCGGCGACTTTGGAGTGGGTTCCAATGATGGCTACAGCCCGTCGACCACCGGCGGCATGACCGTCACCGAGTAGGGCACGCTGCGCTTCACGGAGTGAAGTGCGCCATCCACGTCACGATCGCCTGCCCGTTCATTGGGGCAAACGCTGCAATGGTGAGCCCCACTGGGATGCCCAGCAGGGCACCGGCGGTGACGTCGGCGGGGTAGTGAGCGCCGAGGTAGACTCGGGAGCACCCGACCCCCATCGCGAACAGCATCATCACCGCGCCCACTGGTGCGCTGAGGCCGCCGGCCGCCGCCGCGACCGCAAACGCGGTGAGCGTGTGGCCGGAAGGGAACGACGAGCATCGCGGTACGGCGCACCGTACGCGAACCGAGGGGTGCGATTCTGCCGGGCGAGGCCGGCGAGCAACGCGCTTGAATGCCTGAGCGATGGCAGCGCCAGCAAGCGCTGCCATCGCCAAGCGTTGACCGGCGAGGTGGGCAGTTCCATCCATTGAAAGCAATCCAATGCCCGCCAAACACCAACTGGATGTGTTCCCCAACACGGTCAACGTGGACATCACCCGAGTCAACAGCGGGTGGTCCACGCCATTCAGCGCAGTGAGCATACGCAGGTCCGCGGCGTGGATTCCGCGGAGCCAATTCGGTGTGGATTGAGAGGAGTGCATGCGTCCCTTCCGGTCATCCGCAAGTTCACCCGCCACCGTTTCGCATTGATGACGCTGCGGTCACGTTTTCGGAAGTTTTGTACGCGGGGATGTGCCAGCACGAAGGGAAGCGGTTGGACCGTCCTTGGATGTGCCGTCGCCGCCCCCCACACCGGGGCGGCCGCCGGGGGGGGCATTATGTGGCGCGGTGGTTGGGGGGCCGCGCCCCCCCCCCCGCGGGGCCCCCCACGGCGGCGGCTTCATGATTCTGCCGCTTGACCAGGCGCATCATCGTGTGTGTCGCGAATCTTCATCGTACGTGGCGAACGCGTGGATGAAGGTCGGTTCTTGCGCTTGGAGACCAATCACGAGCGCTTGAACACGGGCGTTTGGGTTCGTTGCCCGGAACGATTGCCTGACGAAAAGGGGGATGGAAGAGTGTTGAAGAACTTGGGGCCATTGGACTCGGGTAAACAATAATGAAAATGACTTTCATTTTCAAATAGAATAGCCCCTCTGGGCTTCGGGCGCAATGGAACGGCAGAAAATTGTTGTGCTTCAATAAGCCGGCATGAAACTTTACTTCCATTAAGTCTGCTTTCAACCCAGAGAATCAATCCTTCCTTGAGTGGCGGATCCGGTGCTTTGGCGACCGGATGGGAGCCGCCGAAAACCGAATGGGCTAATCGCTCGCAGCCTTTGTTTGGAGCACGACCATGCAGCATGTGTTTGGGGGTTCGGCCTACTCCGCGTTTCAGATTGACGCGATTGTGCGCGCCGCTGGGGTCACCAGTTTGTGCAGTGCGGAAATCTTTTTCGTCGACGGCGCACCGCTCTCTCCCGAGCACACGGAACGATTGAACGCGGTGGTGCAAGCCGCCGATGCGGCTCCCCAGACCGCGCCGGATCTGATTGTGGTCCCCCGGGTGGGCACGATCTCGCCATGGTCATCGAAAGCCACGGAGATTCTTCACATCTGCGGGCTCACCGGCATCGAGCGCGTCGAGCGCGGCGTCGGGTTGTGGTTTGACGGATCGGAAAACCCGTCGGTGATCGATCGAGTGCGGGCGGAGGTGTGCGATCCCATGACGCAGATGACCTTGTCGCGGCTTGACGAAGCCACCCAGCTCTTCGAGTCGGCCGCGCCCGCACCCGTCGGCCGGACGCGCCTCGGCGACGATCCGGAAGGGGCGCTCAACGCCGCGACTGGGCGCTTGGGACTGGCGCTGAGCCCCGACGAGATTGGTTACCTGGTGGACAACTACGCGCGCCTTGGGCGGGACCCGACCGATGTCGAGCTGCTCATGTTCTCGCAGGCCAACTCAGAGCACTGCCGTCACAAGATCTTCAATGCCCGCTGGACCATTGATGGGGTCGAACAAGCAAAGAGCTTGTTCGCCATGATTCGGAACACCCATGCGTGCAACCCCGGCGGCGTGCTGAGTGCCTACTCCGACAACGCGGCCGTGATCGAAGGGTACGAAGCGGGGCGGTTCTACCCTCGTCCCGGCACCAACGTGTACGGGGCCGAGCACGAAGCCGTCCACATTGCCATCAAGGTGGAAACGCACAACCACCCCACGGGAATTTCGCCGCATCCGGGAGCCGCCACCGGTTCGGGCGGAGAGATCCGCGACGAGGGCGCAACGGGCCGCGGCGGCAAACCCAAAGCGGGGCTCGCGGGGTTCAGCGTATCGGACCTTCAGATTCCGGGGCACGCCGAACCGTGGGAGGACGGTCGGGCTCACCCGGGCCGCTTGGCAACCCCGCTGCAGATCATGATCGACGGCCCGATTGGGGCGGCGGCCTTCAACAACGAGTTTGGGCGCCCCAACCTGACGGGGTACTTCCGGACCTTCCACCAAGACGTGACCGCACCCGACGGCACCGAGCGTCGCGGGTACCACAAGCCCATCATGATCGCCGGCGGCTACGGCAGCGTTCGCCCCGACCATGTTGACACGAAGCGGCTGCCGGAGGGGGCCGCGCTGGTGGCCCTCGGGGGGCCGGCAATGCTGATCGGTCTCGGCGGTGGCTCGGCCTCCTCGATGGCCACGGGCGCGCAGTCCGAAGCCTTGGATTTTGCGTCGGTGCAGCGAGCCAACCCCGAAATGCAGCGTCGGTGCCAAGAAGTGATCGACCGCTGCTGGGCCATGGGCGATGCCAACCCCATTGAGAGCATTCACGACGTGGGTGCGGGCGGCCTCAGCAATGCCTTCCCCGAGCTGGTCCACGACTCCGGCCGAGGCGGGGTGTTCGAACTTCGCGCCATCCCCAATGCGGAGCCCCAGCTCAGCCCCATGGAGATCTGGTGCAGCGAGGCGCAGGAGCGCTATGTCATTGGAATTCTCGACAAGAATGTGCCGGTTTTTGCCGCGCTTTGCGCCCGTGAAAATGCCCCGTTTGCAGTGGTGGGGCGCACCACGGACAACGATGAGTTGATCGTCAACGACAGACACTTTGACAATGCGCCCATCGACATGCCGCTGTCGATGCTGCTCGGAAAGCCCCCGCAGATGCACCGCCAGTCGCAGCACCTGCATGCGCCATCGGCACCGTTCGCAACGGACGATGTTTCGGTCGGTGAGGCGGCTCGGCGGGTGCTTCGGCTGCCCACGGTGGCGAGCAAGTCGTTCCTCATCACGATCGGGGATCGGAGCATCACCGGGCTGGTGGCGCGCGATCAGATGGTGGGCCCGTGGCAGGTGCCCGTGGCGGATGTCGCGGTGACGACGGCCGCGTTTGACACCCTGCATGGTGAGGCGATGGCCATGGGCGAACGCACCCCGCTCGCCTTGTTGGACGCCGCGGCATCCGGGCGGATGGCGATTGGTGAAGCCATCACGAACATCGCGGCCGCACGGATCGGTGCGATTGGCGACATCAAGCTGTCCGCCAACTGGATGGTAGCGGCGGATCATCCCGGCGAAGGGGCCCGGCTGTACGACACCGTCGCGGCGGTCGGCGAAGAGATCTGTCCGGCGCTCGGCATTGCCGTTCCGGTGGGCAAAGACTCCATGTCCATGCGGGCCAAGTGGACCGACGAAGAGGGGGATCACCAAGTGACGGCACCGCTGTCGTTGGTGGTGACCGCTTTTGCGCCCGTCGTGAACGCGCGAACCACCCTCACGCCGCAGCTTCGCACCGACCCGGCGAGCGCGTTGTGGCTGATTGACCTCGGTGGCGGCAAAAATCGCCTCGGCGGCTCGGCGCTGGCGTATGTGTACGGCGCGCTTGGAGCCGCGTCCCCCAACTTGGACGACCCAGGTCAGCTTCGAGCGTTCTTCGATGCGATTCAGTCGCTTCATGCGGCGGGGCACCTGCTCGCGTACCACGACCGATCGGACGGTGGGTTGATGGCGACGCTGGCGGAAATGGCATTCGCCGGGCGCACTGGGATCGATGTGGACCTCGCGCCCTTGGGCGCAGACCCCGTTCGTGCCCTCTTCTCGGAGGAACTGGGTGCGGTGGTTCAGGTGTCCGAAGCGTTCGCGGCGCACTTCCAGCAGACGATGGCCGATGCGGGACTCGGCGCGGTGACGCATCGAATCGGCACGCTTCGAGCCGACCATCGGGTGCGTTGCTCGCGTGCCGGACAGCCGGTGCTCGACGAGGACTTGTTCGACTTGATGGGCGAATGGATTCACGCGAGCCACCGCATCCAGTCGCTGCGGGACAATCCGGTCTGTGCCGATCAAGAACGCGCATGGGTCTTGAACCCGTCCAATCGGGGCCTGAGCGCCCGCCTCACCTTCGACCCCGCAGCGCCCAAGACCCATGGCGATCGGCCGCGCGTGGCGGTGCTTCGGGAGCAAGGGGTGAACGGTCAGGTCGAGATGGCGGCCGCCTTTGACCGGGCCGGATTCACTGCGGTCGATGTTCACATGAACGACCTGCGCTCGGGCGCCGCTCGGCTGAGCGACTTCTCCGGCCTCGTGGCCTGCGGCGGGTTCTCCTACGGGGATGTGCTGGGTGCCGGAGGAGGCTGGGCGAAGTCAATCTTGTTCAACGATGCCCTTCGGGCGCAGTTTGAAGGCTTTTTCCACCGGCCGGACACCTTCGCGCTGGGGGTGTGCAACGGCTGTCAAATGCTCAGTCAGCTCCAGTCTTTGATTCCGGGGGCCGAGCACTGGCCCCGATTTGTGCGCAACCAATCCGCGCAGTTTGAGGCGCGCTTGGTCCAAGTCGAGGTGCTGGATTCTCCCTCGATCTTGTTTCGCGGAATGACCGGCTCGCGGCTGCCCATCCCCGTCGCCCACGGCGAAGGCCAAACAAGCTTCGCCAGCGCTGCGTCACAAGATGCAGGGTCGCGCTTGGCGGCGCTGCGGTACGTCGACAGCCACGGCAACCCGGCTGCGCAATACCCCGAAAATCCCAACGGCTCCTCGGGCGGTCTGACGGCATTCACCTCCGCCGATGGCCGCGCCACCATCATGATGCCCCACCCCGAGCGGGCCTTCCGGGCTGTTCAGCACTCGTGGTGCCCCGATGAGTGGGGCGAAGACGGGCCGTGGATGCGCTTGTTCCGAAACGCGAGAGCGTGGCTCGGTTGAGCCACGCTCAGCGGTGGGTCTCGCGGCGGCGAAGACCCGGTCTTAGAAGCCGTTCTTCGACTGCGTGGCAATGGTGCCGGTGGCTTCGATGGCCCCGATTCCGTCGCCCCGCAACCATTCGGTTGCCCAGGCCTGACCGTGGATCTCCGACTCGAGGAATGCCGTGGTGATTGCGCGAACGCTGCGCTTGGTCACGACCGGATCGTCGGTGCCGGCGGGGCAGGCGAGGCAGAACAGGCAGGATGGGTTGTCGACGAACGACATGTGGAATGCATCGAGGAAGTCCACTTCCATCACAGGGCTGGTTGCGCTCTCGTAGTAGGCCTGAAAGTTCTCACCCTCGGGCGCGCACGCGAAGCCCCCCAGGGCGTTGGTGCGCTCGCCGAACAAGAGGATGGGTGCGGTGATCAAGTTCATCCGTTCGGGGGCCACCGAGGGGTAATCGGTGGGGGAACCTCCAAGCGGAGGGGACGCATCCACGGGATCGATGCCCACCACGGCATCGACGCGGGCGTCGTAGCTGGCCCGGAGCAAGGAGAGCTTTCCGCCCATTGAGTGGCCCATCAACACGAGCGACTCGGGGTCGGCCGCCGCCTCCAGGACATCGGGGTCCGAGGTGAACCAGTCCATCATGGCGCCCAAGGTCAACTGCATGTCGTTGTGGGTTGGTCCGCCAAACAAGGCGTCGTCGAAGTTCACCAGGGCGGTGATGTAGCCCCATGACGCAAAGTGTTCGGCGTAGCTTCGGTAGTCCACCGAGCTCAACTGGAAGCCGGGGCTGAACAACACGAGCGGGTACGGGCCCGGTCCATCGGGCAGGTAGATTTCGGCGTCGACCTCGGTGGACGACACCGCGCGAACGGACCATTCGCCCAGCTCGCCCGGGGCCCGAACCGGTTCATCGTCGGCCACGCCGCCGTCGCCGGTGTCTTCGTTCGCATCAGCCGGTGAGTCGGTGCCGTCATCGGTCGCGCCGTCGCCGCCATCGCTGACGGTCTCGTCATCGCCGTCCGCATCGGACTCGGTGGAGTCGGATGCCGCGTCGGCTCCGGGCTCGTCGTAGCCCGTGATCGTGTTGGAAGCGCAACCGACGGAAGCGGCCAGCAAGGTGGCAAGAAAAAGACGCATGGGATGTACCTCGGTGTAGATCGAAAACAATGGGTCCATCCGCGGGGGTCTGAATGAAGCGATGGGCCCGTAATTCCCCTTGGGTGGATGCGCCGCACGGGGCGGCAAATTTGAAAGGTGAACCGCGCCAACGGTGCAGGGTCGGAGCGGTGGGGCGCCGCGGGGCGGCGCGACCCGGTTTGGTCAGTTGACGGGTGCCGGAACCTATTCAATAGCTACTCACGAGTAGAAATGCAACAAAACGATCGGTTGGACCTCGGCTATGGCGCCCCCGGGGTCGGTGATGCCGGCCTGGATGGTTCCTCCGTGCGGGTTTGTGCGCGCCGGCGGTCCGCGATTGACGTAGGCTACCCCCAAGGAGGCCCGATGCAGGTGTCGAATTTTGCGCGCGCGGCCGTGCCCGGACCGGACGGTCAGCTCGACGTCTCGGAGGAGTGGAGCCAAGGCCGCGGGATCTACGGAGGCATCCCGTCTGCGGCGATGGCCGACGCCATGCAGCGGGCACTCGATCGACCCGAAGCGGTCCTGCGGACCTTGACCGTGCATTGTTGTTCGCCCCTATTGGCGGGTCCATCCCGGGTCTCGGTGAGCCCGATTCGAGTGGGCCGTCGTGTGGCGCAGTACTCGGCATCGGTGACCCAACGCGGAGCGGTGACCAACCACGCCACCGCGTCATTTGCATCCGCCCGAACATCGGCGGATCTATCGTGGGTCGAGGTCCCGATGCCGCCTGTTCCCCCCGCAGAGGAGCTCACACCCATTGCGATCGATCGCCTCGGTGGACCGCGATTCGCTCAGTTCTTTGAATACCGGTTTGTCCCCGATGTCATGCCCATGTCGGGCGCATCAACGGCGCGACTGCAGACGTGGATTCGCCCCGGGGATTGCGCCGTGATGGATGCGCTGCACGTGATCGGCATCCTGGATGCGGGGGCCCCTGCGGTGTTGTCCCGGTTGACCCAAGCTCGGGCGATGGCGAGCGTTGATTTCCGAATGCAGCTGTTTTGTTCGCTCCCCCTTGAGGGGATCGATCCGGAGTCGCACTGGCTGCTCGATGCCCACGCTCGGGTGGTTGGCGATGGGTACAGCGAGCAGATCACTTGGTTGTTCGCACCGGACGGTCGACCCGTCGGAACGTGCCAGCAGCTGATCGCCATTTTTGACGGGCCGGCATGATTCGTTGCGGTGTGCCGTCGGCTACTCGGTCGGCACACCCTCGAACGTGCCGCTCATGTTTCGGGCGCAGTTGGAACCGAAAAAACGACCCGCCAAGGAACGCTCGGAACGTTCTTCGACGGTGACAACGCCGCCGCAAGGGCACGAACCTTGGCACGCCGTGGTCCAGTGTTCGCCCATGTCGGTCTCGTCGTGCGCAACGATGCCGCCTCCGCAGGAGAGAAAGTCGCAGTCCCCATCCGCGGTTCGATAGCCTCCCCCAAAAAATGCGCCGTCGGACCAGCAGAGCCGGAACATGCTGGTGATGCCCTCATCGCTGGTCAGGGTCCACGACTCGACTTCGAGCGCCTCTTCGAATTGTGCGATGCGAGCCGTTGGCGGTGATGTGGTGGGAATCAGTGCCAACCGCGTGCCCACAACGGTCGGCGCAAACACCGCGGGGCCCTCTTCGGCCAAGCGAAGCCACCACGGGATGGCGCCGCATTCGGCCTCATTCGTGACGGTGAGCGTCAGCTCGCCCGCTGCATATTGGGCGGTTCCCACGACGGTGCACGATCCGAAGGACGGGTCCCACGAAAAAGCGTCCTCCGTCAAGGTGAGGCGTCCATCGCAGTCTTGCCATTCGCCGGTGGGGCCCGCATCCACGACTGGATCCGCTGGTGCACCAGAATCGATGGCGGAGCCGGTCGATGAGGGTGCCGTCTGGCTTGCCGAGTCCACCACATCGCGGGCTTTGGTGCCGCCATCGGAGCGGCATGCAGTGGCCACGCAAGCGCAGAGTGCGAGGATTCGAATCATGATGAGTCCCGGGGTTGGGGTGGGTGAGCGCGGTCGGTTCAGTCGCCCGTGTTCATGGAGAGCATGGTGGCGTCGATCGCCCGTCGGAGCGTCCAGGCCCGTGCCGAGGCAGAGTCGTCCCGCCGCGCGGCCTGGAGGGCGCCAATCAAGCGAGCCTGCTGCGCTTCCGAGAGCTGGTCTGGGGCCAGCAGCAGAATTGACGTGATGGCCGTCTCGTAGACGTCTCCGCAGCGATCGGCCCGGCCAGCGTTGTACAGGGGCACGCCGGTTTCGATCGCCCGCTGGAGGGCAACCGCGATCGAGACCGGCTCGAGCGCCTCGGTTTCGGCCGGTGGCGCGCCCTGCTCGGTTGCGAGGGAGTCGATGCGGATCTCAAATGAACCCGGTTGTTTGTCCGCGAGCATGATCCCGACCGAGCCGATCTGAGCCGACACCTCCCGCAACGATGGGGCGCCGGGCACACGTCGGCCGAACGTGTAGGCTTCGAATCCATCCAGCGGCAAGATCACATCGGTGGCGGCTTCGGGATCGGTATCGAACGCCTGACGGTAATAGATTCGCCGCATGGACCGGTTGTTGGTCCGCACGGTGGCGATGTACCGACGGCCGTCGCCCTGCACCCGCATCGCGATGGCGGACACGCCGCTCCAGTCGTCGGGGACCGCTGCGGTTCGAGTGGAGGCGAAGCCGCCGTTGTTGGCGAGGGACAGGGTTCCGGAGAACACCACCCCGCCTTGGGGGTGGTCGGTCACCGTGGCTTGGGAGGCGCCGCCCATGACCGTGTCGTTGACGATGGTCCAGTCGTTGGCAGCCGGTGCGGAG
Organism: Myxococcota bacterium; assembly: GCA_036156175.1. Classification (GTDB taxonomy): domain Bacteria; phylum Myxococcota_A; class UBA796; order UBA796; family UBA796; genus UBA796. The sequence continues at coordinate 13,432 of JAYZVA010000070.1, forward strand.
GTCCAAGCGAGAGCAGTCGTCATCATCGCAGCAATCAACCACATCGAGCGGTCCGTGGTTCGGAGGTGATGCGGGCACGCGACTCCCCAACGAACGCGTTCCCAAAGTCAGTGTACCCCACTGGACCCGTTGGGCCCGAACCAATGCTTTCGGTCATGGCCTCGTGCCACCGACGGCACCATGCGGTTCAACCCGTCGAAGTTTTGGGTTATCGGTGGGCATGATGTGGGTCTGGATGATGGCCGCCGCCTGGGCCGGCGATGTGCGTGTGGAGCGGTACCAGGGGCGCTCGGTGCGGCCAATCGCCGACCTGCGGATCGGGGTGGACGGGGTTGGCCAAGGAACGGATCGCGTGCTTCCTTATGTGTGCGGTGAAATCATGCCCATGCGGCGGCTCAGCATTGAAGGCTGCGGCAACGGGTCGGGCATCCTGCACCAGTCGGACGCGCCCGACATGGCGCACTTTCGACTGCGCGGTGTGGTCGCCACTCAGTCCAGTGGTCGCACCGACCGGTCGGTGATCGCCGGCATTGGGTTCATGGAAGTTCAGCGCACGGCCGACCGGCCCGGGTTTCGCTTCGGCGAGGCCCAGACCGGGGCAGTGGAAGCCGCCGGCCCGGAGGCCTCGCTGGGGGTGAAGGGTCGGTACTGGCTTGCCGACCGGGGGTACCTGACCGCCGATGCGGTTGTGGGCGTTGGTCACGTCGGCGGTGCGCCGGCCGTCATGGGGTGGAACAGCCCCATCGTACCGTTCGCATCGCTGACCGTTGGGCTTGGCCTGTAGTCAGGGAGCCTCTGCCCACACGACCGTGACTTCGCCGTGCCCCGTGTGGCCGCCGCGACCGGTGGAACCCTCCACGACGCCGCCGACGTAGCTGGAGCCGCCACCGCCACCGGCGTGCTCCATCGCCGCGCTGCCGCCGTACCAACCGCTGCCGCCGCCCCCATTCCATGGCGTCATGCCGTGCACGGCCAGGTTGCTGGCGCTGCCGCCCTTGCCAAACCCCGAGTAGTGCTCGCATGCGATGCCGGGGTCGCAGACGCAGTCGCGGCCTGGCGCACAGCCGCCTTCGGTTTGGGTGCCACCCCGGCCGTAGCTGTCCGGGTAGTCCCACGGTCCGCCACCGTCGCCGCCAATCGTGCTCCCGCCGTGACCGCCGAAGGATCCCATGTTCTCGGTGGCACCGCCCCCGCCGCCCGCTACCAAGACCCGGGACGCCAACGAATCGGCGTCGAGGGGATCGTCGGCGTAGATTAGGCGCACGTCGGACGCGCCTCCACCACCACCGGCATAGCCGCCACCGCTGGTGTTGTTTTGGCCATCGCCCCCGCCGTTGTAGCCGCCCCCCATCGGCACATAGGCGACGTCCGCGGCTTGTCCTTGGCCACCGACGTAGACGCTGAGGACGTCACCACCGGTCACAAACAAGGTGCCGGATGCGAAGCCGCCCTCGCCACCGGGGTCATCAGAGGCCGACCAGCCCTGGGCGCCCCGAGCTTCAAGGTAGACGCGCGTGACGCCGTCGGGAACGGTGAAGGTCTGCGGCGAGCCGGTGTAGCCAAACACCATCGAGACTTCGCAGGAATCGGGAATGCCGTTGGCGTTCAGGTCGATCGAATCATCGAATCCAGGGCAGAGATCCTCGGCATCATCGACGCCATCGCCGTCACCATCGCGGGATTCGATGACCACCGATGCGGTCGCCGCTGGGCTGGATTCGGTTCCGTCGGTGGCCGTCACCGCGCAGGTCCAGGTCTCGTCGGTTTCCAAGTCCGACTCGAACACCGCGTCCCCAGGATGGACGTCGGTTCCGGTGTCGGTCCAGGGCGCGCCATCCACATCCCAGGCGAAGGAGTAGGTCACGGGATCGCCGTCTGCATCGACGGCGATGTCCACGATCGCGCAGGTCAATCCATCTCCATCGAGCTCGATGCTCACGCCCGGTGCGGTCGGTGGGGTGTTGTCGATGACCAGGGGGGCGGAGGTTTCGCCGGCACCGGGCCCCGCGGCATCGAAGGGGACAACGGTGCAGCGAACGGCGTCGCCGGCCGCGAACAACCCCGCGATGGAGCGCTCGCTGGTCCCGGCATCGACGCCATTGATGGTCCAAGAGTACGCGAGGGTGATCGCGTCGCCGTCGGGATCGCCCACCGCGCTCGTCGTGCACTCGAGCGCGTCGCTCACCCGAGCCGTCCCGGGCTCGATGACGACCCCGCCCACGAATGGGGGGGTGTTGCCGATTTCAACCGAGGCAAAACCGGGCTCGCCCGGACCGGTGTCGTCACTTGGGGTCACCGTCACCGTCCACACCTGCCCGCGGGCGGTGGCGCTTGCGGGGAGGACGGATCCCGACACCGGTCCGACCGCGTCCGCAGTGGACCATTCGTAGGCGAAGGAGAGGGCGTCGCCATCGCCATCCACCGCCGGTGAGATCACCGTGGCCGTCAGATCGTCGTCGGTTCGGGCGCCTTCTGGAGCAATCGCGACGGTCGGCGCTTCGGGCGCGCGGTGGACGGTCAGCAGTTGGACCGCGGATGCGGTGAGGCCGTCGCGGTCGGTCGCGGTCAAGGTGAGGCTGTGGGTTCCGAGACTCAGGTCGCCGACTGCCGCGATGAAGTCACCGGATGAATCCGGCGACCCTGCCGCCACAACCCCATCGATGCTCGATTCCCACGCGACGATCAACTCGTCGGCTGCGTCCTCGGCATCGGTCACGAGCGCTGAGAAAGTCAGCGCCTCGGTGCGATGAACGCGGGCGCCCGCGGCGGGGGTTCGGATGGCGATCGCGGGCGGCGTGGAAACGGTGACCAGCACAAAGTCTGTGCACGTGGCTCCGTCTTCATCCGACACGGTCATGGTGACGGTGTGGGTGGTGGCCGAGAGTTCATCGATGGGAAACGCGACCGCCCCTGCGGACGAGGGCGTGCTGGTCCCGAGCGGTCCGTCTTCATCGCTGGACCACTCGACGACCAATGCGTCGTTGGCCCCGTCGTCGTCGCTGACTGTGGCTTCAAAGACCACCAAATCGCCCGCCACGACGGTCGTGCCGGAAGGCGGGGCTGTGATGGCGCACGTGGGCGCCACGTTGGGCGGCTCGATCGCGACAATGACGGATGATGAGCCGGTCTGGTCGTCGGAGTCCCGCACCCACAAGGCGAGCGTGTGGTCGCCCTCGGTCAGCACCAGGCTGCCCGACAACGCACCGTCGGTGGTGGGGGCCGTGCCGATGTCGATTCGTCCGTCGATGCTGCTCTCCAGCCACACCACCAAGTCGGCCGGATCGTCTTCTTCGTCGTTCACCACGCCCGAAAATCCGATCGGTTCACCGGCGGTGAATCGGTCGCCGGAAGCCGGCGTGAGGAGCGAGGCGGTCGGCGCGCTGGTTTCCAGGATGGTCAAGGTGACGCTGTCGGTGCCCACGTTGCCGCCCGGATCGCGGACGTCCATGCGGACCTTGAGGCCGTCCCCGCGCGGAACCACGACTTCGCACGAGGACGCACCATCGGCGGCGGGCGGTTGCGCGTCGCACGCGAGCGCCTCATCGGCGAACCATGTCACGGCCAAGTCGGCGAGGTCATCGGTGCCGTCGGACACCGCACCGCTCACCGTGATGACGGCACCCTCCCGAACCGAATCCGCCGAGCTGTGGGACGTGATCACGGCGTCGGGAACGGCGTCGTAGACCGAGAGTTTTTCTTCCGAACCGCACCCAGCCATGACCATGAATCCAATCGCCCAGCGCTCCATTGAGGCCTCCCGCTGGTTGCATGGTACAGCAGGAGATCCCGATGACCGCTGGGCGATGGGCAACGCCGATGTGCGAACGGCCTATCCGTCGCAGGTGCCTCCCCCGATTTCACCGAACAGGTCGTGGCTGTCTTCGTCGTCGTCGCATTCGTCGTCGTCGTCGTCGCACTCGGTGCTGACGAAGCACTCGCCTTCGGTGATGACCACGTCCTCATCCATGGCATCGGCCCACAACGTCAGTTGACCGCGAGCCATTTGAAAGTGGGTGTCGACTTCGCCCTCTTCTTCGCTTTCGGTCTCGTAGATGCGCAGCTGGGGCGACTCGGCGCCAGCGAATTCGACGCCGATGGTGTCGTCGAACAACACATCGGGAAGATCCGTGATGGCATCCGACACCCGGTTCCAGGCAAACTCCACTTGGGCGGCGAAGTCTTGCGAGAACGCCAAGCCGAGGTCGGTCCCGTCGGGAGAGTCGAAGGTGAAGTCCAGCCGGCGACCATTGTCCGGGTTGACGTCGACCCAAACGATGGTCGCATCATCGACATTGATGGTCATGGTCTCATCGCCCAGCCCCAGGTTGGTGAGCACAAAGGCGTCGTCGGCGCTGGTGTAGTCGATGATGCCGGTCACACCGGGCAGGTTCACGATGAAGGCTTCGTCGACATCGGGCGCTTCTTCGGGCTCGATGTACACCTCTTCGCACTCTTCCATTCCGGTCGCTTCGTCGGTCTCGCACACCCACTCGGTCTCGCCCTCGTCGTCGTAGAACATGTCCACGATGACCTGCCAAGGGATCGCCGCATCCATGGCATCAATCGCCAACTGGCCGGCAATCACGCCCGCGATGCCGTCGAACGAAATCCGACCGGGTGCGCTGTGTTGACCGATGTTCAGCGAGAAGGTGTCTTGGTCGGCGTCGGCCGTCGCATGAATGGCCTCGGGAACCGCAAACCGCGCGCTGTAGGCCCGTTCGCCGTCTTGGCGGATCTCAAAAGCGAACGTTCCGTCCATGGCTCGGGGCATCTCGAAGTCATCGGGACTGATGAACGCGCCAACCAGTGTGCTCAGGCTTCCCATATCAATGCGGGCCGAGATCTGGTCGTCGTGCAGCTGCAGGCTGATGGCGGTGACGGGCGTTTCGCCCACCATCACGTCAACGTTCACATCGCCCGCTGCATCCGACATCACGTCGAGGGTGAGCGGGTTGCGTGCAAGGCGGTCCGCGCAGTCGGCCTCGTCGGCCTCGCGTTCCGCAATGCCTTCGTCGCTCTCGTCCTCATCGGAATCGTCACCGCACAGAAATTCGGCGTCGACCGCATACGATACCGACAAGCCGTCGTCGGCGACGGTGGCGGTCGAGGCGACCATCAGCCGGTCGGTCATGATGCCCACCAAGTCATCCCGCACCTCGGACAACTCGATTTCAATGCCGTCGCCATCGTCGTCGTCGCCATCGTCGTCATCGCCATCGTCGTCGTCATCGTCATCGTCATCGTCGAAGAGCATGCCGACCAGGTTGTTCAGGGAGCTGGACTCTTCCAAAAACGCCAGGGTGTCTTCCAGGCCATCGATGTGTCGAATCAGGTTGGCTTCTGCGGTTTGCACGGCCGTCTCGTGGTCGATGGCGATGGGGTCGCCGACCGGATTGCCGATCGCGGTTTCTGCTGCATCGTCGCCGCCGCCAGCGGGATCGGTGTCTTTGGTTTCGGAACAGCCCATCAGCGATACGCTCAGGACGGTCACCAGGGTCGCAGTGCCAAGCCTGCGCGGATCAGGGAAAAGTGCGGTCATGAACATCGGTCTCCATTGTTGTTTTTTTGGGTATCAAGCATCCAATCCTGCGGGGGCCGTCTACCGGTGAAACCCGCAAGCCACCCCGTCGCGCGCGGTGCTGGGAACGACGCGAACGGGCTGTCGGACGACCCGCGCACAGATTCCTTCGAATTTTGTTGAATTGTTCATGGACAAAGTTTGCCATCAACATAGATTTTCCACAGCCCCAATCGGGTTGCATCGCCGGATATTTGCGTCTGTCGATGGACTGTAGAAACCGCATGACGTACGCTGGTGATAGCAACCAGGTCGAGTGTACACAATGGCCGACGACTTCAACGTCACCAATCTCTCTTTTGTCGAAGCCTTGTACCAGCAGTTCCTCGAGGATCCTGGATCCGTTGGACCCGAATGGCGTTCGTACTTTGAGTCTTCTGAACCGAGCCGTTCGGTGGCCGTGGGCCCCACCCGCCGCGCCGCCAGCATCTTCCGAGGACTCGCTGCGCCCGCCAACGCAGCCCCGCCTCCCGTCCGAAGGCGTGCGGTGGCGCCCGACCCATCGGGAACGGCTCACGAACCCAACGCGGCTCACCTCCAGATACTTCAACGACTGGAGTGCACCGCGGGAATCCCCGAGGAGGAGTTGTCCTTCTTGTCCAGCCGCACCCAAGAGCGGACGGTGGCCGAAGGCCAGTACTTGATTCGCGAAGGGGACGCCGGCGACGGCGTGTATTTTGTGGTCGATGGCATGGCCCGTGTCGAACGCGGCGGCGAGTGGGTGGCCAATCTGGGTTCGGGCGAGGTCCTGGGGGGAATGAGTTTCTCGCCATCCCAGACCCGTGCCGCCGATGTCCTGGCCAGCACCGAACTGGTGCTCTTGCAGCTGGACCCCGCCAGCCTCGAGACGGTGCTCGACCACTACGCCGGCTTTGCCCGACGCTTGTTTGAGATGACGGCCCGTCGGCTGCGGACCACCAGCATGATCCAACAGCGCGTGGGGCACCTGGTTCGATTGTTTCGGGTGCGCGGTCACGTCATGGCCAAGCTGGACCCCCTCGGCCGGGATCCGGAGTCGCACCCCGAGCTCGAGTTGGCGTACCACGGTCTGTCGGAGACGGACTTGGACCAGATGGTGTACCTGGGGGACCGGGACCTGGAGAAGTGCACGCTTCGTTCGGTCGTCGACCGCATGCGGAACACGTACTGCAAGCACATCGGTGTGCAGTTCATGCACATCGAAGACCCCGAGGTGCAGCAATGGCTCCAAGAGCGGATGGAGCAGACCGAAAACACCTGTGAGCTCAGCCGCGACGAGCAGGTGCGGATTCTGACAAAGCTCACCGAAGCCGAGCAGTTTGAGCAGTTCATTCACGCCAAGTACTTGGGCGCCAAGCGGTTCTCGTTGGAGGGGGCGGAGAGCCTCATCCCCTTGCTGGACATCGCCATCGAAGATGCGGCGGAGCGGGGCGTCGAGAAGGTGATCCTGGGCATGGCTCATCGGGGCCGACTGAACGTGTTGGCCAACATCATGGGCAAGCGGCCGGGGCAGATCTTCACGGAGTTCGAAGACGCCGATCCGGAGAAGTTCATCGGCAAGGGCGACGTGAAGTACCACATGGGCTTCTCGAGCGTTCGCACCAGCCAAGCCGGTCAGTCGGTTCACCTGTCCCTCAGCTTCAATCCGAGCCACCTCGCATTCATCACGCCGGTCGTCCAAGGCCGCGTCCGCGCCACGCAAGATCGCCTGGGCGACGAGGCCGGTGAGCGGGTGATGGGCGTCGTCATTCACGGCGACGCCGCGTTCTCGGGCCAAGGCGTCATCCAAGAGAGCCTGAACATGAGCCAGCTGGACGGCTACCGTTCCGGCGGCACGCTCCACATCATCGTGAACAACCAGGTGGGGTTCACCACCGATCCCTCGGACGCGCGGAGCAGTCGGTACGCAACGGACGTCGCCAAGCTGCTCCAGGTTCCGGTGTTTCACGTCAATGGCGAGCATCCCGATGCGGTGGCGCAGGTCATCAAGCTGGCGATGGACTTCCGGAGTCGCTGGGGCCGCGATGTGGTGATCGACATGTACTGCTATCGGCGTCACGGGCACAACGAAGGCGACGAGCCGCGCTACACGCAGCCGCTGATGTACCAAAAGGTGGATAAGCAAGCGACGGTTCGGGAGAACTTCGTGCGAAACATGGTCGCGCTGGGCGTGGTCTCGCAAGCCGATGCCGATGCCATTGCGAGCGAATGCAAGCAGATGCTCGAAGCGGACTTGGCCGTGGCCCGGAGCGACAATGCACCCGAGCCTTCGTCGTCGAGCAGCAAGCTTCGAAACTTGTGGGCGGGCTACCATGGTGGGCTGGAGGCCTCGGAGGAACTGCCCGATACTGCGGTGCCGGCGGAGCGGCTTCGGACCGTCTTGGATACCCTGTCTTCACCCGGGGACCTGGACATCAATCGAAAGCTCAAGCGGCTGCTGAAACGTCGCGCCGACATGGGGTCGGAGGACACCCCCCTGGACTGGTGGGGCGGCGAGGCCCTGGCGTTTGGAAGCCTGTTGATGGAAGGTGCCCGGGTCCGCCTGAGCGGTCAAGATGCCCAACGGGGCACGTTCAGCCACCGGCACGCCGTCCTGCACAACCAGAAGTCCGGCGAGAGCGTGTGCTTGTTCGATGGTCTGGCCGCAGACGACGCCGAGTTCACCGTGTACAACAGCCCGTTGTCCGAGGCCGCCGTCTTGGCATTCGACTTCGGGTACAGCCTCGAGTGGCCCGATGGCTTGGTGATTTGGGAAGCGCAGTTCGGCGACTTTGCCAACGGTGCGCAGGTGATCATCGATCAGTTCATTTCGACGTCCGAGGACAAATGGGCCCGGCTCAATGGCCTGGTGATGCTGCTGCCGCACGGCTTTGAGGGGCAGGGGCCGGAACACTCTTCGGCGCGCCTCGAACGGTTTCTCACGCTCTCGGCCGAGGACAACATGCGGGTCGCGAACCTCACGACCCCGGCGCAGTTGTTTCATGCCCTGCGCCGACAGGTGCGCTCGCGGCAACGCAAGCCCTTGGTGATCATGACGCCCAAGAGCCTGCTGCGGCACCCCAAGGCCACATCGCCGCTGAGCGCGTTCACCGAGGGATCGTTTCACAAGGTCATCGGCGATCAGTCCGGCGCCGAGGTCGCTTCGGCCCCCTTTGTTGTGCTTTGCTCGGGCAAGGTCTACTACGAGCTGGAAGACGAGCGCGAAAAGAACCCCGACTTGGCCTCCGTGCCGTTGATTCGACTGGAGCAGATTCATCCCTTCCCGGAAGCCGAGCTGGCCACGATGTTGGCGGACTGCCCCGACGGCACCGAGATTCGATGGGTGCAAGAGGAACCCGCGAACATGGGCGCGTGGCGGTTCCTGCGGGGTCGGCTGGAGGACGGCGAGCTCGGCCGATTCAAGGTGGTGGGGGTCGCCCGCCCCGAATCGGCCAGTCCGGCCACTGGTTCCGGAGCAAGCCACAAGCTAGAACAGTCCCGATTGTTGCAGGAAGCATTAGAACTGCCGGCGAAAGCGGCAAAATAAGGAAAAGGTATGCCTGGAGAAATTCTCGTCCCATCCGTCGGAGAGTCGGTCACAGAAGTGGTGATCAGCCGCTGGCTTGTGCCCGTTGGAACCTATGTGGCGGTCGATACCCCTGTGGTCGCGCTCGAGACGGACAAAGCCAGCGTCGAGGTGCCGGCACCGGTGCAGGGGTTCTTGCGTTCCGTCGAGAAAAACGAAGACGACGTGGCCGAAGTGGGGGCCCTGCTGGGCACCATCGAGCCCGCCGATCCCCCCGCAGACTTCCAGGCCGACTCGGCGCCGACCCCTGAGGCTGCCGCGCCCGCGGCGCCCGCGAACGCGGGCGATGTGGCCATGCCCGCCGCCCAGCGGGTGCTCGACCAAGCCGGACTGACCGCATCCGATGCCAGCGGGACCGGTCTGGGTGGTCGCGTCCTCAAGGAGGATGCGGTTCGGGCAGTTCAGGCGAAGGCCGCCGCACCGAAGCCGGCCGCCAAGCCGGTTGCCACGGGCAGTCGCGACGAGGAAATCGTTCCCATGACCCGCATGCGTCGCACCATCGCCAAGCGTCTGGTGGAAGCACAGCAGACCGCTGCACTGCTGACCACGGTCAACGAAGCGGACATGACGGCCGTGATGGCCCTTCGCTCCAAGTTCAAGCAGCAATACCTCGACCAGTACGGGATCAAGCTGGGCTTCATGTCCTTCTTCGTGAAGGCGGTCATCGAAGGGTTGAAGGCTTGCCCGGCCATGAACGCCGAGATTCGCGGCGACGATGTGGTCTACAAGAACTACTTCGACATCGGCGTGGCCGTTGGCGGCGGAAAGGGCCTGGTGGTGCCGATCTTGCGGAACGCGGAGTCGATGAGTTTTGCCGAGATCGAGCTGGCGATTTCGGACTTTGGCCGTCGGGCGAAGGCGGGGCAGATCATGCCCGATGACCTGACCGGCGGCACGTTCAGCATCACCAACGGCGGCGTCTACGGGTCGCTGTTGTCCACGCCGATCCTCAACCCGCCGCAGAGCGGCATCTTGGGCATGCACAACATCGTTGAGCGCCCGATGGGCGTGAACGGCGAGATCGTTCTGCGCCCCATGATGTACCTGGCGGTCACCTACGACCACCGCATTGTCGATGGTCGGGAGGCCGTCGGGTTCTTGGTGCGAATCAAAGAGTGCATTGAGAATCCCGAGCGGATTCTCCTCGAGGTGTGACCATGAGTCAGAACTTTGACGTTGTCGTGATTGGGTCGGGACCGGGCGGCTATGTGGCCGCCATCCGCTGCGCACAACTGGGCTTGTCGACGGCCTGCATCGAGAAGGAACCCAGACTGGGTGGAACGTGTCTGCGGATTGGGTGCATCCCATCGAAGGCGCTGTTGGAGTCCAGCGAGCGGTACATCGAAGCACGGGATCACCTCGAAGAGCACGGCGTGAAAACCGAGGGCGTGACCCTGAACTTGGACGCGATGTTGGCGCGCAAGGACTCCATCGTCCAAGGCCTCACCGAAGGCGTCGCGCACCTGCTGAAGAAGAACGGCGTCACCCGCTTCAGCGGCCACGGGTCGCTCAACGGACGCGGGGACGACGGCCAGTACAACGTGGTCGTGACCGGTGACGACGGATCCGAGACAATTGTGGGCCGCAACGTCATCGTGGCCACGGGCAGCCGGGAGGCCGATCTTCCCGGTGTGGAGCGCAAGGATGACCGCATTGGTGGCAGCACCGACGCGTTGTCGTACCCCGACGTGCCCGAGCACTTGGTCGTGATCGGTGCGGGCGTCATTGGCCTCGAGCTGGGTTCAGTGTGGGCCCGGTTGGGGTCCAAGGTGACCGTCTTGGAGTACGCCGACCGGTGCCTCCCAATGATGGATGCGGCCATCGGCCGCGAGGCGGCCAAGATCTTCAAGCGGCAGGGCTTGGACCTCAACTTTGGGGTTCGGGTGACCGGTGCCAAGACCAAGGGGAAGGGCTGCATTGTGGAAGCGGAGGGGCGCGATCCCATCCGTTGCGATCGCGTGCTGGTGGCCGTGGGCCGGGTTCCCTACACGGACGCCTTGGGCCTCGAAACGGTGGGCTTGGAGACCGACCAACGGGGTCGAATTCCCGTCGACGGACACCTGCAAACGGCGGCCCCCGGCGTGTACGCCATTGGCGATGTCATCCAAGGGGCCATGCTTGCGCACAAGGCCGAAGAAGAGGGGATCGCCGTCGCTGAGCGCCTCGCCACGGGCTGGGGGCATGTGAACTACGACGCCATCCCGAACGTGATCTACACCGACCCCGAAATTGCCAGCGTCGGGAAAACATCGGCGGAACTCAAAGAAGCGGGCATTCCGGTCAAGGAGGGCTCGTTCCCGTTCCGCGCGAACGGACGCGCCCGAGCCCTCGGTCAGACCGACGGCCTCGTCAAGATCATTGCCCATGCCGAAACGGACCGGGTCTTGGGCGTGCACATGATCGGTCCCCGGGTGGGCGAGCTCATCGTCGAGGCGGCCATGGCCATGTCGTTTGGCGCATCCAGCGAAGACATCGCCCGGGTGTGCCACGCTCACCCCACGCTCCACGAAGCCGTCAAGGAAGCTGCGCTGGCCGTGGATGGCCGCGCCATCCACATGTAGCGGCGACCCTCGGCAACCAAAAGGCCCCCGAAACCGCTTGGTCCCGGGGGCCTTGTTGCGTCGGCGCATGCCGCCTCATCATGTGACGATGAGCTTGCCCTTCATGATGGCCGAGTGGCCCGGGAAGGTGCAGAGGAAGTCGTACTCACCGGCCGCTGGCGCGGCGAACTCGATGGAGTCGGACTCACCACCGCCAATCATCTTGGTCTTCGCGATCACCTTGTCGTTCATCGCCGCGGCGATGTAGTCGGTGTCCTTGGCGGTCACGCCGGCTGCGGCAAACGCGGCGGGGTCCGTTCCGGCGGTGAGCAGCACGAAGTTGTGGCCCATCATGTCCGCGGGCATCTTGCCCACGTGCTTGAAGTTGAGCTTCACGGTGCGGCCGGTCTTGATCTCGATGGTGGCTGCGTTGTACTGCATCGCATCGCTGCCGGTCAGGTTGATGGTCACGACCGTGCCGTCATCCACCACAATCTCGGGCTCGGGCTCGGGCTCGGGCTTGGGCTCGGGCTTGGGCTCGGGCTTTGCGGGGGCTTTTTCAGCAGCGGCGTTTGCGCTGGGGGCTTTGGCAGCGGGTTCGGAGCCACCACAGGCGACAACGAACGCGAGAGGCAGCAACATCGTTAACAGTTTCACGGATTCTCCAGGGTGCCGTTTCGAACGGCGTGGTTGGTTGGTTGAGAGGGGTGCGGTTCGGTCGTTTGGGGGTCGGAGACCGAACGGTGCAGAGTGTTCTCGAATGCCTTTACCTCATCAGACTTCATCAAGCTCGTTTCAGATTCGACCCCACGGGCCGCCATGAACGGCGGCACGCATCCGGGCCGGTCCGAGTGGGACGGGGCACAGGCGTTGGCATCCCCAGTGACCGCGGTGCACTGCGGTCCCAGCTCCGAGCGGCCCCGTCCGACCCAGTTTGGGCCGGTCGGGACCGCCGAGAGGGGTATGAGCATTCGTCAGGGCATGACCCTGATGAAGGTCGTTTACAGGTTGGAGGCGTTGTCGGCGAGGTACGACGCCACGCCCTCGGGGGTGTTGGTCATCCCTTCATCGCCCTTGTTCCATCCCGCGGGGCACACTTGGCCGTTTTCTTCGAAGAACTGAAGCGCTTCGAGGACACGGACGACTTCGTCCATGTTCCGGCCCAGCGGCTCATCGTTCACCACTTGGTGACGCACGATGCCGTTTTGGTCGATGATGAAGGTGCCGCGCATCGATACGCCGGCGGGGTAGTACGAGTCACCGCCCTTCGAGAGGACGCCGTACTTCTTGGAGATCTTGCGGGTCATGTCGGCCGCCAAGGTGAACGGCACCGGGCCGATTCCGCCGTTGTCCACGCCGGTGTTGCGCCAAGCATTGTGGGTCCAGTGACTGTCGACGCTGACGCCAACCACTTCGCACCCCATGTCGTTGAGGGTCTTGGTGCGGGCGGCCATGGCGAGGATTTCCGACGGACACACGAACGTGAAGTCCATTGGGTAGAAGAAGACAACCGCGTATTTACCGGCCCGTGCTTCTTTGAAGTTGTAGTTGTCGACGATCTCGCCGGATGCGAGGACGGCTTGAGTTTCGAACGACGGGGCTTTTTTGCCAACAAGAATGCTCATGAGTTTGGTCTCTCAAAAATGAAGGGTGTTGAGTCCTGCGGATGGATTTCGCGCAAGCACCGGTCTAACGCATCCCAGGGTCGCTTACCCAAACGTAAATGACTTTCAATATCAAAATAAAGCCGCGCGTCGGAGCGCGGGGAAGACGGGTCGACGGTCGGTCACCAATCCATGGGTTTTCGGCTCGATTTTTGCGCCGTGACTGCCGCCAAACCGTCGCCTGTGAACGGCGCGACCGTCGGCCGGCATCCCACGGTTTGGGGAGGATTTTGACAACTGCTCACGGGCCCGATTCGAATGCGCTTGCTGAAGCGGAGTCAGCGGTGTACTTCCGGACTTCAGCCAACGGTGGGAGGAAGCATGAAACTGGCGACCCGAAAGAACAACACCCGAGACGGCGAGCTGCTCGTCGTTTCGTCGGACAACACGCAGGCGGTCTCGGCGACCGCCGTCGCGCCAACCATGCAAGCGTTGTTGGACGACTGGGCGGTCAAGGCGCCCGCGCTGGTGGCCCTGTACGGCGAACTCAATGCCGGGCAGCGCCCCGACGCCTTCGCGGTGGACGAGTCGGAGCTTCACAGCCCGTTCCCGCGTGCGTACGCCTGGATCGATGGCAGCGCCTACATCAACCACATCGTCTTGGTCCGCAAGGCCCGTGGTGCCGAGCCGCCGGCCACCTTGGAGACCGACCCGCTCGTCTACCAGGGCGGCAGCGACACGTTCCTGGGGCCCCGCGATGGGATTCCCTTGGCCAACCCGGACTGGGGATGCGACTTCGAATCCGAAATCGCCATCGTGATGGACGACACCCCGCAGGGCGTGACGCCCGACGAGGTGCCGCAGTACATTCGTCTTGTGATGCTCTGCAACGACGTCTCGTTGCGAAACCTCATTCCCGCAGAACTGGCCAAGAGCTTTGGCTTCTTCGTGTCGAAGCCCTCGAGCGCCTTCAGCCCGTTCGCGGTGACGCCCGATGAGCTTGGTGAGGCCTGGAAGGGCGGCCGGATGTACCGTCCGCTGGTGACGCACCTGAACGGCGAGCTGTACGGAAATCCGGATTCGGGCCCTGAAATGCACTTCAGCTTCCATGAGATCGTGGCCCATGTCTGCAAGACCCGCGCCCTCAGCGCCGGCACGATCGTGGGCAGCGGAACCATCAGCAACAAGGATCGCAGCAAGGGGTCGTCGTGTTTGGCTGAGAAGCGCATGATCGAGAAGATCGACACGGGCGCGTTCGTGACGCCGTTCATGACTTACGGCGACCGGGTGACCATCGAGATGTTCAACGAGCAAGGCGAGAGCTTGTTTGGTCGCATCGATCAGACCGTTGTGGCGATGGACTGACGCAGCATGGGCCTTGTACTTCGGAGCTACTGGCGATCGTCGTGTTCATGGCGGGTACGGATTGCGCTGAACATGAAGGGACTGGCCTACGACACGCATCCGGTGCACTTGGTGGCCGATGGCGGACAGCAGCACGCACCGGATCACCGGGCACTCAACCCCATGCGGGAGCTGCCGGTGTTGGTGGTGGATGGCGCGGTGCTGGCGCAGAGCCTGCCGATCATCGAGTACCTCGATGAGGCCCATCCCGAACCGCCCCTGCTCCCCACGGACCCGATTGCCCGGGCCCGAGTTCGTCAGATGGCCGAGGTGGTCAACAGCGGAATTCAGCCGCTGCAGAACCTGCGGGTGATGCAGAAACTTGGCCGGGACCACGATTGGCCCAAGGACGACCAGATCCGGTGGTCGCGGGAGTGGATCGCATCGGGGTTGGAGGCGCTGGAAGAACTCGTGCGTCAGCACGGCGACGGCTGTTGCTTTGGCGCCGGCATCACCCTGGCCGATCTCTGCTTGGTCCCGCAGCTGTACAACGCCCGACGGTTCGGTGTGGACTTGTCGGGTTGTCCGAGCTTGGTGGCGGTGGATTCGCGGCTGGCCACTGTGCCCGCCTTCGCCGATGCCCACCCGGACGCGCAGCCGGACGCCGCTTAGCGCAGGTCCGGAATTACGCTCAGCAAGTCGCTGAGGTGCTCGCACAGTTGCGCCTGCTTCCCCGCGGACAGTCCCGTGTGGGCGCGCAGCACAATGGCTTCCACTTCCGGAATCAAGGCGCGGTACAGATCGGTGCCCGAGTCGGTGAGGAACAAGTGGCTGATGCGACCGTCTCGCTGCGAGGCGGTTCGGTGAATCAGGCCCATGGTGAGCAGCGCCTTGGTGGCTCGGCTCACAATCCCCTTGTCCATGGGCGTGACGGTCACGACATCCACCGATGTGCGACCGGGTTGCTCTGCGATCGCGGCTAACACCCGCCACTGAGACAGATTGAGGCCGTGGTTCTTCACGATGCGGCTGGTCCGTCGAGCGATCCGGTCGGCGAGGACGGTGATCTGGTACGGCCAGTAGCTCTCCAGTTCGAGGATGCGGTCGGGTCGAGTGCCGGAAGGGTCCATGCGCTTTATTTAGTTGCAATCACAACTTGACGCAAGCACAACGATTGCGATAGGACGGGTCCATCGTTCACGCATCACGGATACAGGGGGCGTCGATGGCCGATTTGTTTGAAAACCCAATGGGGCTGTGTGGCTTTGAGTTTGTGGAGTTTACGGCTCCCGAGCGGGGCATTCTGGAGCCCGTGTTCGAGAGCATGGGTTTCACCCGGGTGGCGCGGCATCGGTCCAAAGACGTGGACGTGTGGCGGCAAGGCGGCATCAACATGCTCGCGAACTACGAAGCGTCGGGGCCTGCCGGCTACTACGCTCGCGAGCACGGTCCCTCGGCCTGCGCGATGGGGTTTCGGGTCCGGAACGCGGCCAAGGCATTCGCGCTGGCGGTGGAGAAAGGCGCCGAGCCCGTCGAGGTCGCGACGGGCTTCAGCGAACTCCGCCTGCCGGCCATCCGGGCCATTGGCGGTGCAATCATTTACTTCATCGATCGCTTTGAAGACGGTCGGTCCATCTACGACATTGACTTTGAGTACCTCGAAGGCGTTGACCGCCATCCCGTGGGGTGCGGCTTCAACATCATCGACCACCTGACTCACAACGTGTACAAGGGTCGAATGGACTACTGGGCCGAGTATTACGAGCGGCTCTTCAACTTTCGCCAAATCCGCTTCTTTGACATCAAGGGCGAGTACACCGGTCTGGTCTCCCGCGCCCTGACCGCACCCGATGGGCTCATTCGAATTCCACTGAATGAAGAAAAGTCCGAGAAGGTCGGCCAGATCGAAGAGTACCTGCGCGAGTACAAAGGCGAAGGCATTCAGCACATCGCGTTCTCGTGC
>JAYZVA010000071.1:0-15060 GCA_036156175.1 Myxococcota bacterium
GAAATCGTCTTGGGAAGCAAAACGGCCGGTACGGAGCTGGCCCAACAAAGCCTTGAAATGGGCACCGTCCGACTCATGGAACGGTTCGGCATCGCGAAAGCCGATGCGTATGAGGCGGGGCCTCTCGCAGAGATGGTGGCCCACGTACAAACGCTCGTGGACCGAGTCAACTGGAGCAATCCGCCCGACGTCGTCGTGGCCGTTGCCGGCACCGCAACCACCATCGGTGCCATGCAGTTGGGACTGCGCTCATGGGACCGCGACGCAGTTCACGGACTGAGGCTCACGCAGACCGATCTGACAGCGTGGTACCAGCGCTTGGCAAGCAGCACCCGCACGCAGCGGTTGGAGTGGGCGGAAGTCAGCCCTCAACGCGCCGACTTGCTGGTCGCGGGCACCGCGGTGTTGTCCGCAGTGGCCGAAGCGGCAGGCGTCGACCACCTTGTGATCTCGGATGGTGGCATTCGGCATGGTGTCCTCGTGGATGCGCGCCTACAGAACACCCAAGGATAGGTGCGGAGTCACCCAGGCCTCGTTCCGTTCCTCCATCGGAGATGGGTTGAACCCCACATCAAACGATGCGGGCCCAACCGGCGTAACGAAGCGCAAGCCGCCGCCGAAACTCATCCGCATGAACGGGTCTCGTTGTTGCACGATCGAGGTGGTGACCACGGTGGGGTCCAGGAAGGCCACGGTCCCAAAGTCCGAGAACAACACCAACGATGTCGTCTCGCTGCTCAAGCCAATCCGTGACAACGGCATGCGCAGTTCCACTGTGCCCGCGGCCATCGCATCGCCGCCGGTCGCGACCCAGTGACCCGGAGCGCCCGGCAAGCCGAGACCATCCACCACGGGCTCGGTCTGGCTTGGGTGCTCGATTTCTGGTCGCATCCCAAAGTTGGCTGGCCCCACACTGTCGGTGGCAAACCCCCGCATGGATGCCCCGCCGCCCAAGAAGAACCGCTCTTCCAGCGGCAGGGTCACCGTGCGGCCCTGGGCAAACCCGAGGCCGCCGCGCCCGATCAGGTCCAGAACGAATCCACCAACGGGAATGAGCCGTTCGACCTTCCCTTGAGCACGCATCGTGACCGTCCCCGTGAACGCACCATCGCCGAACTCCACCTGTCCAGACCAGACGCCACCGCTCGTGGGGTTGAACCGATCATCCCGTTGATCGTGAACGACCAGGAGGCTTCCTCCACTGATGACCCGGGCCTCGGAGTCCAGAATGGGTGCGCCCGAGAGGTCTTCATCCAAACCGAGGTACGGCACCCAGGGATCGCCATTCACGAGCACGCCTGGGTCCACATCGAGGAGCCGCCGCACTTGCACGCGGTAATCGACCCGCGCTTCCGATCGACCCGACAACCGCACGTTCATTCCGAGCGAGCCTCCCGTCTTGGAGAGCCGCCACGACGGCTCTTGAACGGTCTCATTGATCAGGGCCTCACCCACAAGCCGCCCCCCTCGTCCGGGAACGTACGGAATCTCATAGCGCGCGGCCGATCGCCAAACGGGGGTGGCCGTATCGAGGGCCCACTCTTCGCCGTCCCAACCGTATCCAACCGAACCCAGCGCCGTGAGTCGGTGCCCCCTGCCAGCAATGTTTCGATGGGTCGCGCGTCCGGTGGTTCGAATGCCTTGGTCGGTTGAAATCCCGCCTCCGGCCTCCAACAAGACATTGGGACGCTCCGTGACGCTCACGACCAAGTCTCTCAATCCGGGTTCGTCTCCGACCAGTTCTGGTGACACCAGCCGGAACAGGTCGAGGTTGTACAGATTGCTGCGGGTGACGCCGATCGCGTCGGGTGAAATCGGCGCCCCGGGTTCCACCATCACTTCACGCTCGATCACGTTTCGCCGGGTCCGCCGGTTGCCTCGAATGACCACACTCCGAAGCGCAATGGCTTCCCCCGGATTGATGCGCACATCCACCGTTGCGGTGCCTGCCACGCGGTTGCGCACCGTCGAGACCGACACATCGACGTCGATGAAGCCTCGGTCCTCGTACGCATCCACCACCTCGGCCTCGAGCTGACTGGTCGCACTTGCGAGCAACGGCCCACCCGCATGCAGGTCGTTCCAACGCTCGATGATGGGTTTCGCAATGCCCGTGTCGCCGCGAAGCTGCACGGTCTCGACGCGCACTGGCTCACCCGCCTCAACCCGCACCATGAGTTCGACCGGTACACCCCAACGGCCCAACACAGAGAGTCCCCCGAACCTCACGAGTTTCTCGTCAATGGCAACCGATGCATCGAGAAAGCCGTCCGACCGAAGCCGGTCCAGCAAGCCGCGGCGCGCTCGACGGATCCCCTCGTCCGACACCACCTGGTCGGCCAAGGTCTCACCAGCAGCCTCGTCCATAACCGCGCGCGCAACCCGCGGCGTGAGCGGGAGATCGCCTGCGAAACGCACCCGCTTCAACCAGTGACGTCGACCCGGCTTGGTCTTCACTGCAACCACGGTTTTCATGCGCGATTGCTCCCGCATTTCAGCCGTAACAGTCGCATCGCGGTACCCTTGATCGCCGTACCATTCGACCAAACGGTCGGCCGCATCGCGGATCGCGTTGTCGGAGATGCGATCGCCAGCCTTGAGGCCCATCGCTTCGCGAAGGATGCGGTCCCGTGGAGTCCTTCGTCCCGATGCATCAATGACCAACTGGGGACCGGCGGCGACCAGAACACTGACTTTGAGCGCCGCCGGGTCGCTCCCGTCTTGCACGAACACGCTCACGCGTGGCCGGCCCCAGCCTTGGCTGCGAAGCCGATCGAGCACCCGAAGTCTGGCCCGCTCGGCCTGCGCTTGGTCAAATCGACGGCCCTCTTGCAGCCCGCCGTCCTTGAGCCATGCGCGAATCACCCGTTCGCTTACGGGCAGCTCGCCACCAACGCGGATTTCGCCAACGCGTTGAGGGGGACCCCGGTCGACGCTTACGAGCAGGCGGATCGCGCCATCGTCGGCGGTCGACTCGAGGGCCACCGACGCTGCGCTCCATCCTGATTCCCTGAGCGCATCCTGCACCGACGCCTCAACTTGCGCCCGTTCGCTGGCTCCAAACCACGCATCGCCCAGGTCCACGTCGAGGCCCCGCTCCACCGCCTTGCGTGCAGCGCCCCGCACGCCGCTGATTTGAATCGACCGCACCTTGGGCGCAGAGATGACGCGGTAAACCACCTTGACGGCATCGTCTGGTCGACCAAATTCATCGACCGTGATCCACGGTTCCACCATGGCCTCGACCGATAAAAAACCGCCCGCGGACACCAGCAATGCCACGTCCGAACGAAGGGTCCCGACCGAGAGCGGTTCGCCGGGCTGCGTGCGCAACAATGGCTCCAGGTTGTCGTCTGGGAGCGTACCCGTCGCTGCCTCGAGGGATACCTGCGCCACCGGTTCGCCAACGAACCAGGGCACACCGGCGGCCATGGCCGCGCTCAAAAACCCGGCGATCAGTCCAATTCCCATCGAACCTTCATCTCCAGGCCGTAGGCACCCCCGACATCCAGAAAACGGCCAACCTGCTCGCTTCCCCAGTACGTTCTGGCGTACAGCTGCCTCGCAAGCCGCTGCTCAAATCCCAGATAGGTGTCGCTGGCTCGACTGATGTTCTGCTCCAAGATCATCATGCTTCCGTTGAGCCCAAGGTCGCTCAGTTCGTTTTCGTACAGCAACCGCAGCTCGGAATTCACCAGGCCGGAACCGCGCTCACTCACACCGCTGACCAGGTCGAGTCGTTACGGACGGAGCGGGTCAACGATCCGAAACAGGCCGCCGCGCTCTGTGTCATCGCGTGGGGAAAACAAAAACGATGATGCCAACAGGTCGCCGCCCTCAATCGCGAGTGCACCGGCCAGCCCTCCGTACCGCTCGAGTTCCGCTCGGGTCATGCCGAACAACAGCAAGGCGTTCACGTCGGCGGCGGGGAGCGCCGGTTCGGAGCGGGTCTCGGCAACCCAGTCGTCCAGCGTGCCGCCCACCCGGTACGTGACATCGTAGGTTTCCTCCCGAGAGCGGACCTCGGTGTTGAGCACCAAGTCCAGTTGGGGGTCGAAAGTGTTGGGATCGACGTATAAAATCTCACCCCGCGTGAGCTCAAACTCGCGTTCCTTCAAGTGCATCCGACCGCCGGGTACGGCCACCACACTGCCAAGCAGGCCGGGCTCGATGGTGTCTCCGACGCTCCGCAATTCGCCCCCGGCCGTCAGATACCCAACGTTGTTGCGCACTTGGATGGTGTTGTCCGAGCGCAAGACGATGTCCATTGCGAACAGCGGTTCCGCATCGTCGAGGTTGATGTCCACGGCCTCTTCATCGGTAAACTCGAGCATCCACTCTTCCCACGTGATGCGTTCGTTGAAGAGCATCTCCGTGACGTCGATGGATCCGGCGAGGAGCGCCTCATTCGCGGGTCCCGTGAACGACAATGACGCGTTCCCTTTGGTGGGCGGAAGCTCCTCGATGAACTGGATCCGCGCGCCGACCACCTCGCCCTGAATGTCCCATTGCGTCGGCAGCCAGTGCTCGGCGGTGAACCCACCGGTGGCGATTGCGGTGCCATCCCCAAGCACGCCATGCAACCCATCGTGCCTGGCCAACTCACTCAGGTTGGCCCCCAACAACGGCTGCCGCCCAAGCCAATCGGCATCGGCACCTTGAAAGTCGAGTCGCCGAAATCGGGTCTGGTCGGAACGGAGGTCGACGATCCCGTAAACTTCCTCCACGGGATGTGGAAACCATTCACCTTGAACAGTGACACCGGCCAACGCGGCACGGACCGACCATTCGGGGGCCGCCACTGTGCCTGACACGCCCACATCCAGCGCAACCGGCCCTTCGGCACGCTCAAGCCCCGTCACCGCCATGCGGGCCAAATCGGCATCAACAACGCCGCCGCCTTCGCCGTTCAGTTGCCCCATTGCATCCGATTCCACGTTCCAAAAAACGTCTGTTCCCGGCCCAAGCATGCGAAACCCTTTCAGGCTCATGGATTGCCCAGACGATTCGAATTGCCAGGGACCGGCGGAGGCCAGCCGGTGCCGATCCCACTCGACCGACAGCGATTGCCCGCTGCCGCGAATGCCGTACACCACACCCGATCCGGCACGATCCCCAACAACTTCAAGCGACCCCGTCAGCATGGAACGCACGGCAGCACCGTCGGCGGCGATGGGAAACACCGAATGCAATGGAAACGACTTCAGTTCGGCATCCACGGCAAAGAGCCGATCGGCATTCGGATCGACGGAGCCTTCAAAGGTGACGCTGTTGCCGACCAAGGCACCATTCAGCGCAATGACGGGACCTTGCTGCTCAAAAGAAACCGTGGAATCGGGCACCCGTTGCCCCGCAAACGTGGTGTCTCTCAGCGCAACGCGACCCTTGGGTTTTGGCTCAAAAAGGCTTCCGCGCAAGACGGCGTCCAAGCTGAGTGTGCCCTGCGCCGGTATATCGAGGGACTCGACCCATCGAAGTCGGCCAAGGTCAAAGCCCGTCGCGGCAACGGCCAGATTTGAATCCCAGTCGCGGGTCACCGAGCCCTGAACCAACACGCTCTCGGCACCGTTCCAGCGCGCCAACTGAAGCCTATCGATGCGGACGTCGCGCGCGTCCCACCAGCCCGTCGCGGAACCCGCAGGAAAAGCCTCACCCAACAAATCCACATCCCGAAAATCCAGTGCAAACTCGCCATCGAAGGCGGCAGGGTCACCCACCAGGGTCAGCGCCCCGCTGACCCGCGAATCGACCCAGTCGAGTGTTCCGTCGCCGATTCGAACAAGGTCCCAGATGCGGCCCTCGAGAATGTCCACGCCGAAGTCCATGAAGGGCTCACCTCCGAGCTGCAATTCGCCCGCTCCCTCGTACCGGGTGGATCCGAGCACCCCTGCAAAGCGTGGAAATTCAATGGTCTTGAAGTCATCGGACCTCAACGCGATCTCGGCATTGTCCGCAAAGTACAGCCCTGCCAATCCAAAGCGACGCATGGTTGCCGTCCCATGAGCCGAAAGGTCGCGAAACTCACCGGCGACCCTGCCGCGGAGCTGACCAACCCCCCGCAGCGCCACCCCGCCCAGGGGATCGAGATCCGACAAATCGAGGCGGTAAAAATCCAAGCGGACGTCAAGCGGCCCAAACCGTTGAAACCCAATGAACGCATCGAGCGCCCCTCTCGACTTCCACGTATTGACCGAGATGTTGTTCAACCAGATGCCGTCCGATCGCACGTCGACGGATCCGGCGGCGCTGAGACTCGGTACGGCAATCAACACGCGAGATGCACCGGAATCAGGGGCGCCCGAAAGTTGTTCGAAGTCGGCGGTGGCCAAGTCCACCTCGCCCGACAGGTTGAGGGGACCGAACGTTCCCGACAGCCCCAACTCGCCATCGGCGCGAAAATTGACCCAAGAATTTTTGTGTCCACCGCTCTCCCGGATTGCGGTCCGCAGGTCGATTGCTTCCAGCATCGCAGTCAGATCAACGGTTTTTTCGCTCAGGTTGAGCGCCGCATTCAGCATCACGGTACCGTCCGCCCATTCGAGCCGAGCGTCGGTGGTCACGAGTCGGCTGCCAGACCACCGTATCGGTGCCGTCATTCGGTTGAGCAGCACCGTCCTCGGCTTTTCGGGTTTGACGCGATTGGCGTACTGGAACCCTTGTACCAGCGCGATTCCTTCCGCCATTGGTTCGCGAACCGTTCCACCGAATTCAACATCCAGATGCCCTGTGCCTTCAAACTGCTGCGCGTCACTGACCAGTGCATTGAGCACCGAAAACGCCACTGACGCTGTCACCTCACCCCGCAACGCGCCGCCAAACTCGGCGTCGATGCTGCCCGACGCTGTGGAATGTTCTGACTCAAGATTGAACTGTGGGACCACAATGCCGTTGGGCGACAAGCGAACGCGCTGGGCCTCGACCGTTCGCGCCACCTCATCAATGCCGCCAGCCATCAGTCGGGCGGTCTGGACCGTGATGTCCACTTCATCGCCTTGGCGGGTCTCGGCGTCCATCCCTTCCAACAACAATCGCCCGACGGGGGTGTCCAACTCGAGCCGCGCATTGCTGATCTCGATCTGCCGCCACGGCAGTGCCTTCTGACCGCCGCTCGCACGGGCATCGCGAAACTCACGCAAACCGTCCTCATCAACATGCAGGCTGATGACCGGTCGATCCACTTCGAGCTTCCGAATCCAGGCGCCGTCGATGGGCAACCCAAGCGCAATCCGCAGTTCATCCACCGTAACAACGGGCTCGGCAAGCGATTGACCGCTCTCGTGGCTGACGATCAGACCCTTGACGGTGATGCCCAGTGCGACGGGGTTCAGTTCAAGGTCACCGAGCAGAACCTGCTCACCCGTCACGACTCCAAGCGCGGACTCCACCGCAGCGGCGACCACCCGTTCCACGGGTTCGGTTCGAACCACGGCATCGATGCCTACCGCCGCCATCACCGCCAACACAATCCACCACGCCCGACGGGCTCGTTGTTTCGGTGATTTCATGTGCGCCTTTGCCTCCACACCATGCGACGGTGGAGCGGGCGACGGGATTCGAACCCGCGACAACGAGCTTGGGAAGCTCGGACTCTACCAACTGAGCTACGCCCGCAACACCTCATCGCAAGTCGGATGTGCGACTACGTTCTATGACATGTGAATTCGAAGTCCGCAAGGCGATTGCGGCGTGCGGATCGTGGTTCAGTCCTTGATCGCGAACCGCAACACCGCGATATCGGCGTCCCGGTATCCGGGCGCGAGGTCATTGAGCTCCCCAAGCAACCGACCGGCAGTGCGAACCTTGCCGACCATCGCGGCATAGCGGGCCAAGCCCCACAGTCCCTCCGGGTAGCCGGGAGCGTCCTCCTCACCCTCATCCATCGCCTCTTGCAGAACCCGCCGTGCCGTCTTGGCGTCTCCTTCAAGCGCCAACAACTCCGCCTGGGCGCATGCCCCCAGCAAATCCGAGCGTTCGGTCGCCAATCCACGGGCCTCATCGAGTTTTCCGAGCATGATGAGCCCGCGAATCGTTCTGTACTCATCGTCGAGCGGTACTTCGGTCGTGGGGCCACGTGAAGCCGCAGTCGCGGGCACCGGTTTCGTCTCGATGGACTCAAATGAGGTCAAGTCCATGGCCGACGACCGGGGCTGTGGCGTGTCAACGGGACCGGCATCCGCGGCGAACAACTCGCCGAGCTTCATCAATACGGCCTCGTTGGTGGGATCGGCGTCCAGTGCTGCTTGGTAGGCGGCAATCGCGCCAGCCGTGTCGCCATTCGCAGCGAGACGGTCGCCCTCGCCCTCGTGGTCAACCTCACTCCCACCGGATGCCGACACGGACGGTTCCGCCTCGGGACTCGCCTCCTCCACACCGACGTCTTCCTCGGCATCGGCCATCTCGAACTCCATGTCGTCGTCATCGACTTCGATGTCCATGTCGACAATGTCCGAACCTGCATCATCCGCAAGCCCATCCAAGTCATTCTTCAAGACGGCGATCCGCGTTCGGATGTCTTCGGCATTGCCGCCATCAATGGCGGTCAGTTCCGCCACGGCGAGGTCGGTCTCACCCATTTGCGCGAACACTTCCGCCAACATCGACCGCACGCTCACGGTGGCGCGAATGCCGTTTGAGGCCTCCAATACCGCCTTCGCCCGGTCGGGGAACCCATAGCGGGCCAGCACAGCGGCCCGCACCACCGTAGCGGCTTCTTCATCGGTCTTCGGCTGACTCCAGTCCTGTTCGTGGACCCGCATGCCCACTCGTTCAGCGAGTGCGAGTGCCGCGCCCACCTCAGACTGCAGCGCTGCATCATCGGGATCGCACAGCGCGGCCCGCTTGAGCACATCGAGCCGATCCACGACTTGCTGGTTCTCTTCGTACACCTTGGCCAGCTGCCTCAGGACTTTTTTCGCCTTCGGCTGCTGCTCCATCAACTCGAAGCACTGGGCCAACATCGACAAGACCCGCGTCGAGTTCGGGTCAACCGCGTACGCCTTCTGGATGTGCACAAGCGCGTCTTTCGGCGAGCCCATCGCAATCCGGGCCTCGGCCGCACTCTCCAAGCACTCCCCATCATTTTCTTTGAGCTTGAGTCCCCGCTCCATGAACTGCGCTTGATCGAGGGTATTGCCTCGTCTTCTGGCCTCCCGACCGAGCTTCATCCATTCCGCAAACGACTCATCGGTTTGACCACAGCGGGACAGCACCTCGGCAAGCTTCACTTTGGGCGGGATCTCACCGGGAGAGATGGCAATCAACTCTTTGACGTACGGCAGCGCCAGCTTCGGCTTGGTCTCGAGCATGTCGATGACTTTCGCAAAGGCATCCTTGGCATCCTCAATAAAGCCCACTTCTTTTTGGGCCTCGCCGAGCTGCGCCAGCGTCGGCGCATCCGTCGGGTTCAGCTCATGCAGCCGCTTCAGCACAACCACCGCGGCTCGGTGTTGGCCTTCTTTCATTTGGCCTGCGGCAACATCGCGCAGCTGTCGGATGGCCTCAGGGCGTCTTCCAAGGCCCAGGTAAAGGTCGGCGAGCTTCTGTCGAACGCGGATGTCGCCTTTGGAGAGCTTGAGGATCTTGAGGTAAACCTCGAGTGCTTCCTCTTGCTTGTCTTTCTGAAGCAACAACAGCGCTTGTTGCTCGAGTTGATCTCTGGTCTCCGCCACGTTTAGCTCCCGTCGTTGGTTCTCTCCTGCAGCCATTCATCCACGTACCGGGTGTGGAACGCGGCATCTCCAAACGCTTGACCGGCCATCAGGGTTTTTTGCAACGGCAGCGTTGTCCGAATCCCCTCAACCACAAACTGGTCCATCGCCCAGAGCATCTTCTTGATTGCAGTGGGCCGATCGTGCGCTGTCGCGATCAACTTTGCAACAAGAGAATCGTAGTATGGCTGAACCATCGCTTGTTCATGGACGGCGGAGTCCACGCGAATCCCGGGGCCGCCCGGCGCGTGGTAGCCGGTGATGGTGCCCGGAGATGGCATGAACGTCCAAGGATCTTCTGCGTTGATGCGCACTTCGATGCTGTGACCCCGGACGGTCACATCACCCTGTTCCATGGGCATGCGCTCGCCTGCTGCCAGACGGATTTGAAGTTGCACCAAGTCCACGCCCGTGACCATCTCAGTCACCGGATGTTCGACCTGGATTCGCGGATTCACCTCGAGAAAGAAAAACTCATCGCCTTGAACAAGAAACTCCACGGTTCCAACCGTCTGGTAGCCCGTGTGGGCGACAAGCTTCGCGGCTGCCGCTCGAATTCCCTGAAGCGTTGCCTCCGGAAGGCCAAACGCCGGTGCTTCTTCAATGATTTTCTGATGGCGGCGCTGCATGGAGCAATCGCGCTCCGCGAAGTGAAGGGCATTCCCGAATGCATCGCCCGCAACCTGAACTTCGATGTGACGGGGCGACGGAAGGAACCGCTCCATGAATACCGCACCGTTTCCAAATGCCGCCTGCGCTTCGGTTGAGGTCAACTCAAAGACGCGACGAAGGTTGTCCGCGTCTTCCACGATTCGCATTCCCTTACCGCCACCGCCGAATGCGGCCTTCAGCATGATTGGGTACCCGATCCCCTCGGCCACCCTCACCGCCTCATCGATGTCGCCCACCGCGCCCTCGGATCCCGGAATCAACGGCACACCAGCCGCCTTCGCAGCCGCTTTTGCGGACAGTTTGTCTCCAAACGTACCGAGGTGTTCCGGGGCAGGACCAATGAAGGTCATGCCGTGGCCATTGACTGCTCTTGCGAACGCAACATTTTCCGCAAGGAAGCCGTAGCCGGGGTGCACGGCATCCACGCCGGTAATTTCTGCCGCGCTGATCACGTTGGGGATCGCCAGGTAACTGAGAGCGGCTTGGGCGGGTCCAATGCACACTGCCTCGTCGGCAAATCGAACGTGAAGCGCGTTCACGTCGGCTTCCGAATACACGGCAACGGTTCGAATGCCCATTTCTTTCGCCGCCCGGATCACTCGAAGGGCGATCTCGCCCCGATTGGCGATGAGAATTTTTTCAAACACGACGCCCCCTACGCGGGCTCGATGCGAAACAACACCTGGCCAAACTGAACGGGTCCCGAGTTCTCGGCACAGATCTCCACGATGGTCCCCGCGGACTCGCTTTCGATCTCGTTCATCAGCTTCATCGCCTCGACGATGCACAACACCTGACCAACGTCCACGCGATCGCCGACCTTCACAAAGGACGGTGCGCCAGGCTTGGGACTGCTGTAAAACGTGCCGACCATCGGCGACTTCACCTCGGCAAACGCGCTCGAAACCGCGGTTTCGGTTGCCGGTGCCGCTGGTGCAGCAGCCGGTTGGGGAACCGGGGTCGCCGGCATCGCTTGCGGTACGGACCCCGTCATGCTCAGGTGGAGCGACGAATCCTCCTCTTCCAAGCCGAGCTCGGCCACACCGTACTCTTTCATCAGTTTCAGCAACGACTCTATGCGATTCAGGTCCATCACTACGCCTCCAGCCGTGTGGCGAGGGCCCTTAACCCGAGGGCATAGCTTTCGGGTCCAAAACCAACGATCACCCCGGCTGCAATGTCTGCCAGCAAGCTGGTCCGACGGAACTCTTCCCGGCCGTGGATGTTGGACAAATGCACTTCCACAAATGGGATTGCGGTGGCCAGGAGCGCGTCGCGAAGTGCGACCGAGGTGTGCGTGAAGGCGGCTGGATTGATGAGCAGCGCATCAACATGGCCCATCGCGGCCTGAATCCGCTCCACCATCTCGCCTTCGTTGTTGGTTTGAAACGAACTGAGGACAATGCCAAGTTCGTCGGCCAGCTCCTCCAAACCCGCGTCGATCTCTGCGAGTGTCATCTGGCCGTAGATCGCGGTTTCCCTGGACCCCAACAAGTTGAGGTTTGGGCCGTGGACTACCAACACGCGCATCGTCAACCCGCTATTGGTCGGCGGTACGAATCTCAAACGAAGTGGAGTCCACCTTGATTGTCGCTGAAATCTGCGTTGTACCAAAGGACGACACGGCCTCTGCACCGCCCATGGCGGGCATGGCATCCACATAGAGGTAAAACTCGAGGAGGCCGCGGTTGTTGGTGCGGCCGACAAAATAGTTGGGCGCGTACTCTGACGCCGTGGCAACGTACTGCCCGCCGATCTGATAGTACTGTTGCGTTTCAGTGTCCCAGTACCATGCACACCACTCGGGATCGGACTGGAAGGCTCCAGCCTCATCGGTGCACGCGTCGCGAATGGCATCGACATCGGTCGGGTCGACGGTGGCTTCGGGGTAGCCGACCAGCTTCACCGCCTCTGCGGGGATCAAGTACACCCCTCCAAAGTTTGAGGTCATCTCGACCTCGATCGACTCCAAAGGCAGGTCCGTTTCCGAATCGTAGACCATCAGGTTGCCCATCAGCACGACACCCACCTGGTCTTGCAGGTCGTTGTAGTCCGAATGCCATGACACGGTGTAGTCATCCGGACCCATCAAGCGAGCACTGTACGGTGCCTCGATGGCCCCTTGAACACATCCGAAACCGGAAAACAGCAAACTGAAAACTGGAGCAAACATTCTACGCGTCCTCGAAGGCACTAAACATTGCGGGAAACTCGTCCTCGCTGACCGATGCCAAGCGCACCCGCCCAACATCCTCAACGACTGCGGTTGTGAGTGTACCACGGCGGACCTTCTTGTCGAACTTTACGGCGTCCAAGGCCGCATTAATATCGAACTCCTCCGGCCGATCCGGCAAGCCCAGTTTGAGCAAGGTGTCCTGGACTCGGCGAGCAGTTCCCGCGGGGCACTCGCCGCGCTGTTCGGCCCAGTACACCTCTGCAAATAAACCCATCCCAACACACATGCCGTGTGGGATGGGGCGCTGCTTGCGGCTCTGAATCGTCTCGACTGCATGCCCAACGGTATGCCCAAGGTTCAACACAGACCGCCAGCCTTGCTCTCGAACATCCTCGGCAACGATGGCCGCCTTGAGGTTCACCGATGCCGTCACCATGTATCGGACGCCGGCTGGGTCCCGCGCACCAACCGCATTCGCCTGGGTGTTGCAGAAGTCGAACAACGCGCGGTCGCCGAGCACGGCGTGCTTGACCACCTCGCCCAAGCCGCTGCGGTATTCCGGCTCCGGCAACGTTGGCAACGCACCCAACGCGATGTGCACCAACGACGGTTGGTGGAAGGCGCCGATGAGGTTCTTGCCCTGAGGAGCGTTCAACCCCGTCTTGCCCCCCACCGAACTGTCGACCATCGCAAGCAGGGTCGTGGGAACCTGCACCAAGGGCACCCCACGCATCACACTGGCGGCAACGAAGCCCGCCAAATCACCGACCGAACCTCCCCCAATTGCAACGATGGGCGTGCGGCGGTCCACACCGCAATCCAACACGGAATGAACAACGCGTTCCCAGGTTGCGATGGTCTTTGCGCCTTCGCCACCGACCACGGACACCATGGGTGCATCCATCCCGCGAAGCCCGCTGGCAATCGCTGCACCATGGGCGGCTTCGACCGCGCCGTCCACAATGCAAACGACGCGCTCGAGTGACGGAAACCGGCTCCGGATGGACGCACCCAAACCCGCAAAACCGCCTTCATCAATGTGGACCGGGTACGATTCCCCGTTTGCGGTAACGGTCAGAACCACGGAAGCGCCTCCACAACTGCGACGGCGGCGGCTTCGGGATCGAGCCCCTCCACATCCACCAACGTCCCAAAAGAACGGTAACCCTCGCGCCGCTCCAACCACAAACGCGGTGCATCCGGCCACAGCGGACGCGACCCATCATCCCGCTCATCGAGCCGCGCCGCAATGGCCTCATACGATGCCCACAACACCAGCACGTCGGCGCGTCCCTTCAACAGCTCGCGATTGCTCTCCTGGTGGAGCGTGCCTCCCCCAAGCGCCACCACCGACCACCCCCGTTCGATGACGGAGGCCAGCGTTTCAGTTTCAAGTCGTCGGAACTCGGCTTCGCCGACTTCTGCAAACACCTTCGCGACGGTTTGATTGGTCCGTCGCTCGATTTCGGTGTCCAAGTCCACAAATGGTGCGCCGATGCGGGCCGCGACCCGACGGCCGACCGTCGACTTCCCTACCCCCATGAATCCACCGATGGCGATGGAGCGGTCCACACATCACCTATTCGGTCGAGACAATGCTCCGCGTCACGATGCGTGGCGTAATGAAAATCAGCAGTTCATTTCGCTTGCGGTTCATCGTCGAGTTCTTGAACAAAAATCCGAGAAGCGGGACCCGAGAGAGCCCCGGCACCATGGACTTCGACATCGACTCGTCGGTCGCGAACACCCCACCGATGACGGTGGTGTCTCCGCTTTGAACCAACAGTTCGGTGTTCACTTGCTTGATCGAGATGGCGGGCTGGCCTTGGACGAGGACCGAGAAGTCCGCGCGGTCGTTCTTGACGGCCACCTCGAGTTTCACCTTGTTGTCGGTGGTAATGTGCGGCGTGACCGTCAGGTCGAGTGCCGCATTGATGTACTTCACCTGGGTACCGCCAGCAGACGTCGACATGTACGGAATCTTTTGTCCCTGCAGGATCGTGGCGGAAGCGTTGTCCACCGTGGTGACGCGCGGCGAGCTGATCACCTTGCCCCAGCCATCAGACTCCATCGCCGAGAGGCGTGCATCCAAGTCGACAAGCCCCGGAATCGAACCAAGATGAAACGCCACCGAGCCGGTGGAACCGGAGGAAGGCAGGTCCACCAACAAGTTGGGTTGGTTCGCCGAGTAGAACACCGGCGCGCCCTGACGGCTCATGCCACCCGACATCCCCACATTGTTGGGGAAGAACACGCCCGTCGAGTAGCCGGTGGCTGTCGACGCATCCATCTCACCGCCCCACTGAATTCCGAACGACTTGATGTACACCGAACTGGCTTCGACGACGCGCGCTTCAATCATGACTTGCGGGGTCTGCTTGTCCAGGTGCCGAATCAACTCGCGAATCTGTGCCAACCGGCTCTCGGTCTCCTGGACGATGAGCTGATTGCCGCGTTCGTCCATCTGGATTTTTCCCCGATCCCCCAGGAGGTTCTCCACCTGTC
>JAYZVA010000072.1:0-16261 GCA_036156175.1 Myxococcota bacterium
CGGGTGTTCGCCCCCAGCAGCGACAGCTGGGACAGCGTGTCCATCATTCCCAATCGAATCGTGGAGACCGCGGATGGCCTGCAGCTCTGGTACTCCGGCTTCGACGGTGCGCGTTGGCGAATCGGCTCCGCCCAATCGACGGACGGTCGGACGTGGACCCGAGATGCGGCACCCCGCGGCTACCAGTTCGGCCTTGGCGAGCCCGGTGAATGGGACGATTCGGGTGTCCGCGACGCGTGGGTGATCCGCGCCGCCGATGGCGAACACCTCTGGTACAGCGGCTTTGACGGAAACGCCTGGCAGATCGGGTACGCCTTTCGAGCGGAAGATGCGGGCAGCTTCGAGCGCGCGTCCAACCCGTTCACCAACGAGGGTCGACCCGTTGTTCGAACAACCGACAGCCTGTTTCACCGATCCGGCGTGACCCGGCCGGTCGTGTACGAAACCGACAACGGTTTTCGTATGCACTACGCCGGCGAGAGCGGGACCACCGTTCGCGTGGGCACCGCCTATGGAATCGATGTGGACCGGTTCAACCGCACACCGCGGTTGCCACGGGCCGGAGACTCTCTCGAGTTCACCACCGAACGCGGGGACGACACGGACGCCATCCCGCTGAGCGGATCCGTGGATGGTCAGGTGATCAATGGCAACGGCTTGGCGGCGCTCCATGTCGACGAAGAGCGGGGCATGCTCTTTGCCGGATCGTCGACAAACTCGGCCATTTTCGTCATCGACATTCGAGACGACACCGATCGCGCGGCGGGATTCATCGACCGGAACTACCTCGATGTTGAAGCCGTCTTGATGTTGAACACATCGGTCTACGCCACTGGATACCGCCAACTGTTGACCCGCCCGGACAGCGACCAGTTGATGGCCCTGGTGGATGCCCCCGAGTCCATCGTTCAGATCGACATTGGATTCTTGGAGGACAACGAGTTCGGCAAGGCCCACTACAACATCGCGACCGGATTCATCGCCGCCCCCCGGGGCAACGAGCGAGACGAAGGGTCAAACACCATGAAGTCTGTCGGTCCCGGACAAATGGTGATGCACCCGGATGGGCAGCGTTTGTTCGTGTCCAACTTCAACCGCAACAGCGTGACAGTCTACGACCTGCGAATTGGGCCCTACGGCTCACAGATTCGCGAGATCCGAAATGTCGGCGAAAACCCCTATGCCCTTGCCATCTCCCCGGATGGACACCACTTGGTGGTGGGCAACTACACGGGTGAGGTTGAAGATCGAGTGGCCCACGCCACCTTGGGCATCATCGACATCAATCCCGATAGCTCCACATACCTCGAGGCTGTGTCATGGATCGAAAACCGCTGATTCTCGTCGCGATGGCTGCGCTCGGCGGGTGCGATGACACCTTCGAGCGCACACCGTCCTTCGACGGGCCCACCGCATCCACGGTGCTCGACAATCAGGAAATGGGGCCGTTCGACGAACCCGTGGGGTTTGTGGCGAACGCCCGAAATGGACGGATTGTGCCGATCGACCTCAAGCACGCCACGTTGTTCTCGGACCAAGTCGCCGCCCCCTTTGTTCGTCCTCGATGGATCGCGACCGGCACCGAACGACAGCTGGGAGACCTGATTGCCTGGGCGCCCACCGACGACACCGTCACGCTCTATGCGGCCGACACCGCCAATGGACTCCTGATCGAAGCGCCGTACATCACGGGGATGGACCCCCACCCCGTCGTCGTCGAGGCGGACCATTCCGACCCGGCCTTTGATGACCGCGATGGCAGCGGCAACGCCGCAACCATGCAGAACATCGTGCTCACCAACGGATGGACGACCACAGAGACGTGGACGCTCGAATACGACGGCACGGAGTGGACGGTGGAAGGATCGGCCTCCGGCCTCCAGCCGGAGCGCGCGCGCTTCGGAAGCCGATTCAAGAGCGAGCATCACGAGATCGCATTCACCCTCACGGGGGATGCGAGTCGGGGTGACCGGATCACCCTCGAAACCAACACCGGCATTTCCGTCCATGAGGTGGGCGGCACCGTCTTGACTCTCGAACGGGTGCCGGGACAACCGATGATGGCCATGGCGGTCTTCGATCCCCTGACGGAGTCCAGTTCGGTGGTCATCTGGGACCTTGAATCGAACAGCGAACGGGGACGCTTTACGCTGCCCGATGGCGCCCAAGCGTGGCGATTCGCGTTCGGCGAGAGCGCGGCTGAACTGTACATTGCCGATGCCAAGAACCCCCAGTTTTTTGAGGTGTTGCTCGACATCGAGCGCCCCGAGGAGAGCGAATACGCTTCCATTCAGACCGAGGCACCCGTCGCGGACCTTGCCTGGATCTCCGACGCGCTCAGCGACGCCGAGTCGCTCGTGGACGACGCCGACACCGGCGGGCTGTTCAACGACCCCACGGTCAACCGCACCTATGAGCACCTGTTTGTCGCGCTGGCCGGTGTGAGCCGGGTCGATGTCTACGACCTGCGGTCCGGCGATTGGCTCGACGTCAATCCGCTGGATGATGTGATCGGCGGGTTCGACCTCGGCTCACCCATTGCGGGCTTGGACGCCAGCCGTGAACGAATCTACCTCCCCGAGCGCAATGACCTGGATCGGCGGGTGGAAGCCAAAGTGGTCGCCGTCAGCACCTACGGCGGGTCGTTGATGGTTCTGGATGGCGCAACGGGGTGCGCAGCGACCGATTACCAAGGCCCTCATGTGCCCGTCACTCAGGGGTTTGAGTCGGTCCAGTTCACCGACGCTGGGCGCAACTCGAACCCGACACTGCAGGCCGATGACGCAACGGGTCGCCGAGTCCAAGCCAGCGCGTGCGGCGGCGTCGTCCGCACGGAAATGTGGACCGTGACATTCGACGAGCTGGCCGGAAACTGGGAGGTCAACGGGTCGATCAGTGGGCTGCAACTCACTCGTGCGATTGAAGACGAGCGCTACGTGTCCGACAACGGCGCCATCAGCTTCACCGTGACGGCCGGGACGAGCGCCAGCAGCGATGGCGACACATTCACCTTTTATACCGACGAAGGAATCCTGCGGGTTGACCGAATCCAGCGAGCGGGAACGGCGCAGGCTGAAGCGCTCGAGTTGCCCGCGCCGCCCACGCTTTTTGAGTATCGCACCGGACGGACCGGCGGCGGTTGGGACAAGCGCAACCAGCGCGCCATGATCATGCTGCCGGTGGTGAACTCGGACCTGGTGCTTCGGGTCCGCGTGAAGCGGTGGGACGTGGAAGCCATCTGGAACTGATGAGGGGCTACACGCGCTCCTTCGCGCGGTCCATGCCCGCCTCGTCGTCCTTTCGTTTCGCTTTCTTGATGTAGGTGGCGTAGTGAAGCCGCGCTGCGGGCCGGTCTTCGGACGCCCACAGCAGGTCCGCCAAGTGCAGCCAGCAGTCCGCGGGCGTCTTCTTGGCCGAGATGGCAGACTCCAACGATTGTTGGGCGCGTTCCTTCATGCCCGCACCCATGGCCAAGTGCGCCAACGCTCGGTGCTCCGCAGCCGTATCCCCGAGGGCCGGTTCAACGGCCGCAATCGCCCGGGCCGCACTCTTTGTGGCTCTCCCGGCGACCGCCCAATCGGTGTGAGTGGCGTGGATGCTGACGCCCGCGTAGAAGGTCCGCCCGAAGGCCTGAAAAGCGGGTCGAGCATCCGCCTCACCGGAGCGGCGAATGAACATTCGGCGTGCGGGCGCGAATGATCCGGCTGTGGACCACCGTTTGCCGTCGTGGAACAGCGCCCCGCTGGAATCGAAGGCCATCATGGCCGTCCCCAATGGCGAAACAAGGTTGGACTCGCCCGCATCGCGGCCGTCGCTGAACCACACGCCGCGCAAGGGATTCTCAGCCCCATCAAGAATTCCAAGCGCCTCGAGCACCGTATCCTGGTGGGTTCCGCTCAGGTTGACTTGCCGAATCCGGGGTATCGCGGAGCGGTACCCAGCGGCCGCGCACAGGCGGCAAATTTGTGCCACTGCATCCGGATGGTGCCGCCCATCATCCAACAGCGCCACCACCGCTTGTTCGAGTGCCGCGTCTTCTGCGACCGCGACGCTGATGCACAAGCGCATCAATCCGACGGCCGCGGCCAATCGCACATCGGCGCGTGGATCGCGAAGCCCGCCCTTGAGAATCGTCAGACTCTTGGGGCGATCGAGCACCGCCACCATCGGAAACACTCCGCCGTTGTGAACGGGACTGATGCGCCCGAACGAAGCCAAATACACGTCACGCTGGTCGTCGTTGAGTTTGTCGCGGGCCGAACCAACCCGACACCGAGAGAGGATGTCCGCGACCGCTGCGGATGCATTCAGCCGCACCCCCGGGCTCTTGTCTTCAGCGGCTCGTGCGGTCAACGCATCGATGTGCTCAACCGTGCCAATCCGCGACAGGTCGCGGCAGGCAGCCGCACGGTCCGCAATGTTCTTCGAGGTCAAGGCGGCGACGGGATCGTCTGTTTCCATCAGGGAATCTCCAACTCAAAAGTGGCCACACCGTGACCAAAACTGCTCAGGACCAATTCATCCCGACCATCATCATCGAGGTCACCGATCGCAAGCGAATGCCCGCGTTCGTTGTCGACATCCAAACGAAGAGCCGGCTGGCCGTCTCCGCCCAATCCGACCACCGTCCCGTCGAGGCGGAGGCCCACGATCCGGGCCTCCCCATTGGGGCCAAATCGGCCGAGAGCCAACTGCTGAAAGCCCTCACCGACCCAACTGCCGTCCCCAGCGATGAGCCTGCTTCCCGGTGCCGCATCCGAAAAGGCCACGCTTCCATCGGGCGAAAACCGAATCCGTTGATGCCCGTCCACGGCCCAGACTCCACCATCCGATGCCGCGGCCACGCCCAGGACGGCACGGTCAACGGTCGTGCGAACACGCCCCTCCACATCCAACACCGTGAGGCCTTCGTCGCTGGCCACCCACAGCTGTTCTCCGCTGGCCGCAAGGGCGCGAATGGGGCTTTCCATTGTTCGAAACCATCGGAGCGAACCGTCGCCGTTTCGCGCCCGAATCCACCGGTCTCCCGCCGAGATGGGCCCCCCAAACCAATCGACGAATTGATCCCACTCCGACAGTGTGGTCTCGTCGGCCACAACTGCCGTCGAGACAGCCCCGTCGCGCAGCGGCAGCTCCACTGCGCCGTGCCCGCTCATCACAGCGGCAACGCGGCCGTCCCGAATCGAAACATCGCCAAGGTTCAGCGAACTCTCCGCCAGACGCAGGGCGACGGTGCCGGTCGTCCAGGTGGCTGCAAGCGGTCGACTGGCGACGGACTCATCGCCGTTGGCTTGGTCGGCAACCAGGCGGTCGAGGGTCTCCTTGAGCGTCTGAATGCTTCGGTCCGAATACCCCGACGAAGACGACCGCAGTGCGCCGTTTGGCCCAATGATGCGGAGCGCAGGCAACGCGCCGACGCCCATTCGCTCACCGAGCGCCCGATCAAACGAGACGGGAAATGGCAGCTTCCAGTCTTCCACCAGTGCCATTGCGCGGTCCCGTTGGGCGTCTGCGTCCACCGAGACGGCCATAAACGCCACGGGCCAATCGGGCCGCGAGTGGACCAGCTCACCCAGTGCCGGGAGTTCCTTTTTGCAAGGGCCGCACCAGCTGGCCCAAAACACGAGGGCAACCGGCTTGCCGGCGTGCTGTTCGAGCCGCCAAGGCGCGCCATCGAGCGTCTCCAGTTCGATGGCATCCAGCGGTATGGCCGGGACGCGCCATTCGGTCGCCGGGGTCGGGGTCGCCATCCCGGTCTTCTTCCAGAGACTCTCCGAACGCAGCAACGGCGCTGAAGACCGCGTGAGGTCAATGCTCTCCTTGCGCATCCCCGCGTCCCACATCGCGCTGGCCAGGTCTCGGGCGACCCACGCGCGCACGCCCAGCCGCTCGTCCAACGCCGCGGGTGCGGCGTCCAGAGCGGCCCGGAGGTGCTCAACCGCGCGCTCTGAATCCCCAAGCCACCGGTACGACGCACCGATGAGCCGACTCAGTTCGGGGTGTTGCTCCACTCGCCCTGCCATGGTCCGGAGCACTGCGCGCGTCTTTCGAGGATGCCGCCGCGCCCCACGGCGCAGCGGCGCGAAGGCTTGCTCGGGAACCATCCCATCAAAGTCGGCATCAATGAGCCGTTCGGCGGCCGCTCGAGCTTCTCGAATGGGCCCCCGGCGCATGGCCCCCGAGAACCGATTGTAGTTTCGGCGAGCCTTCGGTCGCGCTGGGGCGATCGCACCACGCTTCGATGCGCGCACGAGGGTGATGGTTCGGACGGAGTCCGCAAGCGGCGCAACAAGACCGAGCTCAACCGGTTCGTCCACCCCACCACTGAGCGTCGGCGCCGTCACCCCCGGCCCCAGGTTCACACCGTCCACACGAACGATCAGGTCGCCTGGAGCCATCCCCGCGCGTTCAGCGGGACCGCCCTCGGTCACTGCGGTCACGACGAGGCCTTCGGGCTGCGCTTGGTACCGAATGCCAATGTATCCACCCCCCGCAACAGCGGTCGTGGGTCCGAGAATGAGCGGCAGCGCCACGGCAATGGGGTTCATGGCCGTCAGCCTACCAGATCTGGCCTAAAAGACCTCAAGCCATGCCATGGCCGCGGTTCCCATGAACGGGTCGTCTGCGATGTCGCGGGTCACCACCGCACCGCCCGAACCGTCGGTGGTGGGGTTCGATGTCCCGAACACCAAGGTGCCCTGCTCGGTGACCGTCACGCTCGACAGATACTCATCATCCCGCTCCACGTAGTCACCGTCGCTGTCGTCCAAGTCTCCGTCGCCGTTGGTATCGAGTCCTTCGGTGCAGTCCTCGAAGTCCAAGCCATACAGCCGCCCGGTTCCGCCTTCACAGCGATCTTCCTTCGGGACCCATGTCGTGAAGTACACCACGCCGGCGTACACCAACGGATCGCCGGTCAACCCTTCGCCCGAATCCAACTCGTAGACACCGTTGTCTCCGCAGTCGGTGATCGGGTTGACATCAAAGCTGGTGCAGCTCTTCGGACTGGAGTCCTTGACGGCGAACAAATATCCGGGATTCGAGCTGTAGTCGCGGTCATAGGGGGTGCCCGTGCCCCAGTACACACCCAACTGGCCATCGGAGTGCCACGATGTTGTCGCGGCGTAGTACACCTCGGGCCGTATCGACAAACCGCCGTCGTCAATCGGGTCGAAGAATTCCACCCACGTGAGGTCGTCGGGATCGTCCGTGTCGATGCAAGCCTTGTACATCCACGTCGATCCGGGGTCCTTCACGGTGTCGGGTCCGGACCCATCCTCGGAGGTTGGCTTGTACGACGCGGTGACCGGGAAATACACCGTATCAGCGTCACCATCGGAGTCGGTATCGACGACCGCGAGTGCCGCCGAGATGTAGCCGTACTCGTAGTTTGAATCCGAATCGTATTGAAGGTCCGAACGCTCCGTGCTGGCCTCCGGGTGGCCGTTGTCGCCGCGGGCCGAGTACACGTAGGTGGCGGAGTTCTTGAAGTACGTGTCGCCGACGTGCCACATGTAGAGGTTGGCTTCGCTCGATTTGTAGTACGCCTCTTTCCGCCCGTATGGGACGGCGCGTCCCGAGCCCCACATGGCCACCCACCGGTCCTTGGCCTCTTCGCCCGAGTTGTCGTAGACGTTGGTGATGACCGGACGCCCCACCGTGTATCCCATGGCGGTCGGGTCCTCTTCGTCGGTCTGCTCCCACAGGAACTTCGGATCGAGTGGGTTGGTGATGTCCAGCGCCAGGGTCACCGGACCGCCCTTGCCCTGCTGCACGACCAACACACGGTGCCATTCGCAGTCGTGGGACGATGCGGAGACCGACTCGCAGTCTTTCTGGTTGTCGCCGTCGGCGTCGACCCACACGTCTTCGTAGACGGGACTGCCGTCAAACAGGAAGGTTCGGCCGTACAGCATCATGTCGATGGCTCGGCCGGCCCGGGCGGGGGGGGGGTCGCGTTCGAGCAGGTATCCCGGCATCCAGGCCCATGCCTCGCGACCGGCTTCTTCGTCGTAGTGTTCGCTGGTCAACCCCTCGGCCGGAGCACCAACGTCCTTCAGATAAAACGCGTGGAGCAGCCCGTCGTTCGCCGGAACGTACACCATGTCGGGGAACTCCGCGGCTTCGAGCGCGTTCAAGTACGTTCGGTACGACAGGTCCATCGAGTACAGGTTGTTTCGATTCTGGACCACCAACGGCACCGCGTGCGGTGAATCGTAGAGCTTCCAATAGCCCTTCTCGATCCCCAGGTATCGATATTCGGCGTGCGCGTAACCGCGAATGAAGTCGACCAACTCCTGAAGGTCGTTCCCGTTGACCTGGTCGGTCACAGTGTCGGACGTGCTTCCATCCAGGTTGTAGGCCGAGTTCTCGTCCCCGTCTGCATCCAAGATCTTGTCGAGGTAGTCGTCGCTGCCCGATACGGCGGTGACGAAGCTTCGGTCCAAGCTCTGGCGCTTGTCGTCGTCCGACTCGCTGATTGCGTCGGCCATGGGCTCGAAGAAGGTGAAAATCTCGCGGCGCCCGAATCCGTCGAAGTTCTTCGGGTTGCTCTCAGCGGAGGTGACAAGCCGGCTGACCAACAGTTCACCCGCGTCCCACAGTGCACCGCCGATGTCGGTGTCGCCATCGTACTGGACCTCGCCGTACTCCGAGCTTGTCGGGTCGTCCTCAATCTCGTACGCCCGGACGTGACCTTCAGCCTGGGGGTTGATGAACGCGCCGCCGGCCCCGGTCGCTGTGCCGCCGATTTGGTAATAGCTGTAGATAAGGTGTGCGCCATCGGCGGTGACGACGGGAGTCGACCGGCTGAAGTACCCGCTCCGGATGCTCCGCAGCATGAACATCATCACGCTGATCAGATTGTCGCCGTCCGACGTGGAGGAGTACAGCGTATCGCCATCGGTGACGTCCGAGCTGTTTCCGTACATCGCCTCGGCCAGTGACGAACCGCCCACCCCCAACGACACCGTGTGGACCAATACGTTGTTGGTCCCGCTCAGGTCGCTTCGGAAGTCCGTGTTCCACATGTGGTGCACGACGTTGTCGTACATGCAGTCCTTGTCTGCGCTGCTCTCGTCTTCCGTGTCGCACGTATAGTCCGGACTGATGTCGTCGACGTGGTCGGAGTCAACCCCGTCGTCGTCCCACGGGATGCTCCCGGTCAACACGATGACGTGGTTTTGCTGGCAATGGTACTGAATCGGCGCCCGGTTCCAGTCCGCAGCGTACCCATCGCCGTCGTCATCATCGTCGTCGTCTTCGGTCGTGTTCTCGAAATAGTTGTTGATCAGCGACGACAACACCTCGGCAACGTTCCGGGTATCGGTGCCCCAGTCGTCGACGTAGTCATCCAAGTCTTCGATCGCTGCGGAGAGTTCAGAGTGCGACGCACCCAGCGGAACGACCTTGGTGAACCCGTCGTCACTCTCCGACTGGGTCGTTCCAACGACGCCGTAGCGCGCCCAGTCGTAGTGCTGGGTGAGCTTGTCGATCGCGGTGACCACATCGTCAATGCAGGAGTCCTCATCATCGTCCACATCGCCATCACCGCCGTAGGCACACGGCTCGGCCATGTGACTCGACAAGTCCACAACAAACAAGATGTTGGGCTCGACCGCCTCCGTGATGGAGAGCCACTCTTCGCCCGAGGAGGACGACGAAGCCCACGCGGCAGAACCCCACAACGCCAATGTTGAAATCACGACTGAACGCATGCCACTATGTAATGTAGACCTGTTCATCGGACCTTGCAGGTACCTTTGACAACTTTTCGCAGCAGGAGCACGACAGTTGACGAGGTCTCATTGACGTTGGAGTAGGTTGTATCTTGCATACGAGCCTGTGACTTCATCTCCCAGTAGTCACTGCGAAACTTGGTGTTTCCGATCTCAGTCGAGTAGCCGGGCGGTGGGTTTCCGCACCGGTGGTACGTGGCTTGCACCCAATAGACGCCCAGGTTGTGGGCGTAGTTGAGGCCGCCGTACTTCTCCTCCGCTTCGGTCGCCAGCACGAAATCGGGCCACGTGTCCTCATCGGGGTTCACGCCTTCCGTGGGTGGATCTTCGTGCTCGAGCTGGAATCGAGCGTGCTCCGTGCCGGCGTCGCCAGTGTTCATCACCATCATGTGTTTTCGGTTGTGCAGCGCAATCCGCTGGTCGACCCCGGCAATCGACAGCGTTGTGGCGCCGATCACGGCGAGAATCGCGATCAACAACATGGAGAGCAGCATCGCGTACCCGCGCTGTGTGCGAACCATCGGCATCAGAGGTTGTCCTGCAGGCGAAGGTTTCGAACAGCCACCTCAGTGGTGAGCACTTGGCGGTAGTAGTGGTCGGATGAACTCGCGGCACTGTGGTTCGCGAGCTCAGGGCGGGTCGAGGTCCGCAACAGTTGCGGGTCCTTCCGCGAACTCCGCCCAACGATGTGCATGCGAACCATCCAGACGTCGGTTTCGGAGCCGGAACTCACGTCGTCGTCCCAGTTCTCTGGATGGTCCGAGTCGCACGTTGGCCCCGTCGACCCGTCGTTCACGCAGTACTCAAACT
Organism: Myxococcota bacterium; assembly: GCA_036156175.1. Taxonomy (GTDB): domain Bacteria; phylum Myxococcota_A; class UBA796; order UBA796; family UBA796; genus UBA796. The sequence continues at coordinate 10,548 of JAYZVA010000072.1, forward strand.
GCACGTCTTCGATGTTGTCCACCAGGGGCACGTCGTCGGAGTTTGGCCAGTCGAGGTTGAGGTCCATCATCAGCACCGGGTTGTCTTCCGAGCCCGGGCCGACACCATCGGAGTCATCGGCGTCCACGTAAAATGTCATCACGTGGGCCTTGGAACACAGCATGGATGGCGCCAGGTTTTCGCTTTCCCCGCACACGGCTTCGTAGTCAGAGTACCCGCTGTTGTTTTCCACGGTGATCACACCGCTCGAGGAACTCACCGACGAGATCACCCACAAGTAGCTTTCGATGCCGGTCAGGTTGGCGTAATCGGAACACACCAGCAACTCGCCCGCCTCGTACTCCGCGATCTTGGCATCCTGGTCCAAGATGGTGAGGTCGAAGGTGAACGACTCGGTGCCGCATGTCTCGATGCTCGCAGCGGTGTTCATGCGCAGGCTGGGATCGGCGTACACCACCGTGATCCCGTCGCTGTCGTTGTCGCCCTGGGCGTCCCAACTCATGATGACCGGGAGCGTCGTGTCGTCGGTGGTGGAGCCATGGTAGCCCGTGACCGTCCCGCCGGTGCCGTAGCCAGCCATCCGAATCGACCGCGACAACACGTCGGTGGCGAACCGAATGTTCTGGTGCATCTCCATCTGGAGGTCCTGGTACAGAAACTGCCGACTCTGCAGGTTGAAGATCGAGTACAAGCCGGCCACCACAATGCTGGACACAACGACCGCAATCATCATCTCGATCAGCGTGAATCCTCGGCGAACGGTGCGCATCAGCTGTCCCGGAACCGGTACGAAGACACCGTGGTGCCCTTCCATTGATTGAACGCCACGTCTTTGTACTGACACCGCACCCGCATCCGAAGCCACGTGGGCTCCGAGTCCATTTCTTCGATGTCCCAGCTCACGTAGTAGACCGCCTCGCCGATGTCTCCCGATGCGGTGTTCCCCGCGTCGACTGCATCGGGTCCGCCCGACGGATGCGGCAGGTAGCTCCACGAATCGCTCTCCGACCCATCTGACCCAATGTCGGTCAACGTGGTGGGGCGGCTCTCCTCAGACCATGGGAGCGCGATCAACCGTTCCATCTGCAGCTGCGCCAGGTACGTGCAGTCCGTCATCTTCCGGGCATGGTTGTTGGAGCGCACGGCCTGGGAATGGAATCCGAACATGACGATCAGCGAAAATCCGAGCAAGCCCGTTGCAATGAGCGACTCGATCAACGTGAATCCGCGTCGACCGCCTGAGCGCCTCGCATGCACGAGCCCACGCTCGCTCGCGCGCGAGGCTTCGGCCTGCGATTTGAAATTCCAAGTCATCACTCTGTGCTGCTCGAACCCGTCCCTACGGGATTATCGGATAGATCGTGGCCCAATGTCGAGTGCAATCGCACCAATCCGGCACGAGACACCATCAAATGAACCTTGTCCTCCACCTCCAACCGGGCCGCTGCTTGGTTGGTCAAAGTCAATGTAACGTAACCAGAGTCACCGAAGTCAGAGGCTGGATTCCGCACCCACCCCCGCGGACTGAACACGATCGCATCCGCCGATCCGGAACCCGGACCCCGCAACGTTTCCCATGGTTCTAAGCAGACATCTTTCAGTTCCCGATTGCCGCCGTCGCCCAGAGAGACCCGTCCCTCGCCCTGTTCTTCATCCTCGCCGGCCACCTCGGTGTCCATCGGCAGGAACTCCCACTCCGTTGATCCCCGCGACCGATTGCCCGCCTGCAGGTACCACGACCCTCCAAAATCGTCCGTCTCGGCACAGGGCCCGGGCGATCCGATCAACAGCAGGCGCGTTTCTCGGTTCGACATCACCGCCAAGTTCTTCAGGTTGGTGAGATCCCCCTTGAGATCCTTGGCCCCCCGAATCAGGCGATACCGCGGCATCTGGCCGCGGGTGCTCCCCCAACCGATCGCGGCGAGGACGACAAACAAGGCCACCACGATGCCGACCTCGATGAGCGTGAAACCGCGGCGGTTCACCCGGGACACAGTTCACTCACCCGCGCCCGCTGGTTCCGGATTCGGCGTTCGACCACCGGAAGCTCCGGCAACGCCACGCCAACCGTTTCAGCGAGATCGACGGCCCGGTCGGCCGCATCGAGCCATGCACGCACGGGCGCTGCGGTGGTCTCGCAGGATTCTGGATCGACCCGACGCGCACTGGCGGCGACCAGCGCGCGAGCCTGGGTCTGCAACAACATCGCACGGGTCCGCTTGGGTGCGTCCGGCAGGGCCAGCGCCCCCTCGATCTCCGTCAATGCCTCCTCGTGCGCCTTCGACCGCATCAAGGCTTCGGCGATCCCCAAGCGGTACTCCGCGCGCTCGGGCTCTCGATCGACCAACTGCCGGTAGCGGCGGAGCGCTTGGTCCACTCGACCCGCTGCGAGGTCCAGCAGGGCCGCGCTGCTCAACACACCCGAGTGCTGCGGGTGGCGCTGCAACGCGTCGTTCAGCAATCGCTGGGCTTCGCCGGGATTTCCTTTCGCGGAGGCCACGGATGCGGCACCCCTCAAGCACTCCGCATTTCCTGCATCGGATTTTCGGCATTGAGTGAAGGCCGCGTCGGCCGCATCTGTCTGGCCCGCCAACAGGTACACCCAGCCCAAGCCCGCCAACGCATCCACATGCTCGGGGTCCCGAGCGATGGCGTCTCGGTAGTGGCGCTCCGCTGCGGGCAAGTCGTGGGCATCCTGGGCATCCTTGCCCTGCCGCGCGTAATGGTCGGCGCCACAGCCACCCAGCAGGGCGACCATCCACACCGCGCAGAGTGCGCGTCGGCTACCGTCGGATACGTTCATACCGGATCTATATCGGCGCCTCCGCCTCGCAACGAACGAATCATGCCCAAACCCCTCTCCATTCTGCTGGTTGCCCACGGCTATCCACCGCGGGAATCCGCCGGAACCGAACGCCATGCGCAGGCCCTCTCACGGGCGCTAAACGCTCGAGGCCACCGGGTGCACGTGCTGGCGGCCACGCGCGCACCGGGGCGATCGCAATACGAGATCATCGAGGCCCACGGCGTGACCCGCATCGTCAACAACCTCGCCACTCGGACCCTCAGCCAAGGCGAGGCCGACCCGATCATCGATGGCATTGCCGCCGCGGTGGAGCGGCGCATCGAGCCCGACGTGGTTCACGTGCATCACACCCAGTTTTTGTCATCGACCATGCAGTTTTCCGCCCCCCGAATTGTGACCTTGCACGATCAATGGGCATGGTGTCCCTCCGGCGGGTTGGGGCTCCGCAGCAACGGCCAACTGTGCCACCAACCACGGCTCACCGATTGCGCATCGTGTCATGCCGAATGGCGCCCACGACCATCGGCGTCGGCGCGGGCGCTGACCCGGGCTGCGGCTGCAGCAGCGCCGTGGATTGCGCCGGAGCGACTCCACCGCTGGTACCGCCGGATTCCCGCCGCCCTGCGACCGTCGCCCGTTCGAGGGGATGGCCGGATCGAAGAACCGCAAGCAGTGGCCCACCGCAATCGAATGGTGCTGGGGTGGTTTCAAGGCGCCGACGCACTGATCGCTCCATCGGACCACCTCGCAGTCTTGGCGCGCGAACACGGCCTGGGGCCCATCGAGGTCATTCGACACGGCTTGGAGGACGAATGGTTCGACCCGCGACCAGCCACGAATGCGTCCGCGCCGTTTGTGCACATTGGTACCGTTGCCCACCACAAAGGCACCGACTTGGTCGTCGCGGCCCACCGACAACTGCGTCATGCACCCGGGCTGGAACTCTACGGACCCGTCCTGGACCCCGGTGCGGCCCTCGGTCATCGTGTCGGGGGCGTGCTGTCTCCTCCTGAGGTGCGCGCACACTTGCGTTCCGCCCGTGCACTGGTGTTGGGTTCGCGCTGGGCTGAAAACGCGCCGCTGATCGTCATTGAAGCACGCGCCGTGGGATGCCCGGTGATTGCGCCGGACATCGGTGGGATCCCTGAACTGGTCACCGACGGCGTGGACGGGTTCTTGTACGCGCCGAACTCCGCGTCCGCGTTGGCCGGTGCCATGCGACGGTTGCTGGACGCGCCGCCGCTCACGCCCACGACGCCGCCCCAGTTTAAAGCGCAAGTGGACCAGATCGAAGCCCTGTACCATCGGGTCAGCCGGCGGTCGGCCTGATGCGGATCGCCCACGTCATCCACGGCCACCCGGCCCGTTCCATGGGGGGAACCGGTTTGTACGTCCATGCCCTCGCGCACGCACTCGCGACCGTCGGCCACGACGTGGCGGTGGCCAGCCCAGAGTCGAATGGCCGCACCCGACTGATTGAGCGCGATGGGGGCGTCGAGCACTGGAGCATCGGAACCGATCGCGTTCGCGCATGGTCCGACACCTGGAATGGCTCGGTTGCAACCTGGGTCGATTGGTGCGCCGAGTGGCGCCCCGATGTGGTGCACATCCACCACCTGTCTGGGTGGCCCTTGTCGCTGATCGAGCACACGCCGTGCCGCACGGTTCTCACGCTCCATGACTACGCGATTCCGTGCGCACGGGGACAACTTCTGACAGCGCAACTCGCGCTGTGCGATGGACCCAATGCGACCGCATGCACTCGATGCCTCGGACCCGCCCTGCGGACCCACCCGGTGCTGCACGCCATTGGGCATTGGGTGGCGCGCGCACCCCGCTTGTACCGGCTCGCTCGGCAGCTCGCATCCCGCGCCGGATCCGAGGCCGACCATCCGGGCGTTGCGGCCCGATTGGAGGCCGCAAAGCGGGCCATCTCGGCCGCAGACCACCTGCTCGCTCCGTCGCGCGATCTGGCCGAGCGCATCGTTCGCTTGGGATTTGCGAAGCCAAGCCACACGGACCTTCCCCTTCTCCATCCGCCACTGCCGGTCCCATCCACGCCCACTGAACGGGCATCTGGCCCGGTCCGGTTCCTGTTCGCCAGCAGCATCCTTCCGACAAAAGGCGTCGACCGGTTGGTGGCATGCTTCGAACGGCTCTCGGAAAACGCCACGTTGACCATCGCGGGCCATGCCCCTCCATTCGATGGCCGCCCAGGATTTGGGGCATCGGTTCGAGCGCGCGCCATGGCGCTCCCGAACGTCACCTGGGTCGGCGCTGTGGAGTCCGATGCCGTTCCCCGATTGATGCGCGAACACGACGTTCTGGTTCTTCCATCAATCTGGCCAGAAAACAGCCCTCTGGTGGTCCGCGAGGCCACGGCCTCGGGGCTTCGCATCATTGGACCCCGACTGGGCGGATGCGCCGAACTGGCACCCGACGCGACCTTGGTCGGAACCGAAGAAGAACTCTTCTCCGCGTTGGTGGCCGAGTCCCGGGCCCGCCATCCGCGCGCCAAACCGCGTTCGTGGCCCTCTCCGCAGGACCACGCGTCGGTTTTGCTCCGGACGGCCTACCGGTAACCCCGCTCTGCGAAGGCAAAACCCAGCGCCGTGATCGGGCACATTTGTCGGTTTCGCTATAGTATGAGCCCTCACACACCACGGCGCTTTGGGACGGAAACAGTATGTCGGATTCTTTTGTACTTCCAGATGGCATCACCTTGTCGATGACTGAGCATGGCTTGGTCATCGAGAACCAAGGAGACATCATCCTCCACGGTCAAATCGAAGGCGGAATTCACAGCCTCACTAGCCAGGATGGAAACGTTGTACTGAACAACGATTTCGAGCTTCACCACATCCATGCCCCCAACGGCGCGGTCGAAGTCCACGGTCGAATCGAAGCC
>JAYZVA010000073.1:0-15570 GCA_036156175.1 Myxococcota bacterium
CGCCCTTCTTGGCGGATGGGTCGGATCCGTTTGGTGGAGCCATCGAGAGCTACAACAGTGGCGTACCCGGTGGCGGCACCATCGGGGGGTTTGGGTTCCGCGACTTTGCCCTGCCCGTCATCTTCTACGTGACCGACAATGCAATGCGCGACCCGGAGTCTGGGTATGGCGTTCCTGGAGGCTGTCCCGATGATGCGGGCAAGTCAGACGTCATTGCAGCGGTCAACGACATCGGTGCCCGGTTGATCGGGATGGGCGTCTATGGCGCGAGCAGCGGACAGATGAACGAGCTGGCAGACGGCACAAGTTCCTACGCGGATACCGATGGCGACGGTGCTGTGGACGACCGCCTGGTCTTCAGCTGGTCCAGCTCGTCGTCCGCGTTCCGGACAACCATCGTCAATGCGATTCAAGACCTCGTCCACAGCGTCGAGTTCTCGTCGGTGGAGATGGTTGCTTCGGAAGATCCCTACGGATTCGTGCGGAGCATCGACCCGTCAAGCTACACCGGCATCGTTGTCTCGTCGGGCAGCGAGCTCACCCTGGACTTCACCGTTGAATTGCAGGCCATGATTCCGCCTGCCTGGGATGACCGGGTCTTCAACGTCCAGCTGCTGGTGCTTGGCGATGGTGCGGTGAGCCTTGGCGTCGTCGACCTGCTCATCTTGGTGCCGGGCATCGGCTCTTGAAGCTATTCCGCGGCCACGACATCGAGCAGTACACCCCAGACATCGTCCAAGCCCGTCTTTTCCGTGCTGCTGAACGGGATGATCTGGGCCGGCGAAATGCGCAGTCCGGCGGCGAGCGTCTTGAAGTGCGCAGCCTGCTTTGACCGCTTCACCCGGTCCACCTTCGTCGCAACCACAATGAACGGCACCTCGGCTTCGCTCAGCAGGTCGAGCATGTCGATGTCGACCTTTTGCGCGGGGTGACGCGCATCCACCAGGCAAACCACCAATGCCAGCGCCTCGCGCGTCAACAGGTAGCGACGCACCAGCCGACCCCAAGCCCGACGCGCCCCATCCGGCGCCTTCGCGAACCCGTAGCCCGGCAAGTCAGCCAGACAGAGCACCGAAGATACGCGAAACAGATTCACGGCTTGGGTCCGACCCGGGGTGGCGCTCACCCGCGCGGCTTTTTTCCGGTTCAACAACGCATTGATGGCGCTGGACTTCCCCACGTTGGAGCGGTCCACGAATGCAACCTCGGGCAACACCGCCTCGGGCAACCGGCCTGGAAACGTCCCCAAAAATTCCACGTCTGCAGTATGCCGTTTCCATTCCAAGGGTGACCTCCACTCCTGACTCTACTAAGCTCGATCCGTGACCACACGCATCCACAAAACAATGAACGCGGATCGCGAGATATTTTTCATCTCGGATCTGCACTTGGGAGACGGCAGTCCATCCGATGCGTTCGGGGACAAGGATGAAGCGCTGGTCGCGTTTCTCGACCATGTGGCAAGCCGCCGAGCCCACCTCGTGATCGTGGGCGACGCGATCGATTTTCATCAGGCCTGGTTCTTTAGTCGAGTCCTCAAGGCCCACGGCTCCCTCTTCGGCGCATTGTCCGCGCTCGCAGACACGTCTGGGGTGACCTACATCTGGGGAAACCACGACGCAGACATGTCGTTCTTCAAGGACATTCTTCGCTTCGACGTGTGCTCCAGCCTTGCCATTGGCGATTCGATCTTGGTCCAGCACGGCTACGAATACGACCCATTCATTGGCCCGAACCTCGAAGCAACCCACGTCGCCACGCAGGTTCACCACTTGATCGAGCGTCTGCTCCGCACCCGCATTCGCGTCCCACTCGAGCAGTTTTACACCCGCAGCAATCGGGCAATGTTCTGGCTGTTCCACAAGCTGATCTGGCTCAAAAATCAACTCACCAAGGTTGGCCTGCACGCGCTCAAGAAACGGCTCGACACCCAAGAACGGTACTGGGTGCACGCCCAACTGGGCGATCCCCAGGGCATCTGGGAAAACGTGCGCAGCGCCCTCGAGACCGGACCCCACCGGTACATTGTGACCGGTCACTCGCACCTGCCCGGAAGGGTCGAGGTGGCCCCTGGCCGGGTCTATGTCAACACGGGATCTTGGACCTTTCAGTCGTCAAACTATGCGCGCTGGGACGGCCAGGATTTTGAGGTCCTCGACTGGTTGCGAAACAAGACCTACACAGACCGATGGTACCGCCCCTTGCTGGACCGCCGTTGGCGCCACATGGACCTGATGGCCTGGTGGCGGGCAAACTACATGGGCTGGTTTCGTTTCCGCGTGGGCGAGATACAGAAGACCGATAATGACTGCCGGGCCACACACGAAATCGTGAGGCCGAAGGGGACCTGAATGCTGGTAAATGGCACACCCACCCGAACGGTGTGGATGGACAACGGTGTGGTGCGGATGATCGATCAACCGCGGCTCCCCCACGCCTTTCAAATCCGCGATCTGACCCACCACACCCAGACCGCGGACGCCATCCGTACGATGGTGGTTCGGGGCGCGGGAGCCATCGGCGCGACCGGCGCCTATGGGATGGCGCAAGCCGCGTTGGAGGCTCCAGACGACGACTTTCACCGCTACATCGAGCTTGCAGCCAACACCATGGCAAACACGCGCCCAACGGCACAGAACCTGTTTTACGGAATCCGCGCCGTTCTCCAGGCCGTCGAGGCCGAGGGCTCGAACCTGGCCCATGCCCGGGAAGCGGCCGTGGCAGCGGCGCAAGCGGTGGCCGACGATGACGCCGAGTGTTGCCGCGCCATCGGTGAGCACGGCGCCCCGCTCATTCCCCATGCGGCCCGAGTGTCCACTCACTGCAACGCTGGATGGCTGGCGTTTGTCGACTGGGGCAGCGCGCTCTCACCGATTTACGTCGCCCACCGTGCGGGCAACCCCGTGCACGTTTTCGTCGATGAAACCCGGCCAAGAAGCCAAGGGGCCCGCCTCACGGCATGGGAACTGGCTTCAGAGGGTGTCCCCCACTCCGTCATCGCGGACAATGCTGCCGGTCACCTGATGCAACGCGGTGAAATCGACATGGTGATTGTGGGATCCGACCGAATCGCGGCCAACGGCGACGTCGCAAACAAGATCGGCACCTACTCGAGCGCGGTGGTGGCCCACCGCCACGAAATTCCGTTTTACGTCGCGGCACCGACAACCACCATCGACCCGCAATGCCCCACTGGAATGGACATTCCCATCGAGGAGCGCGGCGGCGAAGAAGTCAGCCACACCTGGGGTTGGTCAGACGACGGGCAGTTCATCCGTGTGCGAACGACGCCGGTGGTGTCAACGACGCGAAACCCCGCGTTCGATGTGACGCCAGCCGCGCTGGTCACCGGGATCATTACGGAGCACGGGGTGGTCCCAGCGACCCCCGCAGGCATCGCTCGAGTCGCTCGGACTTGAATCGCTTCAGCGAATGGGCTCCGGCTTTCCGGACCGAATCACAACGGCCTCTCCAACCGGAGCGCTGCCCCACTCCCGAAGCATCTCTCCCCCATCGACGACCAATGCGTTGTTCGGAACGGCGACACCGAAGCCGATTTTCACCCCGTTCCCGATCTTCGCATCGTGCCCGATCGCCGCACCCATGAAGTGCTCCTGCGTGTCGACGCGTTCCGAACCCGGCCCGTCAACTTCCACCTTGATGCTCGCACCAAAGCTCAAGTCCAGCACCGTGCTGCCCCACGCCATGAAGGAGTCCCGCCCAAAGACGGATGACTGAAAGCCGCTTCCGGAAGACACCATGGCACCTGGATACAGACTGCAGAGATTGACATGCCCGTAGCGCCCCACATGGGCACCAACGCCCAGTACAGACGCGTTCACGGTGCCGTGCGAGTCGACCTTCGCACCGGCCGCGAGCACGCTGCCTCGAACCACTGCGTGGGGGCCAATCTCGCACCCCTCTCCAATGATGGAAAACTCCACCACGGCGGTTGGATGGACCGAAGCGTTCTCACCAACCTCACTGAGCCTCCCGGGAATGCGTCCCGGGTTCAAGGTCCTCAGCTTCCACAACAGCCGGAGGGCCATCGCGGCTCGCTTCAGCCATCCGGCTGACTCCCACTCGAAGCGGGCTTCTTCCGCACGGGCCAACAGCGCAAGCTGATTGATTCGAATGATGTGCGTCCAGTGGTGGACCTGATGAACCATGGCCGGGCCGACCCGGACGGTTCGTTCATTGGCCTTCGCAAATGCTTTTTGGCGCACGTTCAAGTCCAGGTCCCGCAGGCCCATTTCCACGTCGATCGGCTCCGCGTTCTCGAAGGATGGAGCACCGCGCACGACCGCCAGCTCGTAGACCCCCGGAGCTGGAGTGGACTGCTGCGCGCCGGTCCAAGCGAACCATGCCTCATCCTTGGCCCGGAAACGCCCTCCACCCAAGCGGACCAACCGCCGCACGGCTTCGGCAGTGAACCACGTCCGGTCACTGTACAGCAGGTAGGGCTCATCGCTTGGTGGATGGTCGACCGGAGTGCAGCCCGCGGCTGCCAAGACCGACGCCTGCACCTCAGCCAACGTTCGACCATCAACCATCGTCTCGGAAACATCGTCGCCAAAAGGCGCGATGCGGGTATCGCTGTGAGCGCGAAATGCCTTCATCCGTGCACGTTATCCCGCACCGCTGGGCTCCGCTCTACTACGATGGTGACATGGTGGAACCGGGAATCATCTCATTGGCGCCAGTCGCACTGGCGATCGGGCTTGCACTGAAGACACGGCAGATCGTTTCGTCATTGGGCGCCGGGGTCCTGCTGGCCGCGTTGATCCTGAAGTCGTTCAACCCTTGGGATGCGCTGGTTTACACCGTGGACCCCTTGCTGTTGGACGCCATCGCGAACCGAGACCATGTAAAGGTCACGCTCTTCACCTTGTTTGTCGCCGCCACCCTCGAGATCGTGAGCCAGGGCCAGGGCACGAAAGCACTTGTTCAGCGAGTCACACGGTGGGCCCGCACACGACGCAGCGGCATGATGGCCAGCTGGTTCGCCGGAATGGTGGTGTTCTTCGACGATTACGCCAACTGCCTCATTGTGGGTGGCAGCATGCGACCGGTGTCCGATCGCTTGGGGTTCTCCCGGGAGAAGTTGGCGTACATCGTCGACTCAACGGCGGCACCCATGGCCACCTTGGCGCTCGTGAGCACCTGGATTGGATTCGAGGTCAGCCTGATGGGCGATGCCCTGGCCGCATCGGGGGTTGACACCAACGCGTATGCGTTTTTCTTGGAAGGCCTACCGTATCGATTCTATCCATTCCTCGCGCTCTTCTTTGCGCTGGCCATTGCTTGGACGGGCCGCGATTTTGGCCCCATGCGAACCGCCGAGGTCCGCGCCCAGTCCGAACGACTTGTGCCCGACCCCACCCCAATCCCAGTCAGTCGCGCGTGGCTCGGCGCGGTTCCCATTGGGGCGTTGGTGGGCGTGACCGGGGTCTCGTTGTGGCTTCAAGGTGCCGCGTCAGCGGGACCCGACGCCCGGCTGTTCGAGATCATCGGAGGGGCCGACGGCTACGACGCCATGCTCCACGGCTCCATCGCCTCACTGACGGTGGCCGCTCTCGGCGCTGTGGGCCTGGGTGCCCTCAGCACCAAAGGCGTCACCGAGGCGGCATTGACGGGGATCCGTGGATTGGTGGATGCCATGGTCGTGTTGTTCCTTGCCTGGGCCATGGGGTCAGCCATCGGTGAACTGCAGGCTGCCCAGTACCTGGTTGCCACCCTCGGCTCGGCAGTCCCCAGCTGGTCGTTGCCCACTTTGGTCTTCACCATCAGCGCCGCCATTGCGTTCGCGACGGGGACCAGCTTTGGAACCATGTCCATCATGATTCCATTGGCCATTCCACTGGCCCTGCAACTCGAGCCCACGACGGCGCTGGCGTTGGCCACGAGCGCTGCGGTGTTGTCGGGTGCAACCTGGGGGGATCACTGCTCCCCCATTTCAGACACCACCATCTTGTCGAGCACCGGAACGGGGTGCGACCACGCAGCCCACGTCGCGACACAGCTGCCCTACGCGTTGTCAGCGGGAGGGATCAGCATCGCGGTGGGGAGCATCCCCGCCGGTTTCGGAGTCAATCCCTGGCTCTGCCTGGCACTCGGGTGCCTGGCATGCGCCGCCGTGGTCCGCGTCGTGGGCAAGCCGCTGCCTCAGGCTAGTTTGTCTTCTTGATCGCGCCGCTCTTGAGCATGCCGGTGTATTCATCCAGCATGCTGCGCACTTTTCCGCTCAGGAGCAACAGGCCCAAGATGTTCGGAAACGCCATGCCCAAGATCATCAGGTCCGAGAAGTCGAGGACGTTGCCTGCAGTCACGATTGACCCGAGGAATGCGAAGGTCAAAAAGAGCCCGCGGTACACCATCGAGCTTCGGTCCCCGAACAACCAGGCCCAACACCGTTCGCCGTAGTAGGACCACGAAATCATGGTGGAAAACGCAAACAAGACCACCGCGGCGGACAAAACGTACTGGAACCAGGGAATCACGCTGGTCATCGCCAGCGACGTCAGTGCGCCGCCCTGACCCGCTTCGCGGGCAGCCACAAAGGCCGCGTCGGGGCTGTTCCACGCGCCCGTGATGACGATCACCAGTGCCGTCATGGTGCACACAACAACGGTATCGATGAAGGGCTCCAGCAAGGCAACAACGCCCTCCTCCACGGGGTGCTTGACCTTGGCAGCGGCGTGGGCGATCGCTGCAGACCCAACCCCTGCTTCATTCGAAAACACCGCCCGCTTGACGCCGATGACCAGGACACCGATGAATCCGCCTTCGATGGCATCCGGGTTGAAGGCGCCATCGATGATGGCGGCGAATGCACCCGGGATGGCCCCTGCATTCACGGCCAGAATGTAGAGGCACGCCAGCACGTACACGGTGCACATCAGCGGGACAATGCGCTCGGCCACCGTTGCAATGCGTTGAATCCCCCCGATGATCACGACGCCAACGATGCCGGTCATGACCAGGCCATACAACCAACCCTTGTCGGCAAAGAACGGGACGACCGTTTGAATTTGGCTCATGGATTGGCTGACCTGGAACGCGTTGCCGCCGCCAAACGACCCGCCAATGCAGAGAATGCAGAACACCACCGCAAGCGCCTTCCCGAGTCCGCCCAAGCCCCTCTCGGACAAGCCTTCACTCAGGTAGTACATCGCCCCACCCATGATTCGGCCATCGCTGCGCTTTCGGCGATAGGCTTGTCCCAGCGTGCACTCGGTAAACTTCGCGCTCATCCCAATCAGCCCGACGAGAATCATCCAAAAGGTGGCACCCGGCCCCCCAAGCGCAACCGCGATGGCCACGCCGGCAATGTTGCCCAGGCCCACCGTGGCCGAGAGTGCTGCAGACAATGCTTGGAAGTGGGTGACCTCGCCTTCGCTTTCCTCATCGTCGTACTTCCCCGCGACCAAGTCGATGGCGTGGCGGAACAACCGAACATTCACAAAACCCATCCGGACCGTGAAGAACGTCGCTCCCAACAACAGCCAGAACACGACAAGCGGCATGCCCAGGCCGGGGATGTTCCAAAAGAACACCGACGCGATGGGCCCCACGAGGTAGGCACCGAAGGCGCGGTCAATCGCTGCCTCGAATCCGCCGTCGTCCGCAGTCTTGGGGGCCTCCACAGCGGGCTCGACCGCTTCGACGGGCGAAGGAGTCGCCGGTTCGGCTTCGGTCGTTGCCTCGACGGCCGCTGCTTCTGTCTGGGTGGCTCCGACGGGCGCCGCATCGTCGGCAATGGCCATGGGTGAACTCATCAATCCAGCGACAAGGCACAACATGCGAATCATGGGGACTCTCCAGCGTGGGGGGGGGGTACCCCTGCGTATACGGTTGCGCCGGATTCAGCCAAGCGCAGCCAACGATGCCTTCAACTCCCGGGCCAGCTGGGGGGCTTCGAGCGCCGCAGCCAGTGCAATGCCCTCTTCCCACACCTCTCGCGCGCCGACGGTGTCCCCTCCTTCCTGCCGGTGCTTCCCAAGCAAAAAACGCGCGTTGACACGGGTTTCGTTGTGCGCGGTCTTGTCGGCCTTCGCCGTAATCGCGACCAGACGCTGGTCGATGTCGGCCTCGCCTTTCTTCCCCTCCAAATACGCCATGAATGCGTCGTTCATGACGACTCCAGGCGCGTACCCGGAGGCGGAAGCAATGTCGCGGCTCTTCTTGAAGGATGCCCATGCCCGTGCGTCGTCTCCCAATCGAAAATGAACATCGCCAATGTTGTGCAGGTTGATCACGGCGCCCAGTCGGTAATCCAACCCTTCGCGAATTCGGAGCGCCGTCTGGTAGAGGTCCAACGCATCATCGTACTGTTCCGCTTCGGTATGCAGGGTGCCAAGGTTGTTGAGAATTCGCCCCAAGAGCAACGGATCGTTCGCGCGCTCTGCCCGTGTCTTTGCCTCTTCCAGAAGCGCCAGCGACGCGGTGTTGTCTCCGTTGCGAATGGTGCGCAGCGCCAAGGTGTTGAGCGCTCGGGCAGCCAACAGGTCATCCGTACCGGCAATTTCCCGCGCGCGCTCGAGCAGCGCATCGCCGTGTTCGGTGTTTCCATTTTCGAGGGCCAGCGCACCGAGTCCATTGAGCGCATCAACGGCCACCTCACGTCGCCACGGCGCCGCTTCCGCAAGCTCCCGTGTATTGAACGAACCGATGGCCAGTGCGCGTGCCTGGTCAAAGCTCGCGCCGGACAACACCGGTCGGCCCATGTAGCTGTAGAGGTGTCCCAACGACACGGTCGATCGGGCTTCAATTTCGGGATCGCCGGTGTCCTCACCGAGGTCCTGAGCGACTTGGAGGTGAATCTCGGACTTCCGCGGGTCTCCGGCCAGCCGCCACCCCTCGCCCGCTTTCAATCGAAGCATCGCTTCTTTCACGCGCGCGGCGTGCCCCGGTCGCGACACCCGGTCCAGCCAGCCGATCCCTTCCTCCCAACACGCCAGCGCCGGATGGATGATTTGTTGCGACCGCAAATGGTCTCCGCCGCGCTCGGCGTGTCCAGCAGCCCGAAGAAACTGCCCACCGGCCGCACAATGGGCGGCGAGGTCCATGCGCTTGTCATCCAGCATGTCGCCGTACAGGCGCTCCATTGCGTCGGCGATCATGCGGTGAAACTCCGACAAGCGCACGCCCAAAATCGACCGGTGCACCGATTCCCACAACAAAACGCTCGAGAAATGAGCCACGCCGCCCACTTCGGGTCCGCTTCGCTCCACAATTCCCCGTTCAATCAGCTCCTCGAGCAGCGCGCCGATGTCATCGAGCCCGCTGGCCTCTCGAACCAACGCCACTGGAAACGACATCCCGAGGGTCGCCGCAATTTGGAGCACCCCTTTTGATGCGGGGCCCAAGGCGTCGATGCGCGACGAAATCATGCCCTCCAGGTTCACGGGCAACTGCACCTCACCGGGGCTGCCAACCAGTCCCGCGCGCGCGCCATCAAGTTCGATGCGACCGGCCTGTTTCAGCGAACGAATCAATTCGTCGATGTACAGCGGGTTGCCCTCCGATGTGGAGCGCAGCACGTCCATCAACGGTGCCTCCACCGACTTCGAACCCAGCAATTCGCCGACCATTTCATCAAATCGCCCGCCCTTGATGCGGCCCAGTGCGATGCGAAAATCGGTTGGGCGCAGCTCGGAAGGAAGGCCATCGCGTCCTGCGAATAAAAACACAACCGGGTGCCGCTGGTGTCCGCGGATTGCCGCGCCCACGATCTGCCGTTCCAGTGACCCCAGATATTGAACGTCATCAACGGCAATGATCGCCGGGCCAGACCGCGCAATGGCGTCAACCAACCGACTGGCCGCACCGATCATCTTGTCCACGTCGGCGCGGGCATCGCTGCGCTTCCGAACTCCATACATGGCACCAATCACGACCAGGTCCTCGTCGGAAACCCCGAGGCTCGTCAAGCGGTGCAGCTGGGATTGAACCACCTCAGGCCCATCGTCCCGGCTCACACCCAGCACATGGGCAGCGACATCGCGGAGCACATCAAAGGGCCGATACCCCCGATACGGACGCGCTCGAGAGAACACAAACGGTACCCCTCGAACCCGGGCCAATCGCTGGACTTCCCGCAACAACCGAGACTTGCCCATTCCCGCACCGCCAATGATGGACACCACCGCACCCCTGCCGCTGGCCAGTCGACCGATCGCCTCGCTGATTTGTTCCATCTCGTCGCCGCGGGAGACCCAACGGCCGGTGACGGGGTCCAGGCGGTCCCGGGCACCCTGCAGACTGAAGCTTTTGTACTCGGTGCGCCGGCCCTTGCGCCGAAACTTGGGGCCCGAAGTGAATCGAAACCGATGACCCGCCATGGCCGCCACCCGGTCGCTCACCAGGACTTGCCCCAGGTCTGCTTCGCTGCACAGACGGTGGGCCATTTTGATGGTGTCTCCTCGGGCCAAGTAGCGCATCGCACGACCCGACTTTCCGCCCATGGTGATCTCACCGCGATGCACGCCAATCGAGATGGCGATCCGACGCCGTCGAATTGATCCTTGCTGGGTGAGCATCTGAATGGCATCCGCGCAGGCGACCGCTCGCTCCAGATCGTGCTCGCCCGCTTTCGGCACGCCAAAAAAGACCAAAAAGCGGTCGTCCTCATAGGACTCCAGCACGCCCCCGTGCCTGTCGACGACACGCCGGAGCCGCCGGAGCAGCTTGTAGTGCCAACGCACGACTTCCGCCGCATCCGCACGGGCGGACATGTCGGTGAACCCAATCACTTCGGCCATGAGCACAGCGACGACCTTTCGCTCCCCCTTGCTGCCGCGCAGCAAGCGCGGGATCTTCACGTTGTCTTGGCTGGACGTCACCGTGTTGGCGTCCACAGCGGAAATGTCGGTCAGGTTCGTTCCCCCTCCTTCGAGCCGCCGGAGGTCGGAGGCCAGTCCCTCGAGGTCAGCGACTCCGGGGTTGCCCTGCGCCTCATCGGGGAACCGCTCCTGCATGTACACCGCGAGCTCGTGCGCGTCGGCGCGGAGGTTCGACCGGTACAGGTACGCCCAGAGCCGCTCTTCAGCGTCACCGGCGGTGGCCGGTCGGGAATCCGGGTCTTTGGCGAGCATCGATGCCACAATCGACCACAGTTCATCCGAGACGTTTGGGTTCTTCAATCGGGGGTCGGGCACCTCCGCCGCCCGCACCTTTCGCAGCTTTTCGGCCGGGTCGGGGTCCTCGAACAACCGATGACCCACCAACAGTTCGTAGAGCACAACCCCGGCACTGTAGACGTCGGACCGGTGGTCCATGGGTCGCCCGGCAGCCTGTTCCGGCGACATGTAGGCATACTTCCCACCGCCCGGCATGCCCTCGACGGGTTCGGAGTCGCCCACCAACCGGGCAATCCCAAAGTCAAACAGCTTCACGTCGCCCTGGAAGCCAATCATCACGTTGTGCGGCGAGACGTCGCGGTGGATGAGGTTGAGGGTGCGTCCTTGAGCGTCGGTTCGGGTGTGCGCGTGATGAAGGCCCCGGAGAATGCTGGCCACGACGAACACCGCCAACGGAATTGGCATCCGCTCTTCCTGGCCACGCAACGACTTGTTGAGTCGGGTCAAGTCACGCCCGTGAATGTGCTCCATCGCGATGTAGTGGTCGGATGAGACGCGCCCCAGTTCGTAAATCTGCACGATGTTTGGATGACTCAAGCTGGCACTGATCTTCGCTTCTTTGATGAAGAGGCCCACAAACTTTGCGGAGCTTGCAAGGTCCGGGAGGATTCGCTTGATCACCAGGTGCCGCTCAAAGCCCTCGACGCCGAAGCTGCGGGCCAAAAAAATCTCTGCCATGCCGCCCTTGGCCAGGCGGCGAATGAGTTCGTACTTTCCGAATCGTGCTGGCAGCTCCATCGACGGTCACTCCACACCGAATGATACTCCAGGAGCGGGGATATATGGACCGACGAGCCGCAAACGGCTAATCGGCGCCGATGACTTCGTTGATGCCCCTCGTTTCTCTTGCAAAGCCCGTCCTGTTTCCGGGCATGATTGCCCGGGTCCATTTCACACTCGCGTCCGAAGTGGCCGCCGTCGACACCCACATTGAAAGTCAGCGACCGTTGCTGGTCGTCCCGCCGATCGACCCGCTCCGCATCAATCCGGGGCCGATGGACCTGCACTCCGTGGGCTGCGTGGCGCAAGTGACTCGCGTGGTCCGGCTGGGTGACGGCTCCGTGCGCGTGCTGTTGGAGGGCATCGACCGAGTCGCGATTCGGGACCCGCGTGCCGACCCCCATGCAGGGCTCGCCGCCACCGCAACACCACTGAACACGACGACCACAGACAACGCGATGGTCGCCCGCCTGCACCTCGCTCTCCGCGATGGCCTGAAGGACTTGATCGAAAGCGACCCCAATCTTCCGTCGACCCTGGGGCGCTTGGCAGACACCGATACCGATGCCAGCCGGCTCGCCGACCGCATCGTGGCCAACCTCACCATTCCATACGAAGACTTTCTCGCTTTTCTGACCGAGCCGAGCCTGGATCAACGAATGGAGATGGCCGTGGCGTATTTGCTCAAGGAACGCGAATACCGGGCGCTTCAAAACTCGATCCAGCAACGCACCCACGACCGTCTCGACAAGCAGCAGCGCGATTTCTACGTGCGCGAACAAATCCGGGCCCTTCGTGGCGAACTGGAGGGGAACCCGACGGGCACCGACGAGGCGGATCGCATCGAAGCCCGCCTGAAGGAACTCGGCATGCCCGAAGACACCCTCGAGGAAGCACTCAAGGAAGTCAACCGCATGCGGCGGATGCCACCGGACGCCGCGGAGTACAACGTGGCACGCACCTGGCTGGACTGGCTCACCAACATGCCTTGGTCCACGGCAACAGAAGATTCTCGGGACCTATTGGCTGCGAGGAAGGTGCTGGACGACGACCACAACGGGCTGGAACGCGTCAAAGAGCGCATCCTCGAACACCTCGCGGTTACCCAACTGAATCCCGATGGCAAAGCCCCCATTCTGTGTTTCGTTGGCCCGCCGGGGGTCGGGAAAACCACACTTGGTCAGAGCATCGCGAAGGCACTGGGCCGAAACTACCAACGCGTGAGCTTGGGCGGAGTGAAGGACGAGGCTGAAATCCGCGGTCACCGCCGCACCTACGTGGGCGCGCTGCCCGGCCGGCTCATCAATGCCATCAAGCGTGCCGGCAGCCGCAATCCAGTGATCGTGCTGGACGAGATCGACAAGCTTGGTGCCGACTTTCGCGGGGACCCAACCAGCGCGTTGCTGGAAGTGCTTGATCCCGAGCAAAACAGCGCGTTTGTGGACCACTATCTGGACGTTCCTTGGGACCTCAGCCAGGTCCTGTTTGTCTGCACCGCCAACATGGCGGACCAGATCCCGTCGGCGCTGAACGACCGCCTCGAAATGATCGAAATCTCGGGGTACATCCAAGAGGAAAAAATCGAGATTGCCACCCGCCATTTGCTGGACCGGCTGCGAACCGAACACGGTTTGTCGGACGCGCATCTGGCCATCTCGGATGAGGCCATCGCCCACATCATTGAGGCATACACGGCCGAGGCGGGCGTGCGCAACTTGGTCCGGGAACTGGCGAAGCTGCATCGCAAAGCTGCCCGCCAGATCGTGGAGGGTCGAACCGACCCCATCCGGGTTGCCACCACCGACGATGTGGTCGACCTGCTGGGGCCGCCCCGTCACATCCCCGAGATTGCCGAGCGGGTCGACGTACCGGGTGTTGCACTCGGACTGGCATGGACCGCGGCAGGCGGCGATATCCTCTTCATTGAAGCAACGGCTTTGCCGGGGGCCAAGGGACTGAAATTGACGGGCTCCCTCGGCGACGTGATGAAGGAATCGGCAGAGGCCGCCATGAGTCTCGTGCAGTCCATGCACGCCAGTCTCGGCATCGACAAAGCGAGTGTCGAACAGCGGGCCGTCCACGTTCACGTGCCGCAAGGGTCGATCCCCAAAGATGGCCCAAGTGCGGGGGTGACCATGGTGACTGCAATCGCGAGTTTGCTCACCGGGCGAGAGGTTCGCCCCTACCTTGCAATGAGCGGTGAGATCACCCTCCGCGGCAAGGTCCTTCCCGTTGGCGGGGTACGGGAAAAAGTGCTGGCCGCGCGACGTGCCGGCGTCAAGACTGTGTTGCTGCCGAAGCACAACCAAAAAGATCTCATCGACGTTCCTGAGAAACTGCGGACGGACATCGACGTTCGTTTCGTCGAGCGGATCGAAGACGTGCTTGCGGTGGCCTTGGCCCCGGCCTAGTCGGCGTCTGGCTCGAGGGGATTGAGCTCCGCAAAGCGCTCCATC
Source organism: Myxococcota bacterium (assembly GCA_036156175.1). Lineage (GTDB taxonomy): Bacteria > Myxococcota_A > UBA796 > UBA796 > UBA796 > UBA796. The sequence continues at coordinate 14,318 of JAYZVA010000073.1, forward strand.
AGTCGCCGGCTTTCGTCGTCGATCGTCCGGGGCACCTCAATCTCAACGCGCACGTGCCAGTCGCCACCATCCGGACCCTTGTTCTTGAGCCGCAACGTTCGGCCACTGGACGTCCCCGGGGGAATCGACACCTTGACCGAACCGGTGGGCGTTGGCACCTGGACGCGCCCGCCGAGCACCGCCTCCATGATGGAGATGCGAACCGAAGCCATCGACGACTCGCCAACGGCCGGCGACGGCGCTTCAGTGCGCGAACCGCCGCTGCGCACCGTACCGGGATCGGTGTCGCGGCGCGGGTGATGGGTGCCCGATTCCTCGGTCACGGTGATTCGGCACACCAAGTCCGCGTACACGTTGGTCCGCTTTGAAAAGTGCCCCATCCGGTCGGAGCGCAGAACATCGCCCGTGCAGGTCTTTGGTGGCACCCTCAGATCGTGGATTTCAGCGTAGTTGTATACGTTCACGCCATCGCTGCTGCGCCGGAGTCGATTGTATCGGACAGTAACGGTGCCGCCCAGGCGGGCAGTCCGCCCCGGAACATCAACGACCCGCCCAAAATCAGCGTCGTCGTCGCGGCGGCCGGGCGTGGGCTTCGTCGCGCCGCACCCAAAGTCGGTCGTTGCTTTGCTGGCTCCGGAAAACATGTCATCCAGCGTGACATCCGTTTTCTGGTGACCCGGGCGCCCCGTTTCACGGGCGGCGCGATGGTTGGAAAACCCATCCCATCCACCCGGTGGTCTCCAATGGGTTCGGATGTGGGACTTCCCCCGTTGCCGCGTCGGCCGAGCCAGCTGGCGGTCGTATCGCGCCCGCCGTTCATCGTTGACCAAGGTCTCGTAGGCCTCGCGAATCCGCGCGAACTGGGCCGCAGAAGCGGGGTCGTCGCCCGCGACGTCCGGGTGGCACGACCGGGCAAGTTTGCGAAAGGCTTTTTTGATGTCCTCCGTTGCTGCATCGGACGGTACGCCCAGCACTCGGTAATACTCGCCAACTGCAGTCATGGATGAATCCCCGTGAATGCGGGTTGGATAACTGACATAGGGGTGATACCTCTACAGAGACGGGTCGAATGATCCGAATCTTTCTCTACCCCTCTTCGTCACCATTCTACCAACAGTCAACCCGAGAGATTTCTTCGCTACAACGGCAACGGACCGCCAAACTCTTGACGAGTCCATACCCCACCCGCTACCGTGCTGATGTAGAACCACCGCGACGCTCATGCCCAAATATTCAAACCCATCCGGTCTCGC
>JAYZVA010000074.1:0-23982 GCA_036156175.1 Myxococcota bacterium
GTCTCCCCGTATTTCAGCGATCGGTATTACCCCGAGGCGGCCATGCTCCGCCTGTACTCCTTGTTCCTGTTGTGCAAGTTCCCCGACGCCTCACAGCAACTCGAAGACTTTCAGGCCCAGTACCGGCCGCAGCACAACAGCCTGATGGCCGCGGCCTCGCTGCAACCCGAGCAGTTGTTCGATGCCGTGCGCCGCCACATCGAAGGTGAACCATCCGACCTCCCGGGCTTCATCACCGCCGCGTTTGAACACGAAGACCGCATCAAAGACAGCGTCAACGCTGTCGCCAATGCCGAGGACGAGATCGCCCGGCTTCGCAACGTCTCGGCCAATGTCTTTGCCCAAGTCGCGTCCGAGTGGGTATCGGAGCGTCGTCTGGCCATCGTCCGGAGCGAAGGCAACCGCATCCTCTCGCGCATCCAGAGCATGGAAGCCGAGCTGGCCGAGTTGCTTGGCAACTCGGACGTCACCAAGCTTGACTTGATGCAAATGGAGGCCCGTCTGTACGAGCGGGCCAGCTTCACGGGTAAACTGCCGGAGTCGAAGCGCCGCGTGAAACGCCAAGCGCGGGCCCGAGCAACGGAACGTCTGTGGGACTGGCAAGGCGAATACTGGGCGGACGAAGTCGGCTACTACAAGATCGACACCAAGCCCGAGTGCCCCGAGAACATGACCCAGGGCGGCTAGCCGTCCCCGTCTTCTCGCGTCTCAGAATCGGGCCCGCTCTCGCGCAGGCTGAGCCGACCCATCTGGGCCGCTGCGGCAAAGAGGTCGTCCATGCTGCCACTCGTGGCACTGGGCATGGCGCGAGTGCGAAGAGCCGGCGGCTCGGGGGCCGAGACTTCCGGCGTGGATGAATCGTCCGTGTCCGGCTCGACCAGGCTCGTGACCACCGGCGCAGCGATGACGGGCCGCGGCTTCATTCGGAACCGCCCGGCATCCGTCCGAGCAACGGGCTTGGCGCGCTTCGCTGCGTTGGTGCTGCCGGCGGTGCGGCGCGCCAAGGTGGCGGCATCAATGTCGGGACGGATGGGCACCTTCACCGAGCTTGGAGCGTCGACATCGGCCTCGGCCGGCTCGGCGCGGACCCACTTGCCACGCGCGGCCTCGGCGCGCCGCATGCGCTCGGCGATGGCCTTCGACCGCGCCTCTTCTGCCGCTTTCTGATCGGCCCGGTCCGCCGGCACGGTCGGCGGCGGCTTTGGCGCTGCAGGTTTCGGTTTTGGGGCAGCCTTGGGCACCGACCGATGGTCGGCCCGAGCCCGCTCGGCGAGGCCTTGTTTCGTTGGCTTCGGAGCGCGTGGCTTGAGGTGCGGCGCCGGCTGGCGACGCTTCTCGCCCAACCGCAGGCTGACCGGGCCCAAGCCCACCGGCACGCGCTCTTGCCGAGCCTCCGGGTCCCAGGGGTCTGGCACGCGGTATTGCTTGTACAGGCGGTCCGAGACGGCCACTCGGGGTCGGGACCATGCCCGACGCCCCACCCGGTCGCGGACCCGCTCGCCGCAAACACCCCGAACGCTGAGGTCATCAATGATGTCACGCGCTTTCTGGTCCGACACCGAACGTCCCCTTGCACTACGATAGTGCACACTGGTCCGGCGGGAGACAAGCCTCAATGTCGAATGAATATGGAATCTATGTGCACGCCCCGTGGTGCCGGACCCGATGCCCGTATTGCGCTTTCAATGTATTCCTGGATTCCGACGCCGACTATCGGCGATGGGCGGACGGCATATCCGTGGCCTGGGCGATCGAACGCGACCACTTCACGGGTTCCGCCCACAGCCTCTATTTTGGCGGTGGCACCCCCTCCCTCGCCCCCCCAGAAGCGATGGCATCTTTGGTGGCGGACCTTCCGCTTCGGACCGAGGCCGAAGTCACCGTTGAGGCCAATCCCGGAACAGTACAGCCCGATGGACTGCGGCGCATGGTGGATGCGGGCGTCAACCGGCTGAGCCTTGGCATCCAAACATTCAACCCCGACCATGCGAAGCGGCTGGGCCGCGGGCACTCTACGGCGCAGGCCCGTCAGTTGGTCCGTCTCGCCAACTCGATGGGGTTTCGCACGTGGTCGATGGACTTGATGTTTGCCTTGCCCAACCAGACGGAAGGCGAACTTGCGGAAGACTTGGAACGGATCGTCGACATCGGGCCGCCCCACATCTCGCTGTATGGATTGACCATCGAACCCAACACCCCGTTCGAGGCAGCCAAACGGGCGGGGACGCTCCAAACGCCCAACGCCGCATTGTGGCGACGAATGTACGACCGAATCGTCGACACACTGCTGGGTGCCGGGTGGGAGCGCTACGAAGTGTCAAACTTTGCTCGACCCGGGCACCGGTCGGTGCACAACGAGGCCGTCTGGCGGGGCGGTCATTACGCCGGCCTCGGACCCGGCGCCCACGGCTTCCGACCCAATGGCTGCCGGACCATCGGGCCACCCGACCTCGACGAATGGCTGGCCGACCCATCGCCATCGGTGTCCACACCAGCGGCGCGCGACCGGGCCATCGACTTTGTTCTCTCCACCGTGCGCCACATCGACGGTCTGGATCTCACCGAACTCCGCAGGACCACCGGTTTTTTCGTCGATGACGCGGTCGCGAAGTCGCTGCAGCGCACGGGCGCGGTCGAGGCAACCGGCACCCGCCTCAGCCTGACTCACGAAGCATTCCCCATCGCGGACGGCATCGTGAGCCGATTGGTCGATGCCCTGCTGCCCGCATCCGGCGAAGCCGTTACGACTTGACGCCCGCGGGCCGTTGTGTAGAAAATTAGCGTGGAGACCCCCTCATGGCGCACGAGTTCGACGAAAACGATGCCGACGACGATGGGAAGACCGACCCGAACGAGTTCTCCATTTCCATCGATGATTCCGTCCTCTCGGATGCGCTGGCTGCCGTCGAAATGCGGCTGAATCGACGCAACCAAGACGACGTGGGGAGTCTGGACTTGGAGGCATTGGCAGCGGTCGAGAGCGAACTCGCCATTGAAGTCGAGGAAGAATCCGACGACGCGATCGTCCAGTCGCAGGCATCGGTGGACGCGCGTTTGCGGGCCATGGAGGCCGAGGAAGAAACCGAGAAACTTCAGCGCAAGCTGGTTGGCTTGGCGCAAAATCGCGACCAGATCGAGCAACAAGTTCATGCCCTGAAGACGAAAGCGCAAAAGACGACCGAGGCGCTTCGACTGGCGGAGCAACGCAACAAAAATCTGAAGCAAGCGCTCGAGAAGCAGCAACGAGACGTCGACCGTCTGCTGGAACGTCGCAAGAAAGAAAAGAAAGACGAGTTCCTGAAAGGCCAGTCGGGAGCCGTGCTGGCGATGGCCGACGTCATCGATGACTTGTTTCGCGCGCTCGAGCACGGGTCGACCGATGGGGAGCGCCTCCTCGAAGGCGTAAAAATGTGCATCGGTCAATTCGCGTCCAATCTTCGCGCGGCCGGCATCGAGACCATCGCGCCGGCTCCCGGCGACGCCTTCGATCCCGAGCAACACGAAGCCATCGCAAACGAGGCTTCTGATTCCGTGGAATCGGGTCACATCATCTCCATCGTCAATCGCGGATACGCCATCGACGGCATGCTCATTCGCGCCGCACGGGTGTGCGTCGCCACCTGACAGCGCCGCGAGCATCCACCTCCTGCAATGCGGCGCAGGCCCACACGATGCGGAATGAGTGTGGACATTGCTCCAGCCGGTTACGGCCAACTCTCGTCGACTGTGGTACAAACGCAGCGTTCTAAGCGGATGGAGAGCACGCATGGCTGGTGCAGCAAAAGCCATTGGAATTGACCTTGGGACCACCAACTCGTGCGTGGCCGTAATCGAGCACGGCGAACCGGTGGTGATCCCGAACGATGAGGGGACGCGAACCACACCGTCGGTGGTGGGCTTCACGGACGACGGAGACCGGTTGGTCGGCCACATCGCCCGGCGTCAGGCAAAGACCAACCCCGACCGGACCCTCTACGCCGTCAAGCGCCTGATTGGTCGGCGATTCGACTCTCCCGAGACCACCCATTCCGTCTCGCTGGTTCCGTACCAGATTGTCGGGGCAGACAACGGCGATGCGTGGGTGAGTGTCGAGGGGCGGACGTACTCTCCGGCCCAGATCAGCGCGATGATTCTGGAGAAAATGAAGAGCATCGGCGAGGCGTATCTGGGGGAAGAAATCACCCAAGCAATCGTCACCGTCCCCGCGTATTTCAACGACTCCCAGCGCCAAGCAACCAAGGACGCAGGGCGCATCGCGGGCCTCGACGTGCTCCGGATCATCAACGAGCCCACCGCCGCCGCACTGGCATACGGCATGGGGAAAAAAGAGCACGAGCGAATCGCCGTGTTCGACCTGGGCGGGGGAACGTTCGACATTTCCATCCTCGAGTTGGACAAAGGCGTCTTTGTCGTCAAGGCGACCAATGGCGACACGTTCTTGGGCGGCGAGGATTTCGATGCCCAAATCATCGAGCATCTCCTCACGGAGTTTGAAGCCAGCTCGGGAATGAACGTTCAGGGGGACCGCGTGGCCATGCAGCGGCTGAAGGAAGCTGCAGAAAAAGCCAAGCATGAGCTGTCGTCTCTTGAGCAAACGGACATCAACCTCCCATTCCTGGCATCCAATGAAAACGGACCAGTCCACCTCCAGCTGCAGCTGGGGCGCGAACAACTCGAGTCGATGGTCAGCGAACTGATCGACCGGATCGCCGCACCCTGCAAACAGTGCATGGAAGACGCCGGCATCAAGCCATCGGACCTCGACGGCGTGCTCCTGGTCGGCGGCATGACCCGCATGCCCCGAGTGGTGGAGAAGGTCCGCGAGATTTTCGGCCGCGAACCGGAAGATGGCGTCAATCCAGATGAAGTCGTGGCGGTGGGGGCTGCGGTCCAGGCGAGCGTTCTCCAAGGCGACACCACCGATGTGCTGCTGCTCGACGTCACGCCCCTCACCATGGGCATCGAGGTCAAAGGCGGCATCGTGGAGCCGATCATTCCGCGGAACACCACGATTCCATGCCGCAAGTCTAAGGTCTTCACCACGGCGCTGGACAACCAGGACATGGTCCGCGTGCACATTGTGCAGGGCGAGCGCGAGATGGCGGACAACAACAACAGCCTCGGGAAAGTCGAGCTGCACGGACTTCCGCCCGCGCCGCGGGGCGTTCCCGAGATCGAAGTGACCTTCGAAATTGATGCGAACGGCATCATCGATGTCCGGGCCAAGGACTTGGGCACCGGCAAGGCCCAGAGCGCCCGAATCGTGTCGTCCGGTGGCTTGTCCGAAGCCGACATCGACCAGATGATCGATGACGCCGAAGAACACCGCGCCTCCGACGAGTCCCGACGGGCGCTCGCCGAGGCGAAGAACCAACTCGATGGCCTGATTTACAACACGCGACGAAGCTTCGAAGAGTTTGGGAGCAACCTGTCATCGAGCGATGGCATCTTGGTCCGCGATGCCTTGAGCGCGGCCGACAAGGCCGTCGATGGGTCGATCCTCGACGACGTTACGGCCGCACATCGAACCTTGTCCGAAGCCGCTCAGACCCTCGCTGATGCCATCTACGGGTCGCTGGGGGATTCCATCGGAGGCGACGACGACTACGATGACGACGACTTCGACGATGACTTTGATGACGATTTTGATGACGACGACTTCGACGACGACTTCGACGATGACGACGACATGGAAATGGAAATCGAAGATGACGACTTCGACGACTGAGCCGACGCCACACACCGCCGAACCAGTGAGGGCCTGAACCGTGGCGCGACGTGACCTCTACGCAATTCTCGGCGTCTCCCGGGGCGCTGAACCCGATGAGGTGAAGCGCGCGTATCGGAACCTCGCGAGGCGCTACCATCCGGATCGAAACCAAGGCGATGAGGAGGCCGCTCGCCGGTTTCGTGAGATCGCAGAGGCGTATGAGACCCTCAGCAATCCAGATCTGCGTGCACGGTACGACAAGCTGGGACCGCTGTATCGGCCGGATGGTCGCCCCCCCACGCCCGATGAGGTGACGGATTGGGTCACCGACACGCTGGGTGGCATGTTTCGCAAGCGCCGGCCCGACCAGGGAGAAGACCTGCGCTACACGCTCTCAGTGGACCTGGAGTCGGTGGCGACGGGTGGCGAACGGACCATCGAGATTCGCCGGTCCGCGACCTGCCGAACCTGTTCCGGCAACGGAGCCGATCCGGATGGGGGATTGCAGGCCTGCGACGCTTGCGAGGGCACCGGTCGAGCGAGCGGGAGAAGGTTGTTCAAGACCCAGTGTCCCCACTGCAACGGCGCGGGGACGCTCACGGTCAGAGCGTGCGGCACGTGCGAAGGAGCGGGGCGGGTTGAGTCGTTCGAGAAACTGAGCGTGCGGATTCCCAAAGGCGTGGCCACGGGTCAGAAACTCAAGCTGAAGGGAAAAGGGAACGACGCCAAGATGGGCGGCGAGACCGGCGACTTGTTTGTCATCATCACGGTGGTGGAACACTCGCTTTTTCAGCGGCGCGGCAGCGACCTCCACTGCGTGGTTCCGATCCGCTTTTCCAAAGCGGCGCTCGGCGGCACCCTCGAGGTCCCGACGTTGACGGGCACTGCGACCATCAAAGTTCCTCCAGGCACCGAGAGCGGCAAGTTGCTTCGACTTGCGGGTCGGGGACTTCCCACCATGAAGGGGGGTCGCAAAGGCGATCTGCACATTGAACTCGAAGTCGAGATTCCATCTCAGTTGTCGAAATCGCAGAAAGATGCACTTGCGGCCCTCGACGCGGTCCTTGATGAACAATCGCATCCGCGTCGAGCAGCGTTTATAGAGACCATGAGGAACCGATGATGATCCGCACCATTGCCCTGCTGTGTGCCCTCACGGCGTGCCTCCCCAAAGCGTCCGATGCCGGCACGCCGGACCTGGTTCGCCGGGCACAAGTGGTGGCAGTCGGTGACCGAATGGCCGCGATCCGCTTGCTGGAAGACGAAATCAAGAGCGGCCGAAATGACCCGTCCGTACACCCCTGGGCCCTGTTGCATGCCGGCGAACAGCGCCGCTTGAGCGGGGATTCAGCCGCAGCGCGCACGTGGTTCGAGACGCTCGCCAGCAAGTATCCGACCCACGCGCTCAAGGATCCGGCCCGCTTGGGCATGGCCCTCGTGGATGCCGAACAATCCTTGTCCGGAAACACGCTGGCGACGCTGCAGTTGATGGCAGACAAGCTGGTTCCGACGACCATGAACGCGGACCGGTATCGGATCTTGGCACGGATTGGTGCCGATGAAGGCAGCCCCATGCCCAAGGTCCGGGCCCTCGCCGAGCGGGCGTTCGACTATGGAGCCCACGACCCCTCCGTGTTGGCTCGAGTTCAGGAATCGGTGGGAGACTTGCTCGCATCGACGCGGTCTGAAGTGGTGGCCGAACCAACCGGGACTCCCGAAGAAATCGCCGTCAAGCGCGCACGGTCGGAACTGGCCAGCGGGCGGTTCGACGAGGCCAAGGTCACCGCAACCGATGCAATGGAGACCTGGCCCGCGTCCATCTACACCGATGAACTGGCCTACATCGTTCAGCGCGCGGACGCGAAAAACCCAACCGTGGCGGGAAAGGTGGGTGTGCTGCTGCCCAAAACCGGCGACTATGCGCCGGCAGCCGCCCAACTGGAGCAAGTCATCCAGCTGGCGAATGCCGAAGCAGGGTCGCCAATTGACTTGGTGTTTGGTGACACCGCGGGGACCGAGGAAGGCACCGCATCCGAAATCGAACGCCTGGTCATGAAGGAAGGATGCGTGGCGATCCTGGGCCCGCTGCTCAAGACCAACGGCGACGAGGCAGCCAAGCGCGCTCAAGCCTTGCAAACCCCCTTGGTGACCCTCACGCAAGGCGGCGATCCCACAGCGGCCGGAGATTTTGCATTCCGCGGATTCATGACCCTCGAGCACCAAGTGCGGGCCTTGCTCGCCCACTCGACCGAAAACGAAGGCCATCAGCGGTACGCCGTCCTCCATCCGGACAACGGCTACGGCGAGGCAGCGCGCGACCTCTTCACGGCCGAGGTCACTCGCCGTGGAGGCGAAGTCACCGACGTGGTGAGTTACGCCACCGACACCACAGACTTTCGCGAGGCCGCCCAAGAGTTGGGCCAGAAGCACCTGGAAGAGCGGAAAGCAGAGCTGTGGGAAATGAAACGCGAGGCCAAGCGCAGGGAAGAAGATCCCGACAAGGTCATGCTCCCCCCGGTGGTGGACTTTGACGCCATTTTCATCCCCGACAATCACCGTCGTCTCGTGCTGGTGACCAGCGCCCTCGCATACGAAGAATTTCCGGTGGGCACATTCCGCAAACATGTGGACGAAGAGCCGATTCAACTGCTGGGATTGAACGCGTGGAACAACCCCGCCGTCGTGCAAACCGGCGGCCGATACGTGCAAGACTCCATCTTCGTCGACGCGTTCTGGGACCAAGATGATGACGCCGTCGTCCAGGCATTCATTGAGGTGTTCGAGGCATCCGTGGAGCGCAAGCCGCGGGTCATTGATGCGCTTGCATGGGACGCGACCCGTCTGCTGACCGCCGCCGTTCTCGAGGGCGGGGATGACCGCGCTGCGATCCAGGCCGCGATGGGCGCCGTCGAGATCGATGACCCGGTGGCCGGCGGACAATCCTTCAACGCCGACCGCGAGGTCGACCGGCGCTTTCACGTGCTGACCATCACGCGGTCGGGAATCGAGCGGTGGACGCCCCCGCCACCCGACGAGCCCGCACCCGTCGACTGAAACCCCACCGGCGCGTGCTCGTGATACACTGATGGGACGGAGGCCCTACAACCGTCCATGCCCGACGACCCCGACGAATCGTTCATTGTCGAGACCATCCTGCGAAGGCGACCCGAGGGCGCTCCGGTTGGACCAACCTCCGCGACGATGTCTCCGGGCGACGACGCCGCCGTGTTGCCCAATCATGAATGCGTCACCGTCGATGCGATGGTGGAAGGCGTGCACTGGGACGACCGCCTCGGCCCACAGGATGTGGGCTGGAAACTCGTCGCAGCCAACGCATCGGACATCAACGCCATGGGCGGCACGCCAACGTGGGCGGTGCTGACCATCGCGCTGCCGCGACCACTGGACCGGGCATGGGTGACGGCGTTCTCGGAGGGGCTGGGGGCTGGTCTGAAGCAGTGGAACATTGCGCTGATCGGCGGCGACACCACGCGGAGTACTGGACCCAAAATGGTCTCGTTGACCGTCTGCGGGTCCGCTCCCCTGCCCGTGGGTCGAGACGGGGCACAAGTCGGCGATGACCTGTGGGTGTCGGGTCCGCTGGGCGGACCTGCGGCGGCATTCGCGAACCCGCGGGCCGACCCCGCTCCGCTCAAGCGACCCACCCCGCCCATCGGACTCGGGCGGCAGCTCGCGGGCATCGCCACCGCCATGATGGATTTGTCCGATGGACTGGCCCTCGACCTCCCGCGGCTCTGCCGCGCGAGCGAGGTTGGGGCCCTGGTGAACCCCGACGCCGTGCCCATTCACGCCCAGGCCGCGGGTTCGCTGTCCCTCGCCGTTGGGTTTGGCGAAGAATACGAACTCCTGTTCACCGCACCCACCCATTGCCGCGACGACGTGATGGCAGCCGCAACAGCGTTTGGGCGCACGCCTGTGCGAATCGGCCGAATCCGGGCCAGTTCCACTGCTGAGCTCGAGGGCATGGCGTGGCCAACACCAATGTTCTCCCACTTTGGCGGTGAGCAATGACGCTGTCGTTGTGGTGGCTTGCGCACGGCTCGGCGCTGGCATCGACCGGAACTTCGGGACCCGTTGTGGATGCCGCGGTCGTCTCGACGGCGGCGCTCTGCATCGTCCTGTTGTGCTGCTCGGCATTCTTTTCCAGTTCCGAAACCGCGTTGTTTGGGCTGCAACCAGTCGACATTGAATCGATGAATGGCCGCGGAAAAAAGCACGTCCGGGACCTCCTTGCCGAGCCTCGAAACACCTTGGCCTCCATCCTGATTGGAAACGAGACGGTCAACATTGCACTGTCCACCGTCTCCGCCGGGTTGCTGTTGCGCCTGTTTCCCGACCAGCCTTGGCTCAACATTGTTGTCGTGGCGCCCATGCTGCTCGTGTTCGGCGAAGTGCTGCCCAAGACCTTTGCGTTTCGCTTTGCACCGGTATTGGCCCCGCGATCGGCCCTCGTCCTCACCCGATTTGCCACCGTCGTGGCACCCATTCGCTTTGTGCTCAGTCGCCTCGCGGATGCCGCGCTGGTGCTCACCGGCGGCAGCAAAGCCCCGCGGCAGGCCGAACTGCGCGAGGCACACCTCCGCGCGCTCATCGACCAAAGTCGCGAAGAAGGAAACATTCGAGCCATGGAGCGGGAAATTCTCCACCGCGTGTTTGAGTTCGGCGACCTGACCGTCAAGGAGTTGATGACCCGGCGGGAGGACGTTGTAAGCGTCAGCCTGCTCACGCCGTGGGACGAGCTGGTCGCCGCGGTGCAAACCCAAGGACTCAGCCGCATCCCCGTCTGGCAAGGCAGCCCCAACAACATCGTGGGCATCTTGCTCGTGAAGCGGTTGCTGGGCCTGGTTTCCGCGCAACGACTCCACGGCAGAACCCGCTCGCCCAGCCCGCGGCAGATTCACAAGCTCTTGCACCCACCCCGCTTCGTGCCGCAAACCAAAGCCGCCGACGACCTCCTTGCTGAGTTTCAGGCCCGGCGATCCCACATGGCGGTGGTGGTCGACGAAAAAGGGGACGTGGTGGGCGTCGTCACGCTCGATGACCTCCTCGAAGAGTTGGTTGGCGAGATGAACGATGAGACCGACAAAGAAGATCCGGCGGTGACGCCGGTGGAAGCGCAGACGTGGAATGTTCGTGGCGACATGTCCATTGCCGACTTCGCCGAGCGATTCCACATGATTGTGCCCGACGCGGCCTGCACCACTCTGGCCGGCCTGGTCCAGCACGTGTCCGGTGGACCACTGGTTCCGGGCACCGAAGTGGACTGGAACGGAGTCCGATTCCAGATCAACAACCCGGACCCCTCCGGCGTGCACACCATCACCGTCGAGATGGAGCAAGCGTACGAAGAAGACGAGCCCACCCAAGAGAGCGACCTGGGGCCCGAGGTGGGGTCATGACGACGTTGGCGGTGTTGGCGCTGATTGGCGGGGTTCTCCTACCACTCTCGGGCTTCTTCTCCGGCTCGGAGATTGCGCTCGTCAGCGCCGATCGAATGAAGCTCCGCGCCGATGCGGAGCGGGGTCGACGCGGCTCCATCCTTGCGCTGCAGATGCTTCAAAATCCCACGCGAATGCTGAGCACCTGCCTGGTCGGAACCAACCTGGTGGCCATCTGCATCGCCACGCTGGGCACCCAACTGGTGCTCACCAACACCAACGTGCACCCATCGCTCGCTTTTCTGTTGGTCGTCCCGGTGACTCTGACCTTTGGCGAGATGATTCCCAAGGCGGTCTATCAACACCACGCCGACACGCTGGTTCCCTACATCGTGATCCCGCTGCAATTCCTCTCGTGGATCCTCAGCCCCGCGTTGTGGCTGTTTGACCGGATTGCACGACTCGCGGGCGGCGCGGGTCACGATGAACGCCCCGTCACCCGGGCCGACATTCAAGTGTTGCTCGATGCCACCGATGACCCCAACCTGAGCGACGCCGACAAGGCCATGATCCGCCGCGTCTTCGAATTCACCGAAGCGGTGGTCGAAGATGCCATGGTCCCGTTGATTCACGTGGTCGCCGTGCCCGAGGACATCACGGTTGCCGATGCGGCGGCACGCATGATCGAGAGCGGTCACTCTCGACTGCCCGTCTACCGTGAACGCGTCGACGACATCACCGGCGTCGTCCTGCATCAGGACTTGATGAACGAAGGGGACTGGACCAAGCCAATTTCCCAGATCGCTCGCCCTCCCTTGTTTGTCCCGGAGTCCAAACGCGTCGACCACCTCTTGCTCGACCTGCGTCGCGCACGGCTTCGCATGGCCGTGGCGGTCGATGAATACGGCGGCTCCGTCGGCATCATCACCGTGGAAGATCTCCTCGAGGAGATTGTCGGCGACATCGAAGACGAGCTGGACCGCGAGAAGGCGCGGGTTCGGCGGGTGGGCGAGCGCGAGTGGCTCGCACTTGGTCATGCGGAACGAGAGCACTTGGTCGACCAGGTCGGCCTCGACCTCCCCGATGGCGACTACGAGACCATCGCTGGATTCATCCTCTCCCAGACCGGACGAATCCCCAAAGCCGGCGAGCAGGTCGAAGCCCAAGGGCACCTGCTGACTGTCAACAAGGCAAACGAGCGCGCCATTCAAGAGGTCCACATTCGCCGAATCAAGCGGTGAGGCCCAGCGCGCTCACCCGTCGTCGGCGCTCAACCCCAGTGCCGTCGCCATCAAGTGCTCCAGCCCTTTGTCAAACAGGATCAACTGCTCGGATGTCCCGCGCGCGCGCGGCACCGACACAACCCAGCGATTCAGTTCCTCGTGCAAAAACGCGTGGGTCTGCTTGGCGATGCCGGTCCCAGCGATTCGAACGCGCTCTCGGTCGCCCCTTGCGTCGACGCGCAGCTCCCGGCCCTCGAACCGAAACACCGTGCGACCCGCACCCCCCGATACGGCGATGTGCTCCACGGCTTCCCCAAACGCCCGCAGGTCGTTGACAAGTCGCAATCGCTCCTCGCGAAGACGCTGTTGCCGAGCATCGGCGACGACCCGAGCGCGCTCGCGCTCCGCATTGCGCGCCTCAATGGTCTCGCGCAACCGCGCCGCCAGTGATTGACCTCGATCCTTTGGCATCATTCCATTCTAAACGGTCCATATCAGTTACGCTTGAAGAGTACGGATCGGAGACGCACCTTTGTCCATTGCAATCGGCATCGACCTCGGAACAACGAACAGTTGTGCGGCCATCATGGAGTCCGGTCGCCCCCGCATCATCACGACCGCCGAAGGCTCAACCCAAGTGCCGTCGGTGTTCGCCGTCGACGCCGATGGCAATCAGATTGTGGGACTCGCGGCGGCTCAGCAAGCCGAACACAATCCGGATGGAACCGTGCGGGCTGCAAAACGATTGATTGGACGCAACTTCCACAGCAAATCGATCAACGACACTCGGCAAGTCTTCACCTACGAAATGGTCGAAGGCACGGGCGACAACATCCTGCTCAACGTCGCCGAGCACCTCTACACCCTTGAACAAATCTCCGCCGCCATCTTGATGCGCATCAAGGAGGTGGCCGAAGCCAATCTGGGGCGTGCGGTCTCTCAGGCGGTGATCACGGTTCCGGCGTACTTCAACGAGCGGCAGCGCGCCAGCGTTCGCGAAGCGGGTCGCATGGCCGGCTTTGAGGTCCTTCGCATTCTCAACGAACCGACCGCCGCAGCGCTGGTGTACGGACTCGGCAGGCGGCTGAATCAACGCGTGGCTGTTTACGACTTGGGTGGTGGAACCTTTGATATCTCCATCATTGACATCAAGGGGCGCGTCTATGAAGTGGTGGCGACGGGAGGCGACACGTTCCTGGGTGGGGTCGACTTTGATGACCGGCTGATGCAGTACGTCTTGGAGGACTTTCACACCAAACACGGCGTCGACCTCAGCTTCGATCGGTCCGCTATTCAGCGAATTCGGGATGCCGCCGAGGCCACCAAGATCGCACTATCCACCCACAACCAGGCCCACATTCAACTGGAACGGATCCACCAAGCGGATGGACAATCGCTCGACATCGACCTCGTTGTCACGCGCGACACCCTCGAACAACTCACCGCCGACTTGGTTCGACGAACCATCGCCACCGCCAAACGAATCTTTGCCGATGCGGGGTGTCGCCCCAGTGAAGTCGATCGCGTCTTGATGGTGGGCGGACAATCGCGCATGCCCATGGTGCACCGAGCGGTTGAAAAACTCACGGCCACCCCCGTCGACCAAACGCTCGACCCCGAACACGCGGTCGGGATGGGTGCCGCCATCATGGCGCAGGCGGTGAGAAAACCGTCGTCGTCGTCGGTCACCTTGCGGGACGTCTTGTCCATCCCCATCGGCATCCGGGGTGCTCAGGACGCCATGCACGTCCTGTTTGAAAAGCAGTGCAAGCTGCCGGCCCGGCAGACGCGCGCACTGACCACGCACAAAGACGGCCAACGCTCCATCATGCTCCGCATCTACCAAGGGGAGCATGAACAAACCGATGACAACGAGCTGATCGGCACCTTCGTATTTTCGGGGATTCGAATGGCCAAAGCCGGCGCAGTCGGACTGCAGGTGACGTTCGACCTCAACGCCGAGGGCGAACTCAAGGTATCGGCTCACGACCCGAGCACGGATGACCATGTTCAGGCCCACATTCGATTCAACGTCGACGGGCAAAAAGCCACCCGACCCGCCCGACCGCGTCGCCCCATGCGGCCGAATACGCCGACTGCAGACGCGCCTCTGGACGATGAACTGCTTCCGCTTTCTCCCATGACGGCCAGCATCAGCATGCCCACGCCAACCTTTGCCTCCACCATTGATGGCGACCGAAAGTCCGAAGTCGACGCCTTGTTCGACGACACGCCGCCCCGCCCGCCCGAGCCCGGTCTGTTTGCCCGCCTCGGGCGCGCGTTGTTCGGCCGATAAACCGCATGGCTGCACTCGAGCACATCACTTTCGTCCTCGTGCGACCCCAGCAGTCGGGCAACATCGGGTTGGCCGCACGCGCCATGGCCAATCACGGCATCGGCCGACTGTGCTTGGTCGCGCCCACGGGCTTTGACCCGGAGCGCGCCCGATGGATGGCGCCCAAGTCCCATCACGTCATCAACTCAGCCCGCATTTGCGCGACCATCGACGAGGCGGTGGCCGACTGCACGCGGGTCGTGGCCACCACTGCCCGCGCGCGGAACCGCGAGTGGCCCACGCACACCCCCGAAGGCTTTGGTCAGATGGTGGCTTCGAGGCCCGTTCCCACAGCCGTGTTGTTTGGGCCAGAAGACAGTGGCCTGAGCAATGACGACCTCCGCTGTGTGGAGTCGCTGCTCCACTTTCCCACCACCGACGTTCGGTCACTCAACTTGGGGCAAGCCGTCACGTCAACGGCGGTGGCGTTGGCGATGGGCGCTCGAGGAGCAAGCGTCCCGGAGCCGCTGCCAGCGCAGGCCACGGCGGGACGGAGAAACGACGTGATCGAGCGGTGCATCGGGGCGCTCACCGATGTGGGCTATTTGGATGGCCGGTCTTCGTTGGTCGTGTCCAACACGTTGGCGCGCATCGCGGCCCGCGCGAGCCTGACCGACGACGAAATCAACAACTTGCTGGGAATGGTGAAGCACCTTCGCTGGTGGATTCGCAGCCGCGATGACGCGGACGTTCGCCCGCGTTGACCCTACAGCGTCGGCCGCACATCAAAACCACCGGGCAGTCCGGCCGGCTCGGCATCCATGCGCTCCACTCGGACCACATGCGCCGCCTCGGGCCCAACCCGGCACCACTCCACAAACGCGTCCAGCTTGTCCGACGGGCCTTCCGCGACCACCTCCACTGTGCCGGCGCTTCGGTTGCGCACCCAGCCACGAAGGCCGAGGTTCAGCGCCGTGACGCGACTGCTCTGGCGAAAAAAGACGCCTTGCACACGTCCTTCAATGATCAAGTGAACCCGGTTCATCCGTCCACCATAGCGCGAAAAGCCGCTTCATCGAGCACTGGAATGCCCAACGCTGTGGCCTTGGCGAGCTTGCTTCCCGCAGACTCGCCCGCCAACAGGTAGTCGGTCTTTGTCGACACCGAACCGGTCACTTTGCCGCCGGCATCGCGGATCCACTGGGCGGCCTCTTTGCGGCCCATGGTTGGCAGCGTGCCGGTGATGACCACCGTCTTTCCACGCAGTTGGTCCGAAACCGCGCGGTCTGCCGCCACAGCGAACCGCACACCCCGCTCTTGAAGTCGCGCGATTTCTTCGGCGTTGGCGGTGGCATGAAACCACCGGCTCAGGCTCCCGGCAATTTCGGGACCAACACCATCCACCGTCTGCAGGGCGGCCTCATCGGCGGCCATCAGCGCCTCGATGCTCCCAAAGTGACCGGCCAAGTCGCGGGCCACGGCTTCGCCAACATGCCGAATGCCAAGCCCGAACAGCACCCGCTCGAAGGGCCGCTCCTTGGAGTGCTCGATGGCGGCCAAGACCTTGGTCGCCGACTTTTCTGCCATGCGCTCCAGGCCCGCGAGTTGCCCGATGGTCAGGCCGTACAAGTCGCTCGGCACGCGAATCAGGTCTGCGGCGACCAACTGATCAACCAGTTTGTCGCCAAGCCCGTCAATGTCCATTGCAACTCGGCTCGCAAAGTGCTTGAGGCCGGCTTCCACCTGCGCCTGACAACCCAGGTTGTTTGGGCACCGGATGATCACCTTCTCGGGCTCCTTCGGGTTTTCTTCGCGAACCAATGCCGCCTGGCAGACCGGACAATTCGTCGGAAACGCCACCGCCGGACGCTCCAAACGCCCGTGTTCGTCCACCACCGAGTCCACGCGTGGGATGACATCACCGGCCCGCTTGACGTTCACCAAGTCCCCAATCCGCAATCCACCCCGATACTCCGGTTTTCGAAGCACCTGGTGTTCATTGTGAAGCGTTGCGTGGGTCACGGTGACGCCGCCAACCATCACGGGCGCCATGATGGCAACCGGCGTGATCACACCGGTGCGCCCCACCTGAAAGCCCACCTCGTTGAGGCGGGTCTGCACGACGGGAGCCGGGTACTTGTACGCAATCGCCCACCGCGGGCTGCGGGTGACGAATCCCAGACGCTCTTGAAGCGCCACCGTGTCCACCTTGACCACCGCACCGTCAATCTCGTACGGCAGCTCGTTTCGCTGGGCCCCAATCGCCTCGATGGCACCGATGGCCGCGTCGATGCCCGCGCATCGCTGCGTCAGTGACGCCGTCTGAAACCCCAACGCCCGCAGCTGGTCAATCAACGCGCCGTGCGAAGGCGCGTCGAGCCCTTCCCCCGCGCTGTGCGCAAAGAACTGCAGGGGCCGCCCGGCCGCCACCTTCGGATCGAGCTGGCGAACGGTGCCGGCTGCCGCGTTTCGGGGATTCTTGAAGGGCGCGTCTCCTCGCGCCTCGCGACGCCGGTTCATCGCAACGAACCCCTTCAGGTCGAAGATGACCTCACCCCGCACCGAAACGTACTCCGGCGGGTTGCCCTGCAGGCTCAGCGGAACGGTCTGAACCGTGCGGATGTTGTGAATCACGTTTTCGCCCACGGTGCCGTCGCCGCGGGTGCCCGCCGCCACCAGGCGCCCGTTCTCATAGACCAACTCCATCGCCAGCCCGTCAAACTTGGGCTCGACAATGTAGTGGAACGATTCCGGTGCGCCGTCGCCCAGCAGGCGTCGAAGGCGCTGCTCAAAGTCGCGAAGCTCCGCGGCGTCGAAGGCGTTGGAAAGCGACAGCATCGGGACGCGGTGAGCAAACTTCTCGAGCCCCTCGACCGGCGCTCCCCCCACGCGCTGCGTGGGGCTGTCCGGTCGGACCCGATTCGGGTGCGCGGCTTCGAGCGTTTCCAGTTCCCGGAACAATCGGTCGTACGATGCGTCATCGATTTCGGCGGCATTGAGCACGTGGTAGAGATGGTTGTGGCGGTTGAGTTCATCGACGAGTCGATCGATGCGCGCCAGTTCCGTCGACTCCGTTTCAGCATCCGTCTTGCTCGACTCGAAATCCAGTCCGATTTGGGTCATGCCGTGGGCCTCCGCTCGCCATCCCGGATCCTAACAAGACAGATGCATTTCGACGCGAGCCTTCGTGTAGAATGCTTTGGTCCTGCCGGGCAACCCTCGGCAGGCCGTTGACACCGCGTAGACGCCGAAGGAGCGCAGGCCATGAGCACACCGTCCGCAACCCGACAAGTTCGCAAGAGCGCGTCGATTCCTGCGCCGCCGGCCGCCTTGGCAAAAGTCATTCGCGCTGCCAGCGACCCAAATGGTTCGCTGCAGGACTTGGGGCGCGTGTGCGCGCAGGATGCCGGACTCACCGTCGAGCTGCTGCGAATCGCCAACTCACCGCGCTACGGCTTTGCCGACCAAGTGCGAAATGTCCCCCAAGCCGTCGTTGCGCTGGGGTATCGCACCGTCCGCGCGCACGCGGTGACCTATGCCATCCGAGCGGCAATGGCCTCGATCTCCGTGCCGGGCTTTGACGCCAACCTGTTCTGGGAAGACTGCCTGCGCCGAGCCGCCGGTGCCCAGACCCTCGCGGAGCTTGTGGAGTACCCGGATCCGTTTGAGGCGTTCGCGTTGGGGCTCTGCCAAGACCTGGGAACGGTCTTGCTTGGACTTCGCCTGCCGCACCTCGCCACCGCCATTCAAGCGCTGCGAACCAAGCCTGGCCAGGCCCGAATCGAAGCCGAGCGGGTCCTGACGGGCCGCACCCACGTCGAAGAGTTCGTCGGCTCGCCCATGGCTGAAATGCTGCCACCCGATCTGCAACAGGCCCTGAGCCAGGTGCACAACTTGGACACCACCGGTTCCGACCGCGTGAGCTCGCTCACGCGCCTCGCGATCGGCGCCGACACTCTGGCGGACGTGGTTCAGGCATGGCCAAAAGATTCCTGCGTGGCCGCCGCCGAAGAACTGCTGCTGAGCCTCGGGATCAAGCAACCGCTCCGCGAGGTCCTGGACTTGATCGGCTCGCGCATGTGCGACCTGAGCCACGACCTCCGCATGGAAATCGGCGAGCAGCCCTCGCTGGAAGAGGTCGTGGCCGAAGCACAAGCGGCGGTCCTGCAGATGTCGGCCGAACAAGAGCAGAAAGCCAGTCGCCTCGAGTCGCTCCTGCGAAAGCAAGAGGAGGCCACGCGAAAACTCGAGGCCCACAACAAAAAGCTGCTCGACTTGGCGAGCAAGGACCCCCTCACCGGCCTGGACAACCGCCGGGTATTCAACCGGTCCCTCGAGACCGAACTCGACCGCATCGTGCGCTACGACCAGGGGTTTTCGTTGCTGATCGTGGACGTCGATTACTTCAAGCGGGTCAACGACACGTACGGCCACCCGGCCGGCGACGCCGTGCTGAAAGAGCTTGCGACCCGCATGCAGCGCGCCATGCGCGATGCCGACTTGGTCGCGCGACTCGGCGGTGAGGAGTTTGGCGCGATCCTTCCGTGCACCACCCCCACTGGGGCCCGGGTCGCCGCAGAACGGCTGCGCGCCGCGATCGAAATTGTCTCGTTCGACATTGGCATGGAGCACATCGACGTCACCGTCAGCATTGGCGGGGTCTCCATCGACAAGGACTGCGCGGTGGACGGGGCCGACGAAGTCGTCAGCCTGGCGGACAATGCGCTGTACGAGGCCAAGAACAACGGGCGAAACCAAGTCCGGTGGGCGAAGCCGCAGCAGAAGGCGTGAGCCCGAGGGCGCTCAGCCGAGAATCGTGCCAATGGCGGGAGCGCGGAGTTTGACCTTTTTCGTTCCGTGACTCTTGGTGGGCCGGACCAAGCCTGCGAGGGTCAATGCGTCGTCCACCTCTGCGGCATACGGCAGCGCCTCGCCCGGGGTGAGATCGTAAAGCCGGTCCGCCAATGCGGAATCCATGTGCACGATGTCGACGGCCCCGCGGATTTCATCCACGACCGTACCCAGACTCGCCAGCAGCTCATCGTCGGCTCGTGGAACAACGGCGCTGCGGCGGATTCGATCGCTCATGGCCTCGACCAGCCCGGGCACGCCGCCGGAAAAATGAGCGGCCTTCTGGAGGGTTGCGAACGGCACATTGCCGACCCGTCCCACAATTGCAGCGGCGGCTTCCGCCTCACCGTAGTCCACCAGATCCACGCGAGACACATCGCCAAGCGGCCACCAATCCGGTCCCGCCGTTCCCGCAAGCAGCATCGTGCACGACCGTTCCGTCGGATGCCGCGCTGCGTAATCTCCCCACGCGATGGCAATGTCTTCCACAACTTCAACGGGCGCAAACTCTGCGCCGAATGCCAACAGGGCCACCGGGTGTGGGACCGTCTGATGCGCCTCTTCGATGAGGACGGAGAGCGCGAAGCGAAACCCGCCCCGGTCGGCGACCATCTGCGGTGCCCGATGGCGCCAATCGCGGCGACCAAGCTGGCTGAACACGTGGAGGGTAAACTGCCAACTCTCGCTCGCCTTGCGGCCCTTGAGCGGTCGCAAGTTCACCGTACGGCACCCGACCGCTGGCTGACCGACCGCCAAGTCCAAGGCCAAGTCCTCCAAGAAACCCGATGGGTTGCTCCAACGCGGAGTGCGAACCACCAATGGCTCCATGCGGCGAACGTGCATTCGCACGGTTCGGGCCGCACGGGTGCGCAGCGCATCCTCAATGAAGTGCTGCGTCGAATCGAACCGATGCGATTCGCTCCGCTTGGAGTTCTGGATCATGCGTGCGATGCGCGCCATGCCGTGGTTGCCGGGTTGAAGGGATGCAGACAGTCTATGGATACTGGTCTACTCATGTCAAGACCAGTGCTCAAGTGAAACCTAATGGTAAATCCGCGAGTGGGTTATTCTCTTGCCATGAACTCTCGCCGCCAGCGTGCCGACCTGATCCCAAATGCGAACAACCCGCGTCTGCTTCAGCGTTTGGTCCGCTTGGTGGCCTCCGGAATTCGCAAACAACGCGCGCTCGCCGACGTGCTTCAAGTGGAACTTCGCACCGTTCACTACTACACGCAGGCGGGTGAATGGCTCGGGTTGCTCGACACCGACCGCGAAGTGCACCTGACCCCCCGCGGCGTGGAATTCGCCTTCGCCGAGGCCAAGGACCGGTCAAAGTTGTACGCCAAGGCCGTATGGAGCGTGCCGTTGGTTCAATCCCTGTTGTCTCAGCGTGGTCACATGCCCGATGTGGACATGATCGCGTCGTTCATCCTTGAGCACGAGCCCACCATGTCCCCCCGAACCGCTCGGCGTCGAGCCACGTCGCTTCGGGGCCTGGTTGAGCCAGCGATGGGGCATCGGCCCAAACGAACCGAGCCTCAAGGCCGTCAGCTGGCCTTCGACTTTTTTGCCGCGTCGTCCGTACCGGACCCAACGCGGAGCCCCTCGAGTCGCACCGATGCCGTCGACTTGCGGGCGGGCACGGAGCACAATCCCGACATTTACGCCCGACTCCTTACTGCGTTGCTCGACCACGGCGAGATCACGACCGGCCAAGTGCGCGCGCTCTTGGATGGAATGGGCGCCCGAGACAGTCCGCTCGGCGGGTACATTGACATGGCGATGCGCCGGTCCGACGTGACCCGCCATGCGGACCGACTGATTGTCACGGTCGGTGCCACCGCACGACGGGAGTTCGCAAGCGACGGTGTGCTCGTGGCGCTCACGGACCCCGACTACCGCGCGCACATCGACCGCCTGGCGAACCCGGACCCGAGCCCCATGGGCGAACGCGACCGAATCGCGAGCAGCAAACGGTTTGCAGCATGGGATCAACGCATCTTTGGGGAACCGCTCACCGTCGACACGGTCCATGACCTCATGGGTCGCCCCCTGGTCGGCCGCACCTTGGAGAACCTGCCCATCGCGACCGGGACCGAAGCGAGCGCGGCAACCACATCGGCCCCATTCATTGAGTCGCTCTCCGTGCCCGGACTGATGGTTGCATTCCCTTCCTCCCTCCGCCTTCTGCGGTCGGGGGTTTCCTGGGTAAACGAAACGCTGGGACGGAACCGCAACGCGCCGGCAGGCGTGCGCGCCCCCGACCCGTTGAGCACCCGTGCCCGGGTGCATGGTGCGGTGCTGTGCCCCGGCGAGCCCCTTCCTCGGGCGATCGCGGACACGCTCAGCCTCCGACTTCGCTTGTTGACCCACAGCCCCGCGTTTGGCTTGCTGACCGCGATGCTGTTGCTCGACCGGAAAGACGCCGTCCCCGTGGTGCTCATGGAAGATGTCTCGGGCCCAGTGGTTCATTGGGGCAAGCAGCCCGTCGGGCCGCTGATGGATGTGCTGCACCGCTTCTGCCGCGATCACCATTGGTTTGTGACCCACCCGCTGACCGGCGGTCTGACCGGACGTGACTTGATCGATACGGGGATCGCCCTCGGGATCTGCGACAAGGTGAGTCGTCGTGTGGTCCTCGCCGAGCCCTTGTTTCTCCGCCTTCAAGAGGATGCGGAAGCGCGCATGGTGTACGAAAGCTTGATGCCCCTCGAAGACCTGCTCCACGCCTGGCTGGAGCAAGCGACGAACTGATGCAACCGCTGTTTGTGTACGGGACCCTGCTGCGCGGCGAAGAACGGGCCGGGCTCCTCCGCGAGTACGAGACCAGCCCTGCGCACACGCTGGGGCAGTTGTGGCGCGCGCCGGCCGGCTATCCGGCCTTGGCGTTTGATCCGAAGGGACGGCCCATCGCGGGGGAAGTGGTCCGGATCGATCGACCCTCGGTGCTGATGGTGCTCGACCTGTACGAGGGGGTCGGCGAAGGCCTCTACAGCCGTGTCACCATTCCCATCCAGACCGACGACGGCACCGAGATGGCCTGGGCCTATGTAATGGACCGACTGCAGCTTCGGGAAGCCGGATGCATTCGGATGGATGTGTCGGATTGGCGCAAATACAGCCGACGGCAGTGAATGGCACCGCGCACCACCGGGGAGGAGCCCATGGATGAGTCGGGGGCACGGGGTGCCCGGCGACCGATCTGGGCTTCAGACGCCATGCGTGCGGTCCAGCACACGGTTGAGCGGCTCGGGCCCACGCACATTCCGGTGTTGGTCACCGGCGAGAGCGGAACCGGAAAGGAAGTCATTGTGCGGGCCTTGCATGCCGCTTCGATCCGCTCGCATCAACGGCTCGTCGTCGTGGACTGCGCCGCGATCACCCCCAGCCTGATGGAGTCCGAACTGTTTGGCCACCAAAAGGGTGCCTTCACGGGCGCCGGCCGCACAACGACGGGACTGGTCAGGCTGGCGGATGGCGGGACATTCTTTCTGGACGAAGTTGGGGAACTTCCCATGCCGGTCCAAGTCAAGCTGCTTCGATTGTTGGAGAGCGGCACCTTTCGAGCGGTCGGCGGCACCGAGCTCCAGCACGCCGATCTTCGGATTGTCGCAGCGACCAACCGAACCATCGACGTCGACGTCCGAGAGGGTCGTTTTCGCGCCGACCTGTACCATCGGCTGAATGGAGCTCGGATACATCTTCCCGCGCTCCGCGACCGACCCGCAGACGTGGTTCCCTTGATGCGGCATTATCTGAACGTCCATGCCCAACAGACGGGCACGGCACCACTCTTGCTGAGCCCGGAGGTCGAGGCCGCACTGCGCGAAGCGCCGTGGCCCGGCAACGTTCGCGAACTGGTCAACTGCGCTCAGTACGTCGCCTCGTTGTCTTCAGGGCCGGCGGTGACCATCGCTGACTTGCCCGATGGCGTGGTTCGGCGCATGGACCCGCCGCAGTCTGACGGCACGCTGACCCCACCGCGAGTGCGAACAGACTTGCCCTACCGGGCAGCCAAGCGGGCGTGGCTGGACGCCTTCGAGGCCCGCTATGTGGGCGCACTGTTGGAAGCCCACAACGGCAATGTCTCCAAAGCGGCCCGCGAGTCTGGAATCGACCGACGCAGCATACAGCGCATTCTGCGCCGCCTGAACCGGACGAACTGACGGGGACTGGCGGTCCGCCCCGTCCGTTTGCGCCACCCCGAAAAGCGGCCGGACAAAACCAGAGGGCAACGTCGGTGCGACCGTTCACCCCGAGCCGTTCGCCCCACGGCGCCCCCGTCACTGGCTCATCCACTGCAGGCCGCGGACTAATCGTTGAGTGTTCACCTCCACCCGTTGTAGCGTAGAAACGTGATCTCCCCCGCTCCCGGTTCACCCGAAGAACTCGCCGCTTTCGCTGCCCTGCAGGAGAGCCTCCCAGCGCTGTATCAGCAGGTGGCGCACGACCTCCGCGGCGAGCACTTGGTGGTGGTCGTGCCGAGCCTCTCCATGGACCCGAGGGAGCTCAAAAAGATCTCGG
>JAYZVA010000075.1:0-12061 GCA_036156175.1 Myxococcota bacterium
CGGGGGCGGATTGGCGCCAAGCATGTAGACGGCACGACGGTTCAACGCGTTGTCCACGCCATCGGCAGTGTCCACGGCAAGCCAAGACTCCCCAAAGCCACTGTAGAAGATGGGGATGTCCAGCCCGCTGTTCCGGAGCCACGCGCCGATGGCCTGCGCTCGATTGCGAGACAGACTGGCATTCGACTCCCGGGACCCCACCGTATCGGTGCAACCCCCAATGTAGAGCTTCACCGGTACAACGGACCCGTACTTTTCGACCAACCCGGTCACATCCTGGAGCAACCGATCCAGCTTCGGCGTCTCGGTCGAGTCAATCGACCACAGTCCGCTTTGGAAGACAACGTCGTCGTGAGGGATGTCCACAAACCACGGTGAATACGTGAACCCAGCCCACGCATTGCCTCCGTGCAGGGTCACATCAAGCAGCACCACTTCATCGGGGGCTCCCACCCAGGGAACCTCGATCTCGCCGGGACCCCCGACCAGTTCAATTGTGCGGCGGTCCAGTACCGCTTTGCGCGCCCCGTAGGCGGTGATTTCCGCGCGCTCCACTTCACGGGTCACCGAGACTGTGAGCGTGTTTCGCGCCAGATCCGCTCGGGCCCGACTCAAATCAACCTCCAGTTGCCCGGCGTAGCTGTACGAAATCGGCACCTGAACGGCTTCGACGTAACCGTCGGTGAACTCGACCCGAATGGTCGCGAGAGCCGCGACCACGCTGGGATCCCGAGGCCAATGAATCGTGGCTTTCTCTCCCGCCGCCATTCCCGTACGCGCGTACTCGACGGTCTCGGCACCGGCCTCGACTTCAACCCAGAGCGAGGCGACGGTACGGGGAACTGTCACGGACAGCATGGGCCGGTCCCCAGGCCCCAGACTGGGGCTGTACCCAAACTCCAACTCTCCAGCGGCCGCGGTCCACGAGAGAATCAAGGACAAGAACACGCTCATTGTTCGACTCCGAGAAAAGTGATGTATTCTGGAGACCTAACGGGGCGTGGAAACATGGACAGGCTGCTCACCTTACTCATCCTCACCGGCCTTGGCTGCGACAAGTTTGAAACCGAGGACACTGCCGGCAGCGGCACTGTGGGACCGGGACCGGGCACCGGCACCGAAATGCCCACCGAAAACGGGTTGCCCGACTGGTCTTGGGACCTGGACACCACCGGGTGCGAAGTCCAACAAGCAACCGGCGTCGCTGGTCCGGGCGCCGCCAGCTACTTTTACGGCATGTACACCGGTTCAGGGGGCCAATACACCGGCTACGAGGAATGGCACATTTTCGCCAACGACACGTGGGCGGCCAGCGGCGGCTACGACTGCATCATCAAGTGGTCTGCTGTTGCCATCGAAGGCGAACCCGGACCGTGCGCGGCGTGTGACGTGAACTGGTCCGTTCAGTTCACCCTCAACGAAGCCGAGAGCACATGCCCCGATGACTTGGTGGAAGCCGCTGCGGCATCCAACTCAGAACGGTACGATGTCCTTCGAGCCAATGGCGGCGATGCGCAATGGTTCTATGGCGGCAGTGGCGAGCAATTTGGGACAGGAAGCTGGAACGACGGCGCGATGAACTTCATCACCCCCAAGAGCTGCAGGTGGTTTTAGACACCCCGTTTGCACTGGTCTTGGCCGGTGGCGGTGCGCGTGGAGCCTACGAGGCCGGGGTGCTGCGCTTCATTTTGGGAGAGCTGCCGAAGCGCATCGGTCACCCGATTCGAGCCGAGCTGATTTGCGGTTCTTCCGTGGGTGGCCTGAATGGTGCCGCGATTGGTGCATGGAACGGCGATCCCCAAGGTCCGATGGAGCTCAGTGATTTTTGGAGCAACCTCACGGTAGCGGACATCTATCGGTTCGAGGCATTGGACTTGTTGCGTTCGCCAATGCGTTTGCTGCGCGGCCCGGCAGACAACGAACTGGCTTGGGTCGATGCCCGCCCCCTGCACAGCGTGATGCGGGATTTCTTTCCTTGGCAGCAGCTGTGGAATTGCATCGACGATGGCCGTCTGCGCGCCTTGGTGACCACCGCCACCGACGTACACTCGGGTCAAATCGTGCAGTTCGTCGATGGGTCTCTCAAGGGAGAATCGACGACCGGAAACCGGGGCGTCCGCACCGAGTACACCCGGATCAAACCCGAACATGTGCTGGCCTCCTGCGCGATCCCGTTTCTGTTTCCACCCATCAACATTGACGGCCGCGCCATGGTGGACGGAAGCCTGCGACAGAACACGCCCATCAGTCCGGCGCTCCGACTCGGCGCCCAACACGTCTTGGTCGTTGGCACCCGCTTTCCTCGGCCCGCAACCAGCCCAGCAGAAGACGCTCCCCTGCCGTCTACGCCGGCGTTGCTTGGCAAGGCGCTGAACTCGCTTTTGCTTGATCCGCTGCACCAAGACATGGCGCAAATCGAATTCATCAACAGCATCCTGGATGCGGGCCAATCGCAGTACGGACCGGATTTTGTCGACCGCATCAACCGCACCATCGAGGCATCCACCGGTCGGACGCTTCGCACAGTGGACACCCTCTCCATTCTCCCCACCGAAGACCTCGGCCGGGTGGCCAAAGCCAACTGGGACCCCCAATCCGTGAAAACCACCAAAGGCACGCGCTTCATGCTGTCTCAGATCGCCGGGTCGGGAGAAGAGTCCGACTTGCTGTCTTACCTGCTCTTCGACGGAAGCTACACCCGGGTCATTGAGGACCTGGGGTACGCCGACGCCGAACGCCGTGAGACCGAGATCATTCGGTTCTTTGAGGGCGTGGTCGCCCGCTAAGGCATTTGGTTCGTGATGTTCACGACGTGAAGCTGGCGCCAGTCGGCGCCGGCATTTGGCAAGGCCGTAAACGCCAGAAAGGTCTGCCCGTTGACCGTGACAATGTCGGGCTCTCCCGCCGCCACCCTGCCGGAATCAATGCGCACTGTCTTCGACCCGTCGACTCGGGTGAGGAAAATCTTGTTGGACTGCTCTGGGTCACTCACCCCATACGCCACCCACTGACCGTCCGGCGAAAGGCAGGGCTGCGACCGCAGCGGAAGCCGCACGTTGCGTGCAATGACCGTCTTCTTGCCCACCGCACTGGAGGCCGCAATGTCCCATTGATCCTCTCCGCGCTCATTGGAAAAGAAAACAATCGAACTCCCGGCGTAAACTGGCCGGCTCTGGTCGCCGTTCCCGCCCACCCATGGGCGTGCCGACGTTCCTTCGAGAACGAACAGGTCCTCACCACCGCGATTCTTCCGCGAGTACGCCATCTTCTCGCCCGACGGGTCGAACGATGGCGCCATCTCCGAAAACGGGCTGGTGAGCATGCGGGTGACGGAGTTCGTACCCCGGTCCCAGACGTGGATGTCACCGCTGCCGCTGACGTCCGACACGAACACGACCCGCCGACCATCTGGCGACACGGCTGGCCAGGACAAATCCCCGCGGATCTGGGACGACGTGATCAGTTCGCTGGCACCCTGGGTGCCGGGAGAGAGCAAAAACAAGCGGGTCGTTCCGCCGGCGTTGCTGCCTTCAAAAATCAACGCTCCTTGCGGATGCCACACCGCTGCACCCGCCATGCTCCCGCCGCTGGAGAAAGACGATCGGGCGCCGGGAAGCTGCGCTTTGGACGGCGCTGCCTTCGCGGAACCACTCATCATTTCGACCACATACAAGTCGTTGGTTCCTTCGTAGTCATTGATTTCGAAGGCAAGCCAACGTCCATCGGGGGACCATGTCGGATTGAACACATGGCCCGCAGCGTTGTGCTGGACTTCTGTGGCCTGTGCCACGCCCATGCTGAAGCCCGCGCAAAGCGCGATTAACCAACCGATTTTCATCCCTCATCCTCCGGACCCGACGGGCCAACGGTGACCCCAATGGACCCAAATGGGAACCAGCGAGTCGTGTCTGACAAGGCGCCGGCGTGCAGCGATAGTGCACCCCGCAACCGCCCGAACTCCATGGTCGCAAACCCCGCACCCGCCGCAAAGCCTCCGGCCCGAATGGACCCATCCAAGCGGCTGTAGCGAAGGGTGTCTTGGCTGTTTTCGCCCAACGCGCCGCAGGACCCCGGCGAGTCGATGCAGTCTTGGCTCACGCCGGTGACGGCACCCGAGCCCACCCCGTACATTGGTCCAGCTGCAAACCACATTGGACCGACATTCGCTGTGCCCGCCAACCAAGCCGTCCCCAGATGGAGTTGGTCGTTGCGCAGGTCAAACTGGCCTTTCTCTTCGAGGGTGCCGTCGGAATCGCCGGGGTTGCCCGAAAGTCCGTGGTATCCGACTTGCACCAGCGCGCCGAACGCGCCGCTCACGCCCATTTCCCACCCGAGCAGGGCTTGTCCCCCCGCCCCACCAAACGAGCCAGGGCCCGAATCCGATGGGTTGGTCGCTTGCATCCACCCCGCCCCCAGCGTCACTCGCGGGCCCATATAGGTGAACCGGAAGGGCTCTTTCTCCCCCTTTGCACGGGTCTTCACTTGCCCACCACCCCGTTTGTCGAGATTCAACACGATGGTGTCTCCACCCGGTACGACCGTGAATGTGTGGGGTCCAAACGTATACTGGCCGCCTGGGAGCAATCCGTCGTAGGACCGACCTTCTCCGACCCGCTGCTGGGCCCGTCCGATGGTCGACCGTTGGTCAGGCTGAAGGGGCATCATCGCAACCGCCAGGTTGGCTTCGCCCTTGAATCGATCGGGAATGATCAGCTCAACCTCTCCGTATTGGCGCATCAGGTCGGCGAGCCAGTTGGTGACGTCCGGCTCCTCTTTCACAGCTTTCGCCAGCAACAGCCGCCGATAGACGAGCGTCACGTTGCCAAGTTCCCGGGCCGCTTGAGCGCCCAGGTAGTGGTCGTCGAAGGACAGCGAGACGCCCTTCCGAACGAGCGGGGCCAGCTGCCGATACGAACGGTCGACCCCGCGCCAGTGGCCGCGCTTCGCGAGTCGGGTCATCTCCTCGCTCAATCGAACGTGTTCCGCTTGTGCCTCGGCCTTGGGTGCGGCAGCCGCGTCAATCGGAGCCCACGCAGCCAGACAGAGCAGCAATGCAAGGGTTCGACTCGTGCTCATTCTTCCATCCCAGTGATCGTGGAGCCTCTCGGCCGTTTTTCTCCTTCATTGTCGCAGACGCCGGCGGCCTTTGGTTCAAATTCCGCAATGTCGTCGTCTTGAAACTCGGGAACCGGCCCCGCCCAGGGGTCAAACAAGACCCTCGAATACGGGTGCTGCGGCTCATCGTTGCGCGCGTCCAATTCCTCGATGACACGCCCGTGGAGCATCACTAAAATTCGATCACACCATTGTTTGGCCTCGGCCATATCGTGCGTGACGATGATGCAGCCGGCGTGCTCGGGCAGATTGCCGATGAGCGCATCCAGAACGGACTCGCGGCGGTCGGGGTCCAAGCCGCTGGTGGGCTCGTCCGCGACGACCAGTTTTGGATTGAGTGCGAGCACCCGAGCCAGGGTGACCCGCCGCTGTTCCCCCCCCGACATTTCCCGGGGAAGTGCGCCCAACCGTTCCCCCAGCCCGAGGCGGTCGAGCATGGCGATGGCATCCTGCTGTGCCTGTTGTCGCGAGCGCCCACCCAGGACGGTCAGCGTTTCCACCACATGCTCAAGGGCAGTCTGTTGCGGATCGAGGGCTGCCATCGCGTCCTGAGGGATGTACTGGTAATCGACCCGCCGAGGTCGTCGTTGGCTCTCGGGCAACGAGTCCCACCGCTCACCCTCAATCCAGACGCCGCCTTCGGTCGCGGTCTCGAGTCCCAAAACCACCCGCGAAACCGTGGTCTTGCCCGAACCGGACTGCCCGACAAGTGCAATGACCTCGCCGGGCTTTACATCAAACGTCACGCCGCGAACGGCGCGAACGGTCCGGCTTGGACTCCAGGGCCACGGGCCCGCCTCCACGAACTCCTTCACCAGCCCCTTGACTTCGACAACGGGTGCGGTCATACCGTCACTCCAGGAAGGCGAACCACGTCATCGGCGATTCGTTCGACGGTGTCCTCGTGGTGCGAGATCAACAACAAACCGGCGCCGTGGCCTTTGCAAACGTCGACCAACAGTTCCACAACGGTCCGACGAAGAACGGGGTCCAGACCGGTCTCTGGCTCGTCGGCGATGACCAACTTTGGCTGGGGTGCGACCGCGATGGCCAGGGCCGCCCGCTGCGCCATCCCCCCCGACAACGAAGCCGGAAGCGCGCCGGCAACGGCCGGCTTGAGCCCAACATCCCGAAGAATCGAGCCGATTTCCAGCCCCACATCGCGGGGCATCTCGTCGCGGCGCAGGATGGCCAGTTCCAGCTGACGACCGATGGTTCGCCCCGGATTCAATGCGGAGCTGGCCGCCTGCGGAGAATACGTGAAGTAATGGCCGCGCAGGTGGCGGGTGGACTCCAACAGTCGCGCCTGAGCGGAGGCCCCGCCCCCATGAATGCCTTTGTACCAGTCGCGGTCTGGATCGGCTGCGGGGTACCGCAACTCGCCACGAGCCAGTCCCGGGGTCACATCGACCACGCCCATGCAACACCGTGCCGTCAGCGATTTTCCGGATCCCGACGGACCGATGAGCGCGGTCACCCGCCGCGGTTGGACGACCATGTTCACCCCATCGACCAAGAACCGTTCGGAAGTCCGCACCGCGAGGTCTTTCAGCTCGATCAGCGCCGTCATCTCGCCCTCGCTGCGCGCCCAATGGCGATGGACATCGTGGCGACCAGTCCCACCAACAGCACCGCCAATCCCAGCGCATGCCCGGAGTCGTATCCGAGGCTCGGAATCAACGAAGGGTAGCCCAGCTTCAGCAGGTCGGCCCAACTCATCAAGTTGTCGGAGTGGGTAAAGGACGGCTGATTCTCTGCCAAGGCAAGGTACGAGAGCGCAATCTCCAAGAACACCACGTGCATCAACGTCTCGGCTCCCTGGCGAACAACCACGGGCCGAAGGTTGTAGCCCACAACGTGCACCAGAAAGATACGTCCCGCCGAGTAGCCGTGGGCACGCAGGGCCTCAACAAACCGAGAGCCTCCAAGCCGTTCCGCGACGCTTGCGGCTTCATCCATCGCGCCGGGTGCCGCCAACAAGGCCCACGTCCAGGCAAGAGGAAACAACGAACGCTGGTCGCGGGGGAGAAGCAACGCGACCACCAAGATCACGACCATGCGCGGCAACGCGCCCACAATCTCGGCAAACCACTGAATCAATGCGTTCACCCGAACCGAACCGGCGCATCGCAACAGTCCGCCCATGACCCCGAACAACCCAACCAAGATGCCGGCGCTGATCGCGGGCAGGGCGACCACCTGGGCGCCCTGCGTTGCGTACTCGAGCAACGGTCGCCCCCGGGTGTCCGTACCAAATGGGAAGGCATCCATTGGGCCACGCAGCGCACGGTCGGGGCGAATCTCACTCAAAAACTCGGGCGCCAGCTGCGCCGCTGCCAGCAGCAAGGCTGCGCAGACCAGCGCGACGACCAAGGCGGGCTTGCGATTCACGGCGACTCCGCCAAACGGACATTCGACGGTGCACGGCGAACATGGAGGGCAACAACGGTCTCGAGCACGGCTTGCGCGACCAACAACAGCGAACTCACAGCGGCGAACAACGTGGCGGCGGCCAACACGACGCCAAAGTCCTGCCGAAGGGTGCCCCCCCAGAGCAAATCACCGATGCCGTCGATTCGAAGCACCACCTCCACCACAACGGCTCCACTCAGCAGGTGGATGATCCGCGCACGCATCTGGCCGATCAGCGCCGGCGACACGTTGGGCAGGGTGTTGTGAATGCGGCGCTCACCCCGCAGCACTGCGATGCCGACGTACCGGGCCTGATTCTCCGTGGAAAAGGTCGACCGCGTGCCCAAGACGGCCCCGGTAAATGCGCCATCCGCCAAGCCGAGGACCATCGCTCCGACCATCATTCGGGCCATGCGCCCGTCACCACTGAACGAGTCAAAGCCGTACGTCAGTTCAATGAATGCCGCACCAGCCAACGCCAACAACAGTGCGGGGATCAATCCAACGAACCGCAGGACGGGGTCCGCTCGAGAGGGAAGCCAGCCGCGCGCCGCCGCCACTGCCCCAGCCATCACCATCCCCGTTGCCAGAGCAATCAGCGTGGCAGTGGTCGGAATGGCCTCCAGCAACAAATCAAGCACCGGAATGCCTTGGTGAAGCCGCCAAGAGTTGCCAAACTCCAAGCCCATGGCGTGCCCGACCCATCCTGTGAAGAACTGCCAAGGCCCACCGTCCAAGTTCCACCGCTCCGCAAGGGCCTCGGTGCCGCCACACAGATTCGGAGGACAGATCAGGCTCGCGGGATCACCCGGCAACGACCAAATGAACCCCGTGATCACTGCCGGAACCACCAAGGGCAGCAACGCCGCCGCCAGCAGCCGCACGAGTGGTCGAATCCACCACCGCGTCACGCACCCTCCCCGCGGTTAGCCACCCACCGACCACGAATCGATTTCCGTGAAGTAATAGTATGGAGCCACGATGTTTCCACGAACTTCGGTGCGCCATGCGCTTCGGGTATCGAGCTTCCACAGGAACAGATAAGGCAGGTCAATGCTCAGGAGCTTGTGGAGCTTGTGGTACGCATCGCGCTGTTCCGTGTCGGTCACAGCGTCATCGTATTCCGCAAGAATTGCGTCCACTTGCTCATTTTTGTAGTTGAACAGGTTCTGACGCCCTTTGCTGTGAAACAACTCGTTGACCTCTTCCACCAACCCAAATGACCACTTTCCAATGATCAGGTCGAAATCCGATGTCCCAGACATCACGGTGTTGTCCCACTCATCCGCACTGATTTTGTTCGTCATCCGGTCGAATCCGGCCGCACCCAACTGATTGGCCACCTGGCTCAGCAAGTCCGGCGCTTCCCGATCTAAGCTGGCCAACATGCCCACACGCAGCGTGATGGGCTGGCCATCCACGTGCCAACGGCTGCCGAGCTTCGTGAGTCCGGCCGACTTCAGAATCGACTCGGCTTTCGCCAAGTTCGAGGTGTCTTGCGTGGGCACCTCGGAGTTGTAGTACGGACTCGCGCTGATGAATGGCCCAGAGATGAATTCACACGGGCTGTTTTTATCCCCGGGCTTGATGCCGATCGAGAACTGGCGAAGTTCGTTCCGATTGATGACCATGTTCAGGGCTTGCCGCACCTTTTGGTTCGACAGCGCGGGCTTGTTGGGATTGACCGCGATGTACCACCAACTCCGCAAGTCATAGGACTTCATGGACACGTCATCACTCGCAGACAAATCGGGTCGCTGCGGCGGAGGCACGACCACAATTCCCTGCACGTTGTTGTTCACCAAGGTCTTGGTCTGAACCAGCGGGTCTCCCCCTTCTTGGAGCCGCATCTGCAAGATCTTGGGACTGTGATGAGCGTTGTCGAACTTATCCAAGGTCACGTCCCGCAATCCCCGCTTCCCGTTGAACGGACCGGTCCCGATCGGACGCGCCGAGAACTGCAGGTCAGGCGAGATGGCGGTGGAGTCAAACGCCGACGCAGGCAACACCGGGAACATGAGACGCTCGCGCGGGTTGGGCAACACCCGATTGAACCGAATCAACGCGACCTGCGGGCCCTTGGAGTCGCACCCCGTGATGAAGTCGCGGTAGTGCGCGGCCACCGGACTGGGCGTTCGCGGATCGAGCATGGCCTTCACGGTGAAACAAAGGTCTTTCGACGTGAGTGATTGGCCGTTGTGCCAGCGGATGCCCGTGTTGAGCGTGATCTCGACGGCCCGACCGGCTTCCGCGATCTGGTACTTCTGCACGAGTCGACTGCGCAGTTCGTTGGTCACCGCATCGTGAAACCACAGGCGGTCAAAGATCAGCTCTTGGGCCCGATGGTCGGCCATGGTCTTGGCATACAGCGGGTTGAGCGACATGGGGATGCTCTCCTCGAAGTATGCCAAGGTCGCACCGGTCCCCAGGGTCGCCAGGGCCAAGCCGGTCACCGCTCGAATCGCATTTTTGAGGGTCATGGGTTCTCCTCGTCTCTCTAATGTACAGGGTTTGCTGGGCCGGCGTTCCGACTGCGTCGCAAGTGAAGCGCCTCAAGGGCAGGCTTCGCAATGGACAAGGCCGGATAGCTGGCACGGAACTGATGTAAAATTTCTTCGGCGCGCAACGGGTTTCGATTCCCCGCGTCCCAAGCGGCTACAGCCAACGCGAAGACAGGGTCGATTCCGATGGACTCCATCCGCTCCAGCGCATTGAGCCGCAGGATCCCCGCGTCGCGATACTGGTCGTTGGCATCCGCGGCGATCATCCCGGCTTGAAGGACCGCGATCCGGGCGCGCTGCGTGAACGGACGGTGGAAGCCCATGACTCCTCCGCCAACGTCGGCCATCAACGCGGAGAGTTGTTTGGCCAGTCCAAACCCTGCATCCTGGGCCAGCTGGGGGTCAAGCTTCCCTTCCACGACGGCGCTGCTGAGGGCTGCAGCCAGCACGCTCCGACCGGACCACGCGTTGATGCTCTCCACGCCGCTGGCCGCCGCCTCCGCGACGAAGGCCGCGTCCGCGGCGCTCAAGGTGCTGCCGGCGAACAGCCAGGCGTCATCGACTGCAAGCACCGGATGGGTCTGGGCGGCCGACGCTCCGATCGCATATCGCCGGGCCATTTGGCCCTGGAGTCCTTGGTCGGTTTCCGGAGCCGCTGCCGCTGCAGCGGCGCGATGCCATGCGGCCCGAGCAAGCAGTGCGGTGGGGTCATTGACGCCCAGCCGGTTCGCTTTTTCGGTGCGCTCCGTCAGCTCAAAATGAGGCAGCGAAGCTACGGGAGGCTCCGTCCCGGGCTGGACGTCGCCCAGCGGTCCGGTGATGCCCTCGAGGTCCGAAAGGCTCGCATCGTCCGCCGTCAGGCTCATCCAAGCTTGGGCCCGCATCACCAACGCATCCACCCCGTCGACGACCTTCAAGAGCGCTTTCCCCTCTTCGTGGTCGCCACGGATCATGTGCGAGACCCCCACAAAGTAGGCCATGTGCGCCGGGTCCGACGGTTGCGCATCGGTCCCGTAGGCTTCCACGGTGGCATTTGCCGTCAACAACGCCGCCGATGCATAGAGATCCGCCAGGGCTTGGTGAACGCGCGCCAAACCGCGCTGGTCCCCGCCGGCCGCAAACGACGCCAGCGCACCGCTCAACTCGTGGTCAAACACCTGACGCCAGCCGTCGTGTTGCTCAAACCGGCTTCGTTGGTCGTCGTGAGCCATGCGTGCCGGCCAGGTGTCCGCGGCGAGCACCGGATCGACCACCGCGACGGTCGCGGCCGGCGCGGCCGGAGGCTCTTCTCCACCGCATCCCACTGCCAAGAGGGCGGTCATCAAGATTGGAACAAGCGGTCTCACAGCGGGCAGAACTCCGTGGTGCCGGATGCGGATACGCATGCTGCCAACGGCTTCGACGTGTCTTTTCCACTCGCCTTGGCGTAGTCCAACCAAGCCCGCGATGCCTGCTTGGCCATCGAGCGGTAGTTGTTGGCTTTGGCTTCATTCTTTTCGTTTCGGTCTTTCACAAACCGTTTCTCCGCTCGCTGCCAGAGGCGGCTTGCTGCTTGGGACTTGAGTTGATGAAGGTAGTAGACGTTCCGAGTGTGGGTGGCCCCCGCCCACTTGGCCTTGTTCTCCAGCGCGTAGTCGGACCATCGAATGACTTGGGTCGACTTGCCGACACCGCGTTTGTGCAGGTGGATCGAATACACCAAACACATGTTGGGGTCAGAGCGGTCGATCTGCTCGAGATGCCGCTTCATCAATCGTTCCCAGTCGGCTTGGTCGCCGCGGGCTTTGGCATCCGAAATCAATACCCGACTGATCTTGTCTTTGTCGGTCAACTTGCCCGCCCCAGCCAGCCGCAAATCCAAGCACTTGCGGTTGTCGACGCCAAGGTTGCCGAGGAGTGCCTTGGTCTCGAGGGAGCGGAGGTCGTCGCAGTTGACCGGGGGCGCTGCGGGCGGTGGCTCGGGGGGCAGCACCGCCGACGCCAGCGCATCCGGCTCCGGCTCAGGCTCAGGCTCAGGCTCTGGTTCTGGCTCC
>JAYZVA010000076.1:0-33764 GCA_036156175.1 Myxococcota bacterium
TACCCCGGCGGAGAGTGCCTCGTTGGACCGGGCGGCGGCGGACCGGGCGGTGGCGGCCCTGGCGGGGGCGGCGAGCCCGAGCCCGGGCCGGGCGACCCAACGGAGTGAGCCGCTTCGCTACCCGGCGCGGGCCTTCATCCAGCGCACGATGGATGCGGCGTACTCGGAGAGAATCTGCGGCGGCGGGTGGGCCTGTTGGTAATCCCCTCCGCGCCCCGGGATGTTGAGGTCCAGCCACCGGTCGGTGGGAATCCCAAAGTCACTGGGGCCGACCTCGCTTCCCCGCGAAGGGCTCAACACGTACAGCACTTCGACGCCGCGGCTCTTGGCATGCCGCTCGAGGGCGTCGACTGCGGCCCGGTCTGCGCGGTCGGACACCGCCGTATCGGGGTCGGACGACGCCCGTTTCCACGCCGCCAAGGTTCGGTAGAGGGCCGAATACTGCAGCCCGATTTTGTGCCAGACCTCCGCCTCCCCGGGTCCGGCAGGAAAGTTCTCGAGGTACAAAAATGGGTTGGCGTCAAAGTAACGGGATTTGTCGGCATCTTGGTGGGTGGGGCCGCCCATGAACGCCCGTCGTCCCGTATTGGTGATCATGAGGATCACCCGGTCGGGGTTGAGGGCGTCGATTCGATCGATGGCGAGGTGGGCCGATTGGGTGGTGTTGTAGGCGCACACGCCAAAGTTCCACACCTCGTGTTCCGGTCCCATCATCCGGTCCATGGCCCCCGGGGTGGCGTCGTTGTTGCCGACGCCGGCACCGTAGAGGGTCGAGCCGCCGAAGACCAAGGTGCGTTCCACATCGGGTGCCCGCTCCACGGGGTACTCGGGACTCCGGGCTCCGTGGCTGTTGACCGTCACGGTGCGCAGCCCCCAGGGGCCTTCGCCGCCCAACCGCGCACCGGGCTTGAGGCCATACAAGCGTTCGGCATCCGATACCGGTGTGTGCACTTCGAGCTCGACGGTCTGGTAATACAGGACCTTGTTCATGGCGGCGCTGTCAATCCCGGTCGCGCCAACGAGCGCATCGGCAATCGCGACACTGGCCACCAGGAGCGCCGCTTGAATCGCCCAGTCTCGTCCGCGGCGGGGATCGAAGCGGGCGATCCATCCGCCGAGTCCGGCGGCGGTGAACATCAACACCCAGTGCGCCACTGCAAGCATCTGCTGGCCGCCCGCGACGGTGCCGTTGTGGGCCGCGACGCCGATGCCGTAGCGGGTCGCCCACAGCGCAACAAAGGCCACCGCGCCGGCCACCAGCGCGCCCGCCAGGCGACGCCACGACCCATCGGCGAGGGTCGCGGCAAACAAGGCCGCAAAGGCGACGCCCTCGAACCCGCCGACGCCGGTGGTTCGGGGGAACAAGCCCTGGGCGGCCAACCAAGCGTCCAATCCGCCGAACAACAAGGGTCCGGCGAAGGCCATGGCGATGGCGGCCGCCGCCCACAGCCAACGGGTCATGGCGTCAACTCCCACGCCACCAGCGTTTCATCGGCCACCACCGGGGCGCCGAGGCTTCGCCGAAGGACCCGGATCGTGCGCTCGCGATCCGCATCGATGCCCGCTTGGCGCAAGACATCAAAGCCCGACCGCCACACGATGAAGTGGGTGAATCCATCGGCCCGCGCGGCGGCAAGCTGGTCGGCAGACGGCGCTTGGGACAAATCCCCCTGAGACAACGGCCACAGCGCGTCGAAGATGTCGGACTGCAGGCAATCCTCGGGCCGCTGATTGGCCTTCAGGGCCGCGATGGCATCGTGATGGGACTCGCTTCGCTTGCGGCCGTGGACGAGCTGCTCCGCCGCGGTGGCGTGGCCCAAGCCAACGGGAAACTCGATGATTGCTCCCGCGTCGGACGACTCCGCCAGCACCGTCAGAAACGGGTGCGGGCTCCAATCGCTCGTCAGGATCCGGGTCCCGCCTTGGGCGTGGACTTGACCCATGCCGAGCCCGGTGATGGCGACCGCTGCGACCGGCAGCCACCGGCTGCCCCGGCGTCCGCGCGCCCAAGCTTGCAGGCCCGTGGCCACCGACATGGCGGCGCAGAACACCACCATGGGCACCACCCGACCCGGGTGAAAAAACTGAATCGAGAATGGAAATGCTTGATTGAGCCACCAGGTCGGCAACGGAACGCCTCGGCCGGCGATCGTCAACCACTCGACCTCGGGTCGAACGCTGGTGGCGGCCATCGGTCCCAGGCTCAGCAGATAGAAGCCCGCGGCGGCGGCGAACCATCGGCGGTGCCGGCGGCCACTGACGGGAAGAAGCAGCAACGCGCCCACCGTCAACACGGCCGGGAACACCGCCCGCCGCGGCGTCTCTTCATCGGTATCGGCGCTCAGGATGTACCCGACATGCGTGCTCTCGGCCTGCTCCCGAAGCACGGACGGGTCGGTCAGTCGCGGCGCCATGGCGGCCGGCATCGGGCGGCGCTCGCCGAGGAGCCGCTGCAGGTAGGGCGCCGACAGGCTGACCCCAATGAGCACGACAGCCAGTCCCGCCACCGCCGCCCGTCTTCGCGGAACCCGGGGCGCCGGTGCGGCGGTGAACACAACGAGGGTGCCGGCGGCAAAGAAGGCGGCCACCAAGGCGTACAGGACGTAGTGCTGGATCGCCAGTGCGGTGGCGCATCCGGCAACGATCGCCCAGCCAATCGCGGCCCGACCGGGAGCGCTCAGCGTTTTCAGCCAGGCGCACACGAACAACGGCAGGGTGAAGACCATGGCGCTGGGGGGCTTGCCGTTGGCCAGTTCGTGCAGGCTCAAGCTGTTGAACCCGAACAGCACGGCGACCATCAACCCAAGAAACCGTCCGATGCCCAGCCACCGCGCCCCCGCATACGCTGCAAGCCCACCCAGCACGGGAATCAGCGCAACAAAGGCGTTGAAGGCGGCCGGAAACGGAAGGTTTTGCAGGAACGGGGCGGCCATCATGGCGTCGATTTGCTGGGGGAAGTTGCTCCCCAGGGATTGCCCGGTGGGCGCGCAAATGACGTCCGGTCGCAGGATGTCGGCCCCCCGCTCCAGCGCCGAGGAGACCCACCAATAGAACCACAGCGTGCCGTTCACATCCGATGGCGTCGTGGGGTTTCCGCCCCCAATGATGACGCTGTGCATGCGGGTCCAGCCGTCGCCCATGACCGCGATGGTGGTCGCCACCAGGACGCCCAGCGGAAGCGCGCCGTCCAGGACCAGTCGCTTCAACCAGCGCATCAGGGGTTTCCCTTTGCGGGCGCGCCGGCCTGGCGGTTGGGTTGGGTGGGCGAGTCTGCAGCGAGGGCGGCGGTGGACGGGCTCTCCCCCTTCAGCATGCTGTGGCCGCTCATCGCGTCATTGGGGGTGTCGGTGTACACCGCCAGCCACCCCTGACCGATCCCGTTTTCCGCATCTCCGGTGACCAGCTCGCGGGGAACGTTCATGTCGTAGCCGTACAACAGCGTCCATCCCGCTCGGGTGGCCCGCTGCGGCGTCACGGCATCGGGTCCAAAGAACTCGGGGATGGACGTCACCACCAAGAAGCGGGGCGTCTCGTCCGCGGGCGAGGCGAGCTGACGGGCGCACAGCTTGTCGCGCTCGCTGCCGTTTTTGGGGCGGATCAATCGGGCATCATCGGGTCGATACAAGCCCATGGCGATCGGGGTGCAGTCGTAAATCTCCGCATCCGCTTCGGTCAGGTGGTCGTCGAGGTAACGCCCCAGCAATCGGTAGCCCTTGCCCATGAGTTGGCGGGCATCCGGGGGCAATCGGAAAAAGGCCTGGGCCCGCGCGGTTGCGTCCAGCGGGCCCGCCATGAGCGGCGCGCGGATGTACAGCGCGGTTCCCACGCTGATGCCGAAGGCGACGACCGCAGCCCCGTACAGCGTGCGCCACAGGCCGCCCCCGCGCCGGCTCAACAGTGCAGCCACGCCCGCAGCAGAACAGGCGATCAACACGAAGAGCGTTGGGGCCGCATGAAACACGTACCGCAAGTTGAACTTGAGGCTGAACGAGCCAAAGCACGATGCCAATGGCACCATCAACACGCCCGCCTTCCACCAACCGACGGGAAGGCCCCAGCGTCGCCGCGTGCGCGCCGTGGGCACCAAGAGGCTCCACAGCCACCCCGCGGCCACCAGCGGGAGCAAGACGGTGCCGAGACCCGGCGCCAAGATGGCCGCCTGTTTGACGTTGTGTTCGAGGCGAACCGCCAGCGGCGGAATCGTGGTCGCGCGCACGATTTCCCAGCGTGGCAACGGTCCATCCTGAGGGAAGGCCGCCACCACATCCGAGTTGGGCGCCGTCATCATGACGCTGGTCACGGCCTCCAGTTCGCCGCCCCGCAAGAAATCGGGCAGCCACGGCGACAGGGGGGACGGGTTGCGGATGTCCGGTCGGACTTCTTCATCCCATTCGTAGGGAATTTCGTAGTTCACCTCCTCGCGGTGGTGCATCACCAGCACATTGAGGGGCGTGAACTCCACGGGATACGCCTTCAGCATCGCCAAGGCGGCCGCGATGGGCCCGACCACCGCAACGCTGCGGCGCAGTCGGTGACCGCATCCATCGACCAGAATTCCAAACCCGAGCAGCACGACCATCGGTGCGTTGAAAGTGAAGTTCTTCACTTGGGTCAGGGTCAGCACCGCCATGCTCAGTCCGGCCCACAGGGCCGAGCGCGGGCTGGGGTGCAGCACGGCCCAACTCACCGCCAAAACGACCACAGTCGAGACGAAGAAGTAGAGGGGATACGACGAAATCTCATGGGCGTATGGATAGAACAGCACGCATCCGAGCAGCATGAATCCCGCAGCGGCCCCGGCGGCCCGCCCGCCCCACAGCCGACCGAGCAGGACCATGGGAACCTGCGTCAGGCTCATGACCGCCATGTTGACCCCGATCGCTGCGTGGACCAGATCGCCCCGGACTGCGGGGTCCGCAGCCGCGGTCAACAGTCCATACAGCGGCCGTTTGTCGACCATGTACAGGTCCCATCGCCCGCTCGCTGCAGCCACGGCCGTGCTGAAGAACGCGTAGTTGTCGTGGCCGATCGCTTGGTTTTCAGGGTTGTAGAAGTCGCGGTACAGGTCGAGGATGCCGTACTGCGCACCGGCGAACGCGAGGGCAATGGCCACGTCGCCCGGTTCGATTCGAAACCGATGCGGCGGAGCCGCGACCGCGGGGTCCAGCGGCCCGCGCAACCACGGTGCACCCAAGGCCGCCGCGGCCGTTCGCGCCGCTGTGAGTGCCAGGATCGCGATCGATAGCGCGAGGAGCGGAGGCCAAACCGCGCCGAGGGGTCCGCGGCTGGGCATCCATGGTGGAACGACCGCCGCCGCCCCGCCGCTGGCCCACACCACGGCAACGCACGCCGACGCCGCGATTGCGGCCCGGAGCCAGAGGGTTTGGGTGTTTTGAGGGCGCTGTTTCATGCGTCGGATTCGACGAGAGGGGTCGGGGCAAGCATAATCGAGCCATGGTGTCCCGCGCGCGCGAAACAATAAAGTCCGTTCTTGCAACGTGGCCCCGTCGCGCCCTCGCCGTGGTGATGCTGATTCATTTGCTGCTGGCCATCCGTCAACTGGTGTGGCGGGTTGGGTTCCCGCCGAGAACGAATCATTTTGGGTTCAAGAATGTGCTCGAACTGCGGCGGTTATTCGAGGGCTATGTGCCCACGTGGCCGCTGGTGCATCCGGGGCGAACGTCCCACTTTTACCCCGAAGTGGAACCCGTGGACTGGCTTTCGCCGTCCAGTTTGGTGTCTGAAATGGCCACGGGCAAGCTTCGCCCGCTGTTTCAGAACCACGGCGATGTGATCTATTGGGTCGAGATTCCCCACCCGTTTTTTTTGGCGACGGTCTGGGGCGAGATCACGGGCTGGGCCGTCTGGGCCGTTCCGCTGGTGTTCACGGGCTATTTCTTGCTGATGCTCTTGAGCCTCTTTGGCATCGGCAAAGAAGCCGCCGATGAGTGGACCGGCGTGGCGGCGGCAGCCATTGGGGGCGGGTTTCCCGTGTTGTTCGGATTCGGACGGTTCATTCACGACACGCTGCCCATCGCCGCCCTGTGCACGTTCATGGTCTGGATGATCCTGTCGAGCGACGGATTTCGACGGTGGCCCCGGTGCCTCGCGTTCGGGGTTGCGGGGTGGTCCATGCTTCGGTCCGGCGAGAGTTTTTATGGGTCGGTGCTCGGCATGCTCGTGATTGGGGGACCCGTGCTGATCGAAGTGGGCCATTCCCTGCGCCGCGGAATGGACCGACGCGCGTGGTTCGGACTGCTCCTCGCTGCCGGCATCCCGATCGCCACTTTTGATTGGTGGTGGTTTGGTCCGGCGGTTCATTACCTCGGCGACGAGGATCCGTTTGGGGACATCATGATGGCCCCGCAGATCGTTCACTGGGTGGACCCCGCGCACCATCAAGCGCTCAAATACGGGGCGTATCTGGTCACGATGATGAACGACTTGGTTCGACCCTGGATGATGATCTGGGTGGGCTTGGGCGCGGCTTTTTTGTGGCGTTCGGACGCCAAGCGGCGGATTGCGTTGTTCTTGATGTTCGCCATTCCGTTTGCCTGCTTGAGTTGGATGACCCGAAAGTCCAACTGGTACATCGTGCCCGTGGCCCCTGGATTGGCGTTGATCGCGGCGCTCGGACTCCGCGGTGTTCCCTTCATTGGTCGTCGGTTGCTCGGCGTCGCCACCGTCGCGGGGCTGGTGTCGGTGGTGTTCTACAGCGCGGCGCCGGACCACCTGCGTCGGGCGATGCCCCAATGGCTCGATCGCCCGTACCGCAACATGGTGATCATGCGCGAGGTGGAATTGGCGCCGCTCAAGATGTACGCGGGAAGGGCGATCATCTCGGGGGCGCAAGAAGTGGTGCGGACGCTCGATCGCGTGCACCCGGTGGATGGCAAACAGCGGCAGCTCGCTTTGTTCTGCGAAGATCAGTTCTGGGCTTGGGCCTTCAAGTACGTGGTGGAAATGCAGCGGCCCGATGTGCACGTGGTCAGCCTGATTCACATCAACTTGTTGGAGCACTACGCGGCGGAGCTGGATGCGGAAGATTTCGATCTGCTCGTGCACCTCGACGACCACGGGGTTGAGCGCTGGTCACCGGTGCCCGGCACGGGTCTTCCGCCCACCATGAAGGCCCCCACCAACGAAGGCGCGTTTCACTTTGCCCGGTTCATGCGGGGGCTGGGGCGCCGCGAAATGGCGGCAACGCCGATGGCCAAGGGCGCGTTGTACCGCCTGGAGTAGTTCACTCCGGGGGCGACCCCTTGTGGCCGCAGAACCGATGCTGACCCCGCGTTCCCCGTTGGTACAGCTGCACGCACCGCTCGCCCCCACCGCGGGCTTCGACCATCGAGAAATCGAACCGGCGAAGGCTGGGGGGGATCGACCGGGTGCACCCCGGCGACTCCACCACCACCCACCCCACGCTGTCGGGGTGATCGAGCTGGGGCCAGGTGGACACCGCCATGCAAGGGTCGGTGACCGCGAGGCTCAGGTGCAAGTCCGATGCATCGCCTTGACCGACAAACACGGTGTGGTTGGGGCATGCGCAGGAATCTTCGGTGACCCGTTCCCGCAGGATCGAGATCGCGGTGTTGTGTGACGTT
Organism: Myxococcota bacterium; assembly: GCA_036156175.1. GTDB lineage: Bacteria > Myxococcota_A > UBA796 > UBA796 > UBA796 > UBA796. The sequence goes on from JAYZVA010000076.1 coordinate 7,605, forward strand.
GGCCCTTTGGGTCCCAAGTGAAGGGGAACGATGCCCTGAAACAGGTGCTTTTGGGGCCCGGCGGCGCCGGTCCAGTCGACCCGACTCAGCTGGGACGGAAACGTGGATGAGGGCAGGGAACGCGAGGAGAACTGGGCCCAGGCCGTCGCGACCGTGGCGACGCCCAGCAGCACGGCGATGGCTTTGGGTCGAAACGAGGCCAGACCCGCACCCAAGATCACGACCAGGGCCGGGTAAACGGGTGCGGCATAGTAAAAGTTCTTCTTCCCGACGAGGCTGAGGGCGGCCAAGGGGAGCAGCAGCCACATCACCGTCATCATCCGACCCGATCCCCGCCTCAGAAACGGCACAAGCGCGACCAGGAACGGCCCAATCAACCACGGGGTGAAGTCGTCCGAGTACATGCGAAGCGGGTACGCCGTGATGGCCTCCATGCTGAGGCGCCGGGCGCCCTCCACGTATTCGCGGTTTCCCATTTCATCTTGGAAGTAGGCAAAGTCCACGAGGGGGAAGGCGTACGCGTCCATGAACACGGCCATTGCCCCAGCGAGTCCGACGGTGCCCGCCACAGAACGCAGCAGCTTGCCTCCCACCAATCCTTGAAGGCCAACCCCGACCGCCATTGCGCCAATGGCGGCCATGAACAGGAGGTTGTCGGTTTCGCGGGCGCTCAGCACGCTGCCGATGGCGGCAACGATCCCAAACGCGGCGGTCCAGCCCCAGTTGCGGAATCCGTTCGATCGGAGCGCAACCGCCGCCCCGGCCGCCAGCAGCAGGTGCTGGTGAACCATGGCGTCCCACCGTCGGGCCATGAACGCGACCGCGGGAACCATGGGAAAGATCGCGGCGCTGATGACACCGCCCCAACGGTTCGACATCCGGGTGCCCACATCGTAGAGCAGCAGGCTGGTCAGGAGCACGACCGCAAAATTCAGCCACAGCAAAAAATCGGGATTTGCGCCGACCACCTTCCGCGCCGCCAATGCCGGCCACACGAGCAGTCCCATCGAGCGGCGGTAGGTGGACCAAGGCCAGCCGAGCTGGTCGGTGCCGTCGGCCTTCAAGATGTCGAACACCGGTGCGGTGAACGAGCAGCACACCCCTTCGCCCAATCCTTGGTCGGTGCCGATCCAAAGCGCGTTCACCCACGACTGGGCCGCCAACAACAGCGCCAAGGCCAAGAGGGGAAGTGCGGTGCGTGCGGAAAAGGTCATGAACTGGTCGCCGTGATGGGTTCAGTGTAGCGTGGTTGGGAATGAAGCCCATCCCTCGAAAACTTGGATTCGCATTTTTCACCGCCTCCTTGGGGCTTGCCCTGGTGGAGGGTGCGGCGCGGATCGTGGAGGCCGGCTGGCCGGCCGCGCCCGTGCGCCCGTTGCCCGCCCCCGGCGCCGCCGACTGCATGCCGGACTGCATGCCCGGTGTCGCCGATTTGCCGTCGCAACCCACCGGGCTTCCGCGGGGAATCCCGATGACCCCAAACGGGCGCCGGGCTTGGGCGTTGCCGGCCAACACGGTGATGGTGGAGACCAACGTGAAGGTGCGGGTCAACTCGCTGAGCCTTCGCGGCCCCGAGGTGCCTCCCCGCGCCGCCGACGAGCTGCGGCTGTTGACCTTGGGGGACTCGTCGGTGTTTGGGTTTGGCGTTGAAGAAGACGGCGTGTTCGATGCGGTGGCCGCGCGGATGATGGCCGCGGCGTTGGGGCAGCCGGTGACGTCGGTGAATGGCGGAACCCCCGGCTACACGTCGGTGCAAGCCTTGGCCACGCTGCAGGACGTGGGGGCCGATGCCGCCCCGACCCACGTGGTGATCGCTGCGCTGTGGAGCGACCTGTTTCAGACCGACACGGTGATTGAACGCGCGGGGGGGCAGCGCGCCCCGCTCGCCGCGTACCGGCTGGCCACTCGGCTGGTGGCCCCATGGCTGCCGGCAGCGACCGTGGGGTGGACCGAGGGCGATGTGGGCGCGGAAGCGCCGGGGCGCTCGGCTCGGGTGGGGTTGACCCGGTATCGGGAGACGCTCGAACAACTGGTCGCGGTGACCCGCAGTCTGGGCGCCGAGCCCGTGGTGGTGATTCTGCCCGCACCGATCGATCTCGATCCGGAACCCACTCCGGCGTTGATCGCGGCCTACCGGGACGAGCTTCGGCAACTCGCGGAGCGGCACCGCTTGGTCGCGGTGGATGGTGCGGCGGTATTCGCGAAAAGTGATGCTTCAAATGCGGATTTCTACGATCAGGTCCACCCGTCGACGTCCGGCCATAAACGGCTGGGCGAAGCGCTCGCGAACGCGCTGATCGCCCGGGGCAAAAACTGACGGTGCTGTCGGTCTTCGCCTCATGTACTCTATGGGGGTGATCACCCTGGTCCTCCCAATGTTGATGGCGCTCGGCTGTTCCGACTACCAAGTCGTCGAATCCAGCTTCGTCGAATCCTTTTACCAGCCCGACCGCGGTGAGGGCATCGACATCCTCTGGGTCGTGGACAACTCCGCGACCATGTACGAAGAGCACGACTTGTTGATGGATTCAGCGGACGCGTTCATTGGGTTTGTGTCCAACTCCAGCGTGGACTTTCGCCTTGGCGTCATCAGCACCGACATGGACGACGATCGGGGACAACTGAACGGGTCGGTGTTGGATGTGGGCTCGTCCGACATGGTGGACACCTTCATCGACCAGATCGAGATGCGGGTCGCCGGCAGTCGGAACGAGCAGGGGTTCGCAGCGGCGTTGATTGGCGCCGACCCGGAACGCAACCCCGATTTTGCCCGGGCGGGAGCCGACCTCGAGCTCGTGGTGTTCAGCGACGAGGACGACCAGTCGTCCATGGATGCCGCCACGTTTGTGGACACGCTCGAGACCCAGCGGCCGAGTGCCCAAGTGAAGGTGCACGCCGTGGTGGGGGACCCGCCGGCCGGCTGCGTGTCGGCGCTCGCCGCGGCCGACGTGGGCACGCGCTACCTGGAGGCTCAGGCCGCCACGTTGGGGCGCCGGGAGTCCATCTGCACCCTCGATTACGGCGCGATGCTCGCTCGGGTGGCGCTGGACGTGATCGGGCTGCAGACGTCGTTTGCGTTGTCGAAGGTACCCGCTGTGCCCACCATCGTGCTCACCGTGGACGGCATCGAGCCGCATCAACGGCGTCGCGACGGCTGGTGGTACGACCCCGGCACGAACACCATTGAGTTTGACGGCTTTGCGGTGCCCCCGCCCGGCTCGCAGATCGACGTGACCTACACCGAATGGGTGGGGCCGCTGCAAGACGAATCCGACCGCGAAGAGGAATCAGAAGAGTGATCCGAATTTTGCTTCCAATGATGGTGTTTGCGTGCAGCTCGTCTCCTTCGGAAGAGACCGAAGTCGTGATCGAGTCCGACATCGAGAGCATCCGCGTTGAACCCGCTCAAGTGGAGATCGAGACCAACGGCGTCGAGCCCACCGTCATCGACTTCAAGGCCTTTGCGACCACCGACAGCGGCGAAGAGGTGGAGACCGAGATGGTCTCGTGGGCGGTCTCGAACCTTTCCGCAGGCTCCATCGACGAGACCGGCCGGTTCGAGAGCTCGACGCTCAACGGCGGCATCACCACCATCACCGCCAATCACGTGGGCATCGAGGGCAACGCGACCGTCACCGTGGTCTACAAGCAAGACATCATGACGGGGGACTTGCCCGAAGTCTTGGCGACCGCATTTGATGTGGCATCGCCCGCGGCGGGCGACCGCCCCGAGTTGGAGTACCCCCACGACGGGGTCACGGTTCCGCGAAACCTGGATGGGTTGGCGTTCACCTGGAAGGCCCCGACCGACACCAATGTGTCGCGGATTCGCCTGCAGTCGGGCATCACCGACATGCGGATCCACACGGTGGGTGAAGAATGGACCTCCAACTCAGAAATCTGGGCCACCATTGCGGCATCGAACACTTCCGGTTCCGTGGATTTGACGCTGGAATCCGGGTGGTGGGACGGAACCAACCTGACCAACGTGAGCCGCGGACCCGGGATGAGCTTGACCGTCAACCGACTGGATGCTCGGGGTTCGGTCCTGTATTGGGTGGCCCGGTCCGGTGGGGGCGGCGCCGGTGGGGCCGCCGGGGACATCATGCGAATTCCCTTCGGATCCACCGAGGCTGAGGCGTTTTGGTCGTTCGAGGATGCGGGCAACCAGTGCGTGGGGTGTCACACGCTGGTCGAAGCCAAAGACAAGATGGTTGTGACCCACTCGGGGGTCGATGGGAACTTCTCGGTGGTCGACATCGCCGACCCCGATGCGCCCACCCTCGCCCTCGGCACGGCCGAGCAGCGCCGCGCCACGTTTCACGCCGCGCACCCCGACGGCGAGCTGCTGCTCGCGGTTGTGGGCGGTCAAGCCAAGATCTACTCGCTGATCGACGGGTCGCTGATGCAGACGATCGAGACCGGTGGAATGGTGTCGCACCCCGACTGGTCGCCCGATGGCGACAGCATCGTCCTGGTGCGGGTCACCGGTACCCGAATGAACGACATGAACTTTGAGGGCGGCGAGATCATCCAGCTCAGCTTCAACGGCACGTCGTTTGGCCCGCCCGAGGTGCTCGTTGCCGGCACCGATGAGCAGAACAACTACTACCCGGCGTATTCTCCAGACGGCGACTGGATCGTGTGGAACCGCGCGGTTCGAACCGAGATTCGCAACCCCGATGGCTCCATTCACTATTCATCGACCTGCTACGCGAACCCCAGCGCCGAGCTGTGGCTGATGGCCCGCGATGGGACCTACCAGACGCGGCTCGATGCCGCGAACGGCGTGGGAGAGTTGCAAAACTCGTTCCCGCGGTGGGGTCCCCTGCCCGATGACGATGTGCTTTGGCTCGCCTTCAGCACAACCCGCAGCTACAGCGTCGACCCCAACGGCGGCGTCCCGCAAATCTGGGTCAGCGCCATCGAGCCCGAGAAGATTCTGGAAGGGGAGGACCCCTCGTCGACCCCGTTCTGGTTGCCGGCGCAAGACAGCCAGTCCGACAACCACCTGGCGATTTGGTGGTCAAAATGACGCGCTGGATTCCCGCGGTGTTGGCAGTGGCGGTGGGGTGCGAAGACCCCGGGACCACCACCATCACCGAGGACATCTCCATCAACGAGTTCCACGGCTTTTCGTCGGACGGCTCGTGGAGCTACCGCGACGACGGCATCATGGATGAAGCGCCGGCCGACGACCAACTGTTGCGGGCACGCTACGTCGGGAACGGCATCATGGATTTTCGGCGGGGCACCCGGTGGGCCGATGCCAGTCGAACTGCGGAGGTGGGATTTTTCCTCGACGATCGCTTCTCCCTCTCCGAGTGGGATTTGGGTCCCTACCAAGGCTCCGGTTTTCTCCCGTTGGGGCAAGCCAACCCCATTGAAGGCGAGTTGGTTGAAGCGGGGACCTGGAGCTGCACAACCAATCGGCGACTGGACGTCGAGACGTACTACGGCACGTTCACGGACGTCATCCAGTTCGACTGCGAGGGCAGTGAAGGCCCAGTCGGGCAATGGACCTTTGCCCGCGAGTTTGGGCTGATCGCTTACGAGGGGCCCGAGTATTCGCTGAGCCTGGTCGCACCCTGGTAGCAACCGGGGCCTCCGCCCGCGCCTCAATCCCGTCGGTTTCTGCCGCGCCGTGAAGGGGGAGCGGTGCCATTGGCCCGCCGAACGGTGACGCGGACGCATCCTGCCCCGGGCGCATGCCGGCGGGGAGTTGAGCGATCAGTTGAGCGCCAGTCGAACCGCCGCAACCAGGCGGTCGATGTCCCGTGCGGTCATTCCAGGGTGGTTCGGCAGGTAAATCACCGGCTCGTCGAAATCCGCACGGGGTCCCAGCCATTCCATGTAGTCGGACCGGGTATCGAAGCCGCGTTTTTGCAGCGCGCGCGTCAGGTGGTCGGCCGCATTGCACCGCACCGCCACGGCATTGAAACTGTTCTCAGAGCGGGAGTCGAAGGTCGGCAAGTGGAGCCCGTGCACTCCCTGCAGCCCGTCGATCATGCGCAACGCATTGGCGCGTCGGATGGCGTTGCGATGGTCCAGTGCCGCCAAACCAAGGCACCCCAGGGCGCCTTGGGCATCGCTGAGCCGATGGATGCGCCGGTCGGGATCGTACGATGCCCGCTCCTCGTACAGCATGTTCTCGAGGGCCGAGGGTGCGACGACCGCCAAGGCCCTCGTGAGCGGGTGCATGACGGTTTGGTAGCCGATGGGCGTGGTCAGAAACCACCGCTGAAGTCCGGCACGAAATGCAGCGGCGGCGTGGTCAGAATCGTGGGTTGTGGATCCGGAGAGCCGCACATTGACGGCGCGGGCGACGTCGGCGCGATGGGTCAACAGCAAGCCGCCTCCGAAGGTCTGGAGGTTCTTTCCGCTGACCAGTGAAAAGACGCCCACATCCCCGATTGAGCCGGCGCGGTGACGCCCCCACCGCGCGCCCGTTGACTGGCTGGCGTCTTCGATGAGGGGGATGCCCAGGAGGGCGGTCATGGACTGAAGGCTCTCCATGTCGGCCATCTGTCCGAACGGCTGGATCACCACCACGGCGTCGGCGCCGGGCAGGTGGTCCACCAGGCCTTTGGGACACAGCGCGAAGGTTGCGGGATCGACGGGTGCGAACCGCGGCGTGTAGCCCATTCCCTCCACCACCTTGACCAGGCTGAAGAAACAGTACGACGGCAGGACAACGGTGGCGTTGTCGGGAAGATCGAGCCCCAGCAGGGCCAGGTGCAGGGCGGTCCGGCCCGACTCCACGGCAATGGCGTGGGGCACGCCGAAATAGCGGGCAGCCGCCGCTTCAAATCGCTCCCGCCCGCCGGCATGCTCGCCCCGTCCAATGGCACCGGCCATCACCAGCTTGAGCTCATCGCTCGACAAGTTGACGTTATGGCGTGGGATGGGTCGGTTCATGCCGCTCTGGCTGGGGTTCCTGGGTCGGTCGGGGGGCCGCCGCGCTGGTGCCCACGCGTCCGCGGTTCCCCAGCAGGTACTTGAGGCTCAGCGCGGCCAGCTGCCATTCGGTCGGATCGGTGAGTCGGTACAAGGCGCGCCGCCGCACGTACTTCATGAAGCGACTCGGCGAAAAGTAATACTGCAGGTAAAACTGCCGCTGCAGCTTCTCCAAGGTCTCGGAGTCCACCTCGCTGAGGTTCACGTGCTGGGTCTCGTAGTGATTGAGTTCGCTGAGGTCGTCGACCAACTCCTTGGCCATTTCGTAGGACTGCGAACCCGGGTACGGCGTGTGAAAAGCCATCTGAACCATGTCCGAGCCCACTTCTTTCGCGAATTGGAAGGTCTCTTCCATCTCGGCTCGGGTCTCCGTGGGGTGGCCCACCATGTAGTAGGTCGTCAAGAACAGACCGGCTTGCTCGATGTTGCGCGCGGCCTCGAGCAGTTCCTTGCGGGTCGAGCTCTTCCGCACGATCTTCAGGATGCGGTCGACGCCGGACTCGATGCCCATCTTGACGCCCACGCACCCGGCCCGCTTCATCAGCTTCAGCAGGTCGAGGTCGATCAGGTCGCCCCGGGTCTGGATGGTCCAGTGGATGTTGTGGTTGTGCTTGATCAGGCCGTGGCAGATGTCGACCACGCGCTTGCGATTCAGGCTGAACACGTCGTCGATGGTGTAGAAGGCATCGATTCCGTGGTCCAAGTGCAGCCGCAGCATGTCGTCAACGACGCGCTCGGCGGAGTGGCCGCGGAACTTTCGCCCGTAGGTCTGGCGAAGCGTGGCCGAACAGAACGTGCACGGAAACGGACACCCGCGGCTGGTGAGCAAATACCCCCAGCGGACCGACCCAAATTTTGGAACGTGGGTCGATCGCATGCGGTATCGGTCCACATGCAGGCCGGTTGGGTCGATCGGCGGCAGGGCGTCGCAATCGTGCACCTCGTGTTTGCCGCCGATGCGAACGATCTGGCCGTTCGCGCCCAGCGTGGCCGATGATTCCACCGATCGCTCGCCTCGGCAGGCAAGCAGGTCCGCGATGGTTCCTGGATATTCGCCGAGCAAGACGCCCGATATGGGCGATCCCGGGTACAGGAAGTCTTCGCTTTGCTCGGTGGCGTGTTGACCAATTCCCCAGATCTTGAGGTCGGGCAACCGGTCCAGCACATCCACCGCGATCTCTCGAGCGTAAGCCATGGTGGGCGTCATGGTGTCGATGAACAGCAGGTCGGGCTGCAGCATCACCAGGTGCCGAACCAGGTCTTCGCGGTCGAACTCCTCGACGTGGAGATCCACCACGGTGGGGTTCCAGCCTACGGCGTGCGCAATGGCCTTGGCGTACATCATTTCCACCGGCCACATGAGGTCGTGGGGGTGGTTGTTTTGGAAAATGGCCCACGGGGCAAAGCGAACGAACACGACTTGCGGTCGTCCAAACACGCTCGGCCCTGCGCTCCAGTTGCTCACGGTGTGTCCCTCATCGGTATCGGTCCGCCCGCGCGGATCAATTCGATGGCCTTGCCGGCCATAGCTGGAAGCGTAGCAGGTGTGGCGACCATTTCGGAGGCCAATCGACCGAAAGAGCGCGGTTGGGCGAAAAAAGCGAGGTGAGCCACCTTGGCGAGACGGGTCGCGGTTGCGCGCGAAATGGTGGCCGTATCGACGGAGGTTCCTGCACCCGCGTACCCCGATCCAGGGGTCTCGTAGAACGGAACCCAGTTGGCGTCGTCGAGGCCCAAGTCCAACGACAGGCGAATGCTGTGAAGGGTCCGAGAGGGGCCCACCCCGGGCATTCCCACGATGAAATACGCCCCAACCCGCATGCCGGCGTCCCGGGCCCAGGTCACCGCCGCACGCGCCTCGTCGATGGTGTGCCCGAGGCCCGGATGGCGCGGGGGATTGAGGTGTTCGATGCTGTAGACGATGCGCACGCAGCCCGCTTCGCCCATTCGGTTGAGCAGAACCCGGTCGACTTGGTCCACGCGAATCCCGTTCACCAACTCCCAGTTCACCCGGAGTCCGCGATCGATGAGCGCCGTGCAGATGGCGTGGACCCGGTGTTTGTCCGCCAAGAAGCTGTCGTCCTCGACGTGGATGCTCTTCACCCCGAACTCGGTCACCAGGTTCTCCCATTCATCGACGACTTGAGTCGGACTTCGGGGGTCAAAGCGTTCGGGTCGGAGCGCCGGAACCGGGCAGTAGGCGCATGCCCGAAAGCACCCGCGTGAGGTGTAGACCTGGGCGTAGGGAAGCGCTGTTGACCGCATGGCGTAGCTGTACTGTTCCACGGGGAACACGTCTCGGTCGGGCAATGGAAGCGCGGTCAGCGGGACGTGTTGCGGCCACTCGATGGCGGGATGCGCGGGATTGACCACCCCGGCAATGGTGCCGGGCGTGGGCGAGGCGATCATCGCCGGCACGGTCAGCTCCGGCGGTCCCACCACCGCGAAGTCGGCCCCCGTTCGGGCGATGGCACCCAAGGGATCGAGGGTCGGAAACGCACCGGCCACAAAGGTCCGGACGGAGCGGATGGATTGCAGTGCACGCATCCACGGCATCACGCCGTCGGCATTGTGATGGAGCACGGTGGCGCCCACCCAGTCGAACGCGCCCGCCCGCGCTTGGTGGAGCAGCTCCGACTCGTCATCGAAGACCAGGTCCAAGCCGCTCACCTCATGGCCGTCTTGAACCAACAACGGAATCAGTGCAGCCAGAGCCAGTGGGTAGGCCGGCTCTGCACTCACTCGGGGTTGAACCAACAAGATGCGCATGGCTCAGACATTTTGCCTGTTCAGCAGCGACTTGTCAGGCAGGGCCAGCCAACCGCCCACCGCGCACGCGCCGCCGACCAGCACGATCAGGGCGTGATTCACGAGCACAAGCCCCGTTGGAACGGTCCCCATGAGGTCCGCCACGCTGCTCACACTCCAGTGATGCAAGCCGATGCCGCCGAGAGGCACCGGCAGGTACGTGGCGATGTCGGCCAACGACAGCATTCCCGCCGCCAATGGCGGCGACACCGGATCGTCGATGGCGGCGCCAAGGATGAAAATGCTCGCTGCACTCAGCGTGTGCTGCAGGATCGCCAGCGCGGTGTGGATCGCGGTTGCCAGCCAGCCCACGCCGGCCATCGGCGCCGTCGAGGCGCCCATCGCACCGGGCAGTCGAGCGGACCAACGGGGCGTCCATGCGTCCACCACAAACGGCGTCACGGCAGCGACCGACGCGAGCGCAAACCCCGCGCTGAGGTCGACCGAGCCCACCGCGATGGCCGCCAGTACGCCCAACGCAGCCAGGGTGGTGCAGAAGCGAAACAAGAGCCGGGTGAGGACCGCACCGGCGGGTTGGTTCAGCATCCGACTGAGGGCGACCACCTCAAACACATCGCCCAGCAGACTGGGGGCCAACACGTTGATCCCATGAGACAGGCCCACGGGGGCGGCGATGGACCATGCCGGCACCGCTCGAAAGAGCAGTCCCGTCCGGACCCATTGCAGCACCAAGGACGCAAAGAGGGCGACAACCGCCCAGGTCAACCAGTCGGCCCGTGCCAGCGAGACCACGGTCAGCGCCGCGGTGTGGTGGGTCCACCATCCCCACATCATGCCGCAGCCCGCCGCGCCGCCGAGGATGAACTTTAGGCGTCCGGACACGGCACCCACCGTTCCACGATGAATCCCCGGTCCTCCTTGGGACCGGGGAGGGCATCATCGTCCATGGATGAGATGACGCGTTTCAACCGCGTTTGGGTCATGTCAAACACCCGATCAAACCCGGCCCGTTTGCCTGCGGACCGTTCCCCCACGGGCTCCGGTCGCTGAATCAAGACAAACTGGAGGCCCGCACTTCGTTCGCGATTTTCGGCCAAGACGGCATGGCCTGCGGTCCCCGATCCGGCAAAGAAGTCGAGGACGATGTCTCCCGGTTGATTGGTGAACCAGCGGACGATTCGCCGGGCGACGGTGAGGGGCTTGGGGTGGTCGAATGGCACGCCCATGTTGGCCAACCGGCGGTCATCGGATGAGCCATCTTTGAAGATGGACGGCACGTTCTCGGTCTGCACTTCGTGCAGAAAGTATTTGCGGCGGGGTTGCGTGGTTTCATCCACGCCGAAGATCACCCGCTCCTCGCGCAGCAAGCGCTCCATGGTTCGCGGGGGATTGCGCCATCCCCGCTCGGGCACGGGACACGCCTTCAGGGTCGTGGGATGAATCAGCGGAATGAAGTACGAGTCCGGGGCCCGTTTTTTGTTGGGCCACGCCATGCTGACCGCCTGGTAGACCCGGCCCTTTGCGTCGATTCGATTGTAGGCCCGTTCCCCCGGCCGGAAGGATGATTGGTCTCGCAGCCACAACGCAAAGGCGCTGTTGATGTCGCTCAGGGTCCGCTTCCGTCGGTGAGGCTTGAGGGCGATCGAGGGCAGGCGGTAGCGGCTGGCGGTCTTTGCCAAGTCTGGAGGCAGCATCTCCTTTCCCATGGTCTTCATCAGATCGGCCGCTTTCGCCAACATGGCTTCGACGTTCGGCTTGGCTTGTTCCAGCGGATGAAACGATGCCTTGTCTTTCGCAAACGCGACAATTGACTCGTGTTGAACGGCGATGGAGGTCGCGTCGCCCTTGGGGTTGCCTTTGTCCCAGACAATCGTGCCCAATCGATTGTCCCGACCAAAGATCTCATCGAGCAGTACGGTCAACCTGGCGACCTCGTGTTCATCGATGTGCACCACGATTGCGCCGCCTTGGCACAGCAGCGCATGGGCCGCCTCGAGCCGCGGTCGCATCATGTCCACCCATGCATCGCCCCGGTTGTCCGCGTAGGTAAACTGGTTGCCCGTGTTGTAGGGCGGATCGATGTAGGCCAGCTTGATCCGACCCAAATATGCGGGCTTCAGCGCCGCCATCACCGGAAGGTTGTCGCCTTCGATCAGCCGATTTTTCGTTGTGTCAGCCCGAACGGAGCGGTCTCCGAGCAACTCAAAATTCGCCGGTGGTTCGGTGCTCACAGAGTGCGGTGCTCCCCCCAATCGGATTCCCGCCGCGTTCCGTGGTTCGGGCAGGGCAATTGGTTCATGGACCGAGCATATCGGCCCTGCACTCACCAAGGCAAGGCGCCGACGGCCCCGCAACCCGCGGACGGAGCGGAAAACATCGCGCGCGCTGGATCGATTCCCTTGATACGGAACACCGACACGGAGAACCCCATGGATTTCGACCACCGTTCGGTGTTCTTTCGGATGAATTTCGGTACGTCGTCGACCCTCAAAACCTGCATCGCGCCTTGAGCCTCGGGATCCATGGACGCCTTTTTCGCAACCGCTGCTGACCCCGTCACAGCCCTCATCCTGGGGGTGGTGTTCGTCGCAGTGATCGTGCGCGCAGCATTTGGGTTTGGCGACGTCTTGGTGAGCGTACCGGTCTTGGTGTTGTTCACCGAGCCCCGCCTGGTCATTCCGCTGATGGGCCTTGTTGGCGCGACCAATGCACTGCTGCTCCTCTTGCGAGAGCGCACCGCGGTGCAGTGGCGACCGGTTCGCTTCTTGCTCATGGCATCGGTGGTCGGCGTGCCCATTGGCGCCTGGACGCTGACGTGGGCCTCGGCCCGGACGATCAATGTGGCATTGGGCGTCACGCTGATCGCGTTCTGCCTGTGGAGCCTGCGGGGTCGGGTCATGCGCAAATTGACCTCTCCGCTGTGGGCCCTCCCGTTTGGCTTTGGGGCCGGACTGATGGGCGGAGCCGTCACCGCGACGGGACCGCCGATCGTGGTCTACAGCACCACCCAGTCGTGGGCGCCCGACCAGCGCCGTGCGACGATGCAGGGCTTTTTTCTGCCGAACGGTCTGTTTGTCCTGGTCTCCCACTTCGTGGCCGGACTGTGGACCCCCGAGGTGTTGCACACCTATGCGCTGACCGTGCCCATTTGCATCGTGGCAATCCCGATTGGGGCGGCGTTGGCGGCTCGTTGGAGTCGGCAGCGCTTCGAGCGGTTGACCCTCACGGTGCTGTTGGGAACCGGAGTATTGCTCCTTTTCTCTTGATCGTGCATGCTCAAAGGACGCCTCGGGTTGGAGTGGCTGTGTCCGAACGTGAACTGAGCATCATTGCCATGGGGGGAAACTCGCTGATCAGTCCCGAGTTGGCGCCCACCGTGCGAAACCAGTTCGCATTGGCGGCCCGCGCGGTGGTGCCCATTGCCGATCTGATGGAGCAGGGCGAACGAATGGTGGTCACCCACGGAAACGGGCCTCAAGTCGGCTTCATGGCGCTCCGGTCCGAGCTGAGTCGGGACCACATTCACGAAGTGCCCCTCGATTCCTTGGTGGCCAATACCCAAGGCTCATTGGGCTACATGCTGCAGCGCGCCCTCGGCGAAGAGTTGCGCCGGCGCGGTGCGCAGCAGCGGGTCATCACCGTGGTGACCGAGGTGGAGGTCGATGGCGAGGACGAGGCGTTCAAGGAGCCAACCAAGCCCATTGGGCGGTTTTACTCGGAGGAAGAATCCGACACCTTGGCGATGGACCGCGGCTGGGACATGGTGTTCGTGGAAGACTTGGGGTGGCGGCGCGTGGTGCCGAGTCCCGTGCCCCAGCGAATCGTTCAGCTGGACACCATTCGAAGCTTGGTCGACATGGGGATTTTGGTGGTCTGTTGCGGCGGAGGCGGCATCCCGGTTTTGCCCTCGGAAGACGCCACGCTTCACGGGATCGAAGCCGTGATCGACAAGGATCGCGTGTCGGCGATGCTTGGCCTCGAATTGGGTGCGACGCGGCTCTTCTTGACCACGGGAACCGATGCGATCTACACCGATTTCAACGGTCCGAATCGGAAGCGGTTGACGCGGCTCACCGATAGGGAAGCCGCGCACATGCTGGAGATGGGTGAATTCCCACCCGGGTCGATGGGCCCGAAAGTGGAAGCGGCCATTCAATTCGTGGAGGCTGGGGGCCGCGAAGCGGTCGTCTGCCGACCGGAAGATTTGGTGGCCGCCGTTGGGGGCAAATCGGGCACGGCCATTGTGGCGGAAGCGGATTGAAACCCCGCAATGCGCCCTTCCATCGCGGACCTGCCGCGGGTGCGGGCGGCCGTGTGCAGCGATGGTCAACTGAAATGATCAACGTCGAAGGTCTACAATCAACGATTGCTGGGGCGGTTGTTGAGGGGCGGTGTCTCGAGGCTTGCCTTTCGTTTTGACTGCGGCGCACAATGGTCCGGGTGGGTGCCGGCATCGGCACGGAGGCTGCGCACATGTTGAGATTAGCGAATCGGGGGGTTCGGATGCCATTTTTTGGCGTGCTGCTCGCGATGAGCATCGGGCTGTCGGGCTGCTTCGATGTGTCCGCCCGGTCGTCCGGCATGAACTTCAAGGTCAAGGCGAAGCAGGTTCGGAACGAGATCAAGGTGATCCGTCCCGGCGAGCTTGGGCTCCTGTTTGAGAAGTACCCGGACGAGAAGCTTCGGTACGTTGCTTATCGCTCGCTGGAAGGACAGCGAGACCGGCTGCGCGCAGGGCGGACGAACTGGGCGGCGCTCGACGTGGTGGCGTTGATGGAGCAGGCCCAGCGCGACATGAATGCGGAATACCAACCGTTGCGCGCCGTCGCGCGAGACCACTTCATCTGGGCGCGTTTGGAAGGCATCGAGCCCGGCCAGTTGGTGGCGATGATGGACGGGCCGCACGCCACCAAGGTTGCGAACTGGATTTCGAACTTCAATGCGGCGGGCCGCCCCAACGTGGAAGGGCGACTGAACCGGCACGACTTTGCGGCCTTGCAGCGGTATGCGATGGAGCGCCTTCCTTCCGAACGCAACCTGCTTCGTTGGACATTCGAACAAGACAAGCGTCCGGGCCAAGTCGCTGGATTTCTTGGCCGTCAGTGGACCGATGCTCAGCTGAAAGAAATCATGCGAATGTGGTGCTCCGCCGAAGGGTGGTCCCCATTGGCTCATTCGGGCGCGCTCACCGAGCGCGAACAAACCGCCGTCAAGGTGGCGTTCGACCGGCTGTCGAAGTCCACTGACCCATTGACGCGGCGTGAGGCCAAGCGGTGGAGCGAGTGGTTCGAGGGCCGGCTCAAGAAGATCGCGAAGCTCCGGTGAGGCGGGCCTTACGTGCCCACGGAGCGACCGCTGGGGCGGTACTTCAGCCAGCCCAGTTCCGCCAGTGAAGGCACGAGCAGCAGGTCGGCCAGCATGGCCATGAACAGGGAAAACGGAAGCAAGATGCCCACAACTTCGATGGAGTAGTACGCGCTCATCGTCATGGGCAGGAAGCCCAGGGCGAGGATCAAGGTGGTCATCACGATCGCCCGCCCCGCGAACTTGAAGGTCTGGGCGATGGCTTCATCCGGCGACGACGCCCGCTCGGACTCGATTCGAAACCGCATCAGGAAGTGAATCGTGTCATCCACGCCGATGCCGATGGCCATCATCAACACCACCAAGGTGTCCGAGTCGATGTCGCCCCAGATCCAACCGCACAGCGCCGTTGTTGCGACCAGAGGAAAGAGATTCGGGACGACGGAGATCAGTCCAATGGACGCGCTCTTGAGTCCGATCACCATCAAAATCGTGATGCCCACAATGGATGCGACCACCCCGTTGCGCTGACCGGTCACAATTTGGTCGAGCCATTCGCCCATCAGGGCAATCATGCCGGTCGATTTCACCTGCAGGCCTTCGGGCAAGTGGCGATGGGCCATGGTCTCGATGCGCTCGGCCAGTTCGTGCGTCGAGCGCATGCGGTACTCGGAGACCCGCAACGAGAGGTGGGCTGCAGAGCGATCGAAGTTCACCACGGGGTCGGTGGCCTGCCCGCCCCCCAGCTCGAACAACAACAGCTCTTGGGCAATGGTCTCGTTGGTGGTCGGCAGGTCGCCCTCGCCACCAAGCGTTTGATGGATCCGCTTGAGGACATCGACCAACGACACCACCTGGTCCACTTCGGGGAGCGACTCGAGTTCGGCTTCATAGGCGGCGAGACCGGCGATGACTTCGGCGTCCAAGATGCGTCCGGGTTCATCGGCCGTGATGAACACGTCCAACGATTGGGTGGCGGCATACTCTCGCTCGAAAAACGCGTTGTCGACCTGCACCACGTTCGCTTCATCCAGGCGGTTCAACAGGTGGGTCTCGATGGTGTGCTGATTCGCCGAGAACGCGCACACGGCGCTGACGAGGGCAAACAGGCCCACAACGAGACGCGGCTGCCGGGTCGAGACGCGGGCCGATGCCCCCACGATTTGGTCGACAATGCGGGCGATGGGATTCGAGAGGTTGATTTGACGCACATCGGGGGTTGCGCCCAGGTTCGCGGCGATGGGGACGAGCGTCATCGCCAAGATCAAGGCGATCGACACGCCCAAGCCGAGCACCCATCCCAGTTCTCGGAACATGGGGGTGGGAATCAATGAGATCGACACAAACCCCACGAAGGTCGTCACGCTGGTCAGCAGGCATGCCCGGCCCACATCCTCCGCGCTGGCCAAGATGGCTTCGCGCTTGGAGCGCCCGTGTTGAAGCTCGTGCAGGTAGGCGCTCCACATGTGGATGACGTCGCTGACGGCCACCACGGTCACCACCGAGGGAATCATGCCGTAGAAGATGCTGAGCCTTGAGTTTACGGCCGCGGCGATTCCCATGCACCAAAGCACGCTCAGCGTGCTGACCCCCATCGACAAGACCACCGGCAGCGCCGTGCGAAACAGCAGCGTGACCACCAGCGTCAAGACGAGCATGACCACCGGCAGGATGGTTTTGAAGGCGTAATGGGTCTGAACGATGAGCTCGGTCAAGATCGCCGGAAAGCCGGCCCGATGGACCGAGGATGGTGGGTAGCCGTGTTCCGCAAACGCATCCAAGGCGTGGTTCACGATACGGGGCCCGTCTTCGCCCGACCGGTTGGGGTCGACGGTGAGTTCGACCAAAACGGCCGCGCTTCCACCGGACTCGCCAAGGACCGTTTTCCGCAGGATCGGGTCTCGCTGGATCTCTGCGAGGAGTGCGGCCCGTCCCTCGGGGTCGGCGCGGGCGGCGTCGGTGTACGGCTCCACCACAAGCCCACCGTCGCTTGACTGGATTCGATCGAGGTTCAGCAAACTGGTGGTCTTGCGCACCTCCGGATCGGACTCGATTGCCGCGACGATGGACTCCAGCCTGTCCAGCGCCTCGCGAGAAAGCGGGTCGGCCTCATCGTAGGCGATGGCAAACACCTCATCGGAGCCAAATTCTTCGATGTGCTCGAGGTACTGCACGTATTCCGCATCGTCGCCGAAGAACATCTCGCCGATGCTGCTGGCAACGATCGCGTTCGAGACGCTCCAGACCGAACCCACCGTCGCGATCGCAATCGCCACCATGACGGCGTATTGGTTACGCAACACCCATGAGAAGTACGCCTGCATCGACAGAGCATCGCACATCGTGCGTGATTTCGTGAGCGAGCCACGAACGAGCGGGCGCGGTCCATGGTGAGGGTGGTCGCCGGCGTGGTGCTTCGGCAAGGACGCGTGCTGGCGGCACAGCGTCCTGCAGACAAGCGCATGGGCGGACTGTGGGAGTTCCCGGGTGGCAAAGTCGAAGAAGGAGAAGACGACGCCACCGCGCTGGCCCGAGAGTTGTACGAGGAGCTGCGGATCGAGGTGGAGGTCGGAGCGTGTGTTGGTGAAACGGTATCGGTGGAGGAACGCGGAGCGTTTCGGTTGGTTGCCTACAAAGCGACGATCCGTTCGGGAACGCCGACCTTGCTCGAGCACCAACAAGTGCGGTGGTGCCGCCCCGACGAACTCGATGAGCTGGAGTGGGCTCCCGCGGATCTGCCCTTTGTGAAGCGGCTGATCAGCGGGTCAATTTCCGATACTTGATGCGCTTGGGTTGCGAGGCGTCCTCGCCCTTTCGCGCGCGCAGATCGCGCTCGTACTCTTGGTAGTTTCCTTCAAACCAGAGCACTTCTGAGTCGCCTTCGAAGGCCAGGATGTGGGTCGCAATTCGGTCAAGAAAGTATCGGTCGTGGCTGATCACGACGGCGCAACCGGGGAAGGTCAGCAGGGCATCTTCCAGGTTTCGGAGGGTCTCGACATCCAAATCGTTTGTGGGCTCATCCAGCAGCATGAGGTTGCCGCCGGTCTTGAGCAGCTTGGCGAGGTGCACCCGGTTGCGCTCGCCACCCGACAAGGTGCCGACTTTCTGTTGTTGGTCGGTGCCCGTGAAGTTGAACGCCGAGACGTAGGCCCGCGAGTTCATCTCGACGCCGTCGATCGCGACGATGTCGTGGCCGCCGGAGATTTCCTCCCACACGCTCTTGGTGTCGTCCAGTGCGTCGCGCGACTGGTCCACGTACGCCAGGTCGACCGTTTCGCCAACGTTCAGGTCCCCAGAGTCGGGAGCCTCTGTGCCGGTGATCATCTTGAATAGCGTGGTCTTCCCGGCTCCGTTCGCACCGATGACCCCCACAATTCCGCCGCGCGGCAGATTGAAGTCGAGTTCATCGATCAACATCCGATCCTCGAAGCCCTTGGTGAGTTTTGACGCCGTGACAACCACATCTCCCAGCCGCTTGGTCATGGGGATGCGAATGCGCGCGCCCGTTGCCCGGCGGGCATCTTTGGCTTGCGCGACCAACTCCTCGTATCCGGTGATCCGGGCCTTTTGCTTGGCTTGGCGGGCCTTCGGTGAACTGCGAATCCACTCCAGTTCTTGCTTGAGGGTCTTCTGGCGTTTGCTCTCGGCTTTTTCTTCCTTGCGCAGCCGCTCGGTCTTCTGTTCCAACCATCCCGAGTAGTTGCCTTCAAACGGAAGGGCTGAACCGTGGTCCAGCTCCAAGATCCATTCGGCCACGTTGTCGAGGAAGTAGCGGTCGTGGGTGACGGCAATGACGCAGCCGGGGTACTCCGCGAGGTGGCGCTCCAGCCACGCGACGGTCTCGGCGTCGAGGTGGTTGGTCGGCTCGTCGAGGAGGAGCAGATCGGGCTTGCTCAGCAACAACTGGCACAGGGCAACACGGCGCTTTTCACCGCCGGAGAGGTGCTCGACGCTGGAGTTTGGGTCGGGAACCCGCAGCGCGTCCATGGCCACCTCCAAGGTGCGATCGAGGTCCCAGGCATTGACGGCGTCGATCTTGTCTTGAAGCTCGGCCTGTTCGGTGCAGAGCTTGTCAAAGTCGGCGTCTGGATCGCCGAAGGCTTCAGAGACCTCGTCGAAACGCTTCAGCAGCCCACGCACATCGGCCATGCCCAGCTCGATGTTTTCGCGAACAGTGAGGGCCGGATCCAGCTGCGGTTCTTGAGGGAGGTAGCCCACCCGTGCACCCGGCTTGACCCACGTCGTGCCGTTGCTGGGTTCGTTCAGCCCCGCCATGATCTTCAACACCGTGGACTTGCCGGCGCCGTTGTGGCCAATCACCCCGATTTTTGCATCGGGGAAGAAGCTCAAGTGTGTGGGCTTGAGGATGGTGCGACCCGATGGAAGAACCACATCGACGCCTTGCATTTGATAGATGAAATCGGCCATGAATGCTCCTGCTGCGGGGTCTTAACGGAGCGGATGCGACCGGGACAAGAGCGGGGTTTTTAAATCGGCCATTGAATGCCGTGCGGTGGGAAATCGTCTGGGGGGTGAGCAAGCCGATGCGCCAGAAAAAACCATTTACACGTCAACAGTAAATTCACCAAAGTCAAGGATATAAGTCGATCGTTTAGTCCACATTGTGGCAACCCTTTACACCGCTACGTCATCGTGTAGCCTACCCAGGCATTTCAGCCTTTCTTCAACCCAGGAAATCAGATGAACACGCTTTTTCGAACCCTCATTGCCGCATCACTCATGACCTCGACGACCGCCTTTGCCGAAAACTGGTCGAACAAGTCCGGCGACATTGGGATTGGCGCCAACACGACCTTGGGGGGCACCCAAGGGTTTCAAGTTCGGTACGGCACGTCGTCCAAGGTTGCCCTTCAGGCGACCGTCGGTCTGGCCAGCAGCACCGCATCGGTGGACGATGGCGACACCATTTCATCGTTCCAGAATCTCGGCATCGGCGTCGCGGCGACCTACAAGGTCATCAAGGCCAAGACCGCGGCCGGCAGTCTGGTCGGTTCCGTGGACTACCACCAGACCAAAATCGGGACCGAAACGGACAGCGCCGAGGGCGGGTTGCAGAACAACGACCTCATTTTGGGACTGGGCTTCCAAGGAGAGGTCTTCTTGGCGAAGAAGTTCTCGATTCACTCCAAGGTGGGCCTGACGTTCGATCCCTACAACGGCGCCGAAGCCGATGCCTTTGAAGGCTACGGAGACGACGAGACCTCGGACGACAACGATTACACCGGCATGGCGATGAACCTCAGTGGCGGCCTCATCGGTGGCGCCGGGTTCACCGTCTGGTTCTAACGATGCCCGCGCAGTCCGCCGTGCAGGGTCACGTGCGGACTGCGGCCGGGGTCGACGGCACAGGGGCCCGCGCGAGGGATTCCACGCGGGTTGCCTCGAGTTGGTGCGCCCCCAGCAGGATGAACGCCACCCACAGCGCATCGGCCACGAACAAGTGGATGAGTTGCAGGTACACCGGCGCCAGCAATCCCAAGTTGATGAAGCCGATGGCGACTTGGAGCCCGGTCAGGCCCACCACCCAAGTGGCCAGGAGCCGAAGCGATGCATCGTCACGCAGCGGTTTGGCGAATGCGATCAGACCGAATGCCACCACCAACGCGAAGACGGGGTGGAGCGTTCGCAACCGCAGCAAAAAATGCGCCCCCACGGCGATGTCGGCTTTGAAGCCTTCCGCGAGTGAGGTCGATGGAAACAGGGTGTCGCCCAATGCCGCGATGGCACCGGTCATGCCCACGAGCAGCAGCCCACCCGTCAGTACGCCGAGCTTGGCCCGCGTGGGGTGCGCGAGGTCGAGTCGTCCGGGGCGATCGGCCCACCACGCCGTGAGCGCCATGAATCCCATCAGAAACAAGGTGTTGATCAGGTGCATGCACATCACGACCGCGCGGGCCACCGAGTCGTTGTCATCGACCAGCCCAAACAGCACCAGGCCCGCGCCCAAGGCGGCTTCCGCGAGCATGAATCCCAGGGTGGCCCATGCCGCCCGTCGAACGCGGTGACCGCCCGGAAACCGACGCACAGCCAGCGCCACGAGGGCCACGGTCAACAGCAAGGCCACGCCACTGGTCAGCCGGTGCGCGAACTCGATCATGGTGGCCACGTCTTCCGTGCGGGGAACGACCTCGCCATTGCAAGTGGGCCAGTGTTCGCCGCACCCGGCACCGCTGCCGGTTGCGCGGACGAACGCACCCCACACCACGACGCCAAAGTTGTAGGCGAGGGTGGCCCACGCGTACCGGCCAAACCCGCTCATGGCGTTGCACGCTCCGTCTTCATGCGCTCGGCGATGACGCAAACGAGCACCGCGCGGATGGCCGCCTCATCCAATCCACGCAAGGCGCTCATCAGTTCATGGTGTCGAAACTGGAACCCGGCCGCAGCGATGCTGTGGGCGGTGAGTGGCAGTCCAAGGCTGCCTTCATGCACGTACTTCAGCAGGCGCTTGAGGTGATCGGTGGTCAGCGATGTCAGTCCTTCCACATTCATGGTGCGGTCTCCAGCGTGGGCTCGGGCGGGCCCGGTTAGGGCTCCTTCATGAAGCCACCGCGTCCGATCAAGCTCGAAGCCTCGTGGCTGAACCGGCTCCAAGAGGAGTTCAGTCAGCCGTATATGACCCAATTACGCGCTTTTCTGATCGAAGAAAAGGCGAATCACCGCATCTTTCCCCCGGGGGGCGAGATCTTCAATGCCTTTCAGCACACCCCGTTCGACCGGGTTCGGGTGGTCGTGCTCGGCCAAGATCCGTACCACGGACCCGATCAAGCGCACGGCTTGTGTTTCTCGGTTCGCCGGGGCATCGCGCCCCCGCCGTCGCTCAAGAACATCTTTCGCGAGCTGCACGACTCACTGAACGTGCCCGTGCCCACCCACGGTGACCTGACCCACTGGGCTCGGCAAGGCGTGTTGTTGTTGAACACGGTGTTGACGGTCCGCGCGCATCAAGCCAACAGCCATCGGGGTCGGGGTTGGGAAGCCTTCACCGATCGGGTGATTGGCGAATTGAACGCCCACAAGACCGGGGTGGTGTTCGTGTTGTGGGGAAGCGCCGCCGGCAAAAAAGCGTCGATGATCGACGAAACCAAACACCGAATTCTGCGCGCCCCACATCCCAGTCCGTTGTCGGCGCATCGGGGATTCTTTGGGTGCAATCACTTCGGCGCAATCAATGCGCACCTGCAACAACGCGGTGAAGCGCCCATTGACTGGTCGTTGCCCGAGTGACAATCAGTCGGCGGCGGTCCAGTTCCAGGCTTTCTTCACTTCCGCTTTGGGATTTAGGTAGTCGTTCAGGAACGCCGTGTGCAGCGGGTGGACCCGGTAGGATTCGACCGCCGCCAAGTCGTTGAAGCGAACGGTGAACATCACGTCCCAACTCGCCAAGGAGGCCTCGTCCGCGGGCACCAAGGCCTCCGCGCTCGCCACGCCAGGGATGGCGCTCAACGCATCGGCGGAATGGGTGGCGACGGCGGCGCGACCGGCAGGGGTCGCCCATTCGTCGTTCAGCTTGACGAGTACGGTTCGGGTAATCATGGCACCGATGATACCCTTGATTGATGACAATGCTGAAAAAGTGGATTGGGCACGGCTGCTTGTGGGTGCTGGGCTGGCGGGTCGAGCGGTTGGCTCCGGTTCCAAAGCGCTGCATCATGATCGGCCATCCCCACACCAGCAACTGGGATTTTCCGATCTTCATCTTCGCGATCTGGGCCCTCGACATACCGGTCTGCTTTTTGGGCAAGAAATCCCTGTTTGACTCGCCGTTCGGCTGGTTGTTCTACGCCCTCGGCGGCCTCCCGGTCGATCGGAGCGGCGGCAAGAACACGGTTCAATCCGTCGCGGAGTTGTTTGATGGCCGCGATGCGCTGGTGTTGGGCCTCTCGCCCGCCGGCACCCGGAAGGCGTCACCGCATTGGCGCAGCGGCTTCTACCACATGGCGCTCACCGCAGGCGTGCCGTTGGTGTGCGCGAGCCTCGACTACAAGGCCCGTCGCGGTGTGGTTCTGGGCACCGTGTCGTTGACCGGGGAGGTGGGCGAAGACATGGACCGGCTCCGAGCCCTGTATGCGCCGGTGGATGGACGAAACCCCGAGCGCGTGGTTCCGGTTCGGTTGGCATCCGAGACGGAAGAGTAGCGGCCGGCGCGGCTGAATCCCGCTCGGGCGGCGGGTCGGGGCGTCACCGGATTGTTGCTTGGAATCCGAACACCGCCCCTGTACAACGCTGTTCAGGAGCCGCCCCATGCCCCCTCTCATGCTGATGCTTGCCCTGGGTTGTACCGACTACGAGGTGTCGACGATCCGGCGTCGAGAGCCCACCAATTGGTTCGACGAGCAATCCGACGATTACCGGTCCGGGCTCGACCCCGAGGCGGCCGATACCGGCGATGCGGTCGACACCGGTGCATGGATCGACGACGACGACGACGGCGGCGACGAGGCCGGGGACGAGCCGTGGTCCGATGCCGAAGTGGATGCCGGCGGCGACGACGAGGGCAACGGCGAGGAAACAACACCGCCGGATGACCCGGTGGGCGAACCGGCCCCCGATGCACCCAGCGGCGGGCATTCAGACTCGGGGGTGTCTTCCGGCAGCGGTGCGTTCTCCGCTCGGATGCCGTGGGTGGGCGACTTGGTCATCACCGAACTGATGATCCACCCCCAATCGAGCGATGACGCCGAGGGCGAGTGGGTCGAATTGCGCAACATGACCAGCGACTGGCTGGACATCAGCGGGCATCGTTTGTCGGACCGTGGAGTGGACAACGTCGCCATTGAGGCCGTTGGCGAGGGTTCGTTGGTGGTCGCGCCCGGCGGATTTGCGGTGATTTGCGCGGACGGCGACTACTGGACCAACGGCGGCGTCGAATGCAGCGGAACGTTTCGGTACTGGACGCTGGGCGGCGGGTTCGCATTGTCCAACGGCGCCGATGAAGTCCAGCTCCGGACCCCGTTCGGCACCCTCCTCGACGAAGTGCGCTACGGCGAGGACTTCGACGAGGAAGGCGAGGCGATGGGATTGAAGACCGAGATGACGTCGGTGGTTGGCAACGATCACGCGTCCAACTGGTGCGCTCAGGACAGCTTCATGGCGTTCGGTGATGGCGGAACGCCGGGCGAACTCAACGACCCTTGCTGGTAGTGCCCGTGCTGAGCGCATGGATTGAGGCGATCCTCTCCCCGCCCGTGATGGGCGGCTGGATGGCGCTGGCCATCGTGGTGGCCGTGGTCTTGACGCGGATCTCGGCGCCCTACGGTCGGCATGTCCGGGCGGGTTGGGGTCCATTGTTTCCGTCGGCTTGGTCGTGGATGCTCATGGAGGCGGTCAGCGTCATCGTGTTCTTGATCGTGTTTGCGGCGTCGCCCCATCGAGGCCCGGTGGCGTGGCTGTTCGTCGGGATCTACGCCACCCACTACGGATACCGGTCCTTCATTTACCCCTTCCTTGGCTCGTCGACCTCGGCGGGCGTGCCGCTGTCGGTCTCGTCGATGGCGGCGGGATTCAATGTGGTCAATGGAACCATGGTGGCGGGTGCGTTGTTCTGGTCGGAGGGGGGCCCGCCGCCGCCCTCGGTGACCATGGCGATGGGGCTGACCCTGGTCGTCGCTGGATTCGCGACGCACGTGCGGTCGGACGCCATTCTCCGAGGACTCCGCGCGGCCAATGGCCCCGGGTACCATGTTCCCAGCGGATTCCTGTACCGGTACATCAGCTGCCCAAACTACTTCGGCGAAGTCCTCCAGTGGACGGGGTTCGCCATCATGGTCGGGCACATGGGCGGGTGGTGCTTTGCGGTCTGGACGGCGGCCAACTTGGTGCCCCGAGCCCTCGACCACCACCGGTGGTACCGGTCCACCTTCGCCGACTACCCGCCCGCGCGGCGCGCCATCATTCCCGGGGTGCTCTGAGGCGCCTCAGCGGCAGTGGAAGGTCACGACCGTCACGTGGTTCATGAACACGGGACCGTTGGGCATCTGACCGCCGCCGGGAAATGCCGAGCAGGTGGTCCCGGAGGGGGGCTGCACCGTCACCGAAGTCTCTCCCGGCGGAACATTCGGAAAGATGACCACGCCCATGCCGCCCGAGGGAACGGTGTTGCCGAACGCGGCGCCCATGCCGCCAATGACCCACGGGCTGTCGTGCATGGCGCCAATCGAGGCGGTCGCACCGACCGCGGGGCTGAGGTCTTCGTAGTCGATGCCCACCACCACGATTCCCCGCTCGGGAGCGGTCATGGTGCCCAGGGAACTGTTGACCGAGTTGAGCAACGTCTCGGTGGCCACAAAGGTGGGGTACACGAAATCGTCGGAGCCGGTCGGACCAAAGACCAGGTGGTCCAGTACGCCATTCCCGCGGACCCGGAATTCGAAGGTGCCGCCCGAATCGATGGGGAAGCTGGCCGAGCCGTCGGCGCCCGATTGAGCCGAGTCGCCCGCTGGCGACTCGACGTCGATTCCCGCCATTCCAGCACCGGACATGGCGTTGAGCAGCAGGATGGTCGCATTCACCGTTCCATCGCTGCCTGAGTTGGCATCAGACGCATCGCTGGCCGCGCTTCCATCGCCGAGGCCGCCGGTGTCCAAAGCCCCGTCGGTGGCCGTGCAGCCCACGCCCACCATCCATGCCATCCACCACAAGCCGCGCATACAGACCCCCTCCAAAACGGTTCTCCTTGAACGCTAACCGAGTGGGGGAATCGGCACCCCCCGACGACCGTTCCCTTGCCCCCGCGATCCCCTCGGTTACGGCTCAGTCAACGGAGGCGAATCGCGTGCAACAGTATCTGGATTTGCTCGACCGCGTGTTGACCACTGGCAGCGTGCGAAAGGACCGCACGGGAACGGGAACCGTGGGCGTGTTTGGCCACCAGATGCGGTTCGATCTGGCGGAAGGATTTCCGCTGCTGACCACCAAAAAACTGCACCTGCGGTCGATCATCCACGAGCTGCTCTGGTTTTTGTCGGGCGACACCCACGTGGGGCCGCTGCAAGACAACAACGTCCGAATCTGGAACGAATGGGCGACCGCGGAACAGACCGCCAAGTTCGGTCGGGAGGCGGGAGACTTGGGCCCCGTATACGGCCACCAGTGGCGCAACTTCGGCGC
>JAYZVA010000077.1:0-15547 GCA_036156175.1 Myxococcota bacterium
ATCGGACATACACTCGTTTTGTATCGCCGGCGCCGCAACGCTGCGCCGACGCTAAAGTTGCCAAAGGCCTGAATCCCTGCTGATGTGCACGGCTTGCCGAGTCGTGGAGTGCGGCTGCCCACACGCAACAACGCGCGCAACATCGGTTCCCAGGGGAACCGGATGAAGCACGCGTTGCGGGGTCCGAGCGTTTAGTAGCGGTCGTTTCCGTAGCCGCCGCCGCCGTAGCCGCCGCCACCGCCACCGCCGCCGTAGCCGCCGCCGCCGCCGTAGCCGCCGCCGCCACGACGCCCACCGCCGCCGCCGCCGCGTGGGGGACGCTCGGTGGCGCTGTCGACGCGGATGGACCGTCCGTCGAGGTCGCTTCCGTTGAGCTCGTTCTTGGCCTTGGTGGCACCGGCCTCATCGGCAAATGTCACGAAGCCGAATCCGCGTGAGCGTCCAGTGTCGCGTTCCATGATGACTTTCGCATCGGTGACTTCGCCGCACTGCTCAAAGTGGGCTTTCAGGCTCTCGTCACGGGTGGCCCAAGCCAATCCGCCAACAAACAATTTCGAACTCATTGAATCTTTCCTACTCTGTATGGGATCCGCAACAGAGCGAATCTTCGGCGAGCGTAACGCGCTTTGTTCAACTTGGGGTGACCCGCTGTTTCATTTTTTTTCGGGGTCCGCCCCCGCCGCCTGCGATCGCGCGACGGACCTTCATTCCGCAGCGCGATCGAGTTGCGCGTCCGGCGTCATTTTGAGATGGGCGTGGCGCCGGTCTCGGAGCGAACGAACAGTCCGTCTTGCAGTTTGTGGAAGCTCAGGATGGCTTCGCTCGTGCCGTCGGGGAAGCTCATCGTCGAGTGCTCGACGACCACTTCGCTGTTCTCGTAGAGGCAGCGTTGTTGGTGGACCACCACGGCATCATTGGCCATGAAGGCCCGAAGCATGGTGCTCATCTCGGCTTTGTCCATCTGGGTGCCGGTCTGATGTCGCACGAAGACATAGTCCTCGTGGAGGCACGCGATCATTCCTTCGGCGTCTCGGTTTTCGGATGCTGCAGACCATTGGGCATACACGGACATGATTCCTCCCTGAAGTTGAGACGAACCGTAACGGTTGCGCGCGCATGCAGCCTGCAAACGAATGGTTTTTATGGCGTGTCCAAGGCTGATGCTGTTGGGGCCGGTGCAGCGTGAAGGTGTTTCGCGATGATTCGTGTGGCTCGCGCCTCGATTTTCTCGTGTCTGGCCTCGGCAACGGGCCGCCGGGCGAGCCAAAACAGACGAACCCACAAGGGAATCACCCCATTGCCATGATCGAGTTGGTAGGTTTCGTAGCGCGCGGAGACCTCATCCCACGCTGACTGGACGGCGCCCCAAGTCTCGCGGCGTTTTTCCCACCACAAGCGGGCATCCTCGCATGCTGCGGGGTCGATTCGGTCGTAGGTGTTTTCACCTCTCTCAGTGACGACGGGGGTGCCGACACCCCGTTGAAGGCGAATCTTCGTGTTGCGCTGCTCATGAACCCATCCACCTTTGTGGATCCGGTGTGTGTTTTGCCGCTGAAGGATGTTGTAATCGTCCCTGTCTTTGTCGCGTCGCGGCTTGGCCGCCCACGTCTGGCAGGTCCAACTTGGCTCGTCACCCAGTTCCCATGCCGCGGAACAGGCATATCGGGGGTTGTCTGCAACTCCCCGCACCTCCTGGGTCCATTCTCCCTGCACCGCTTCCGCGCTGAGCCGCTGCCGTGTCCAAGCGTCGGGACGAATGTAGGTATCAAACTCTGTTGCCTCGAATCGCCACAGTTGTTTCCAGTGCTTGATTCGAGGGGGGGTGACCAGAATGTGTTGGAGCACGATGCTGGTGGGCGATGCTGAATCAACGGTCACCAATTCAATCACTTCTGATTGGGTGGGTGGTTTCAGTTCGTAGCCCGCTTGGTGTGCCTCGAGTTCCTCGTATTGGAAGGTCACACGAAAGCAGCCTTGCTGGGCGAGTATGGCATCGTGGGCCGCTGAATCATCGATGGTGCCGGCCGCTGCTTCCTTTGGCAAGAGCGCCATGGCCGAAGCGACCCCAACCATCATCACCCACCGACGTACACGAGCGGCTGTGCGACCCAAACGCATCGTCATCCCGCCAAGACCTTGACGGCGTCATGGTACTCGCGGACCAATCCCTCGACGATGGCCTCAATGGGTTGCACCTGTTTGATCTCGACCACCCCTTGTCCGGCCGACCAGATGTCTTTCCAGCGTTTGGCCCCATCGCCGGCGTCCGGTTCGGGCACGGTGTCGGCGATGAAGTTGGCGTGCACACCGCTGACTCGGTCGGTGTAGACGATGTCTTCCGGGCCGCAGTCGATCACCTTCTGTTTGTAGGCGGCCTCCGCGCCGCATTCGGTGCTCGCAATGAATCGGGTGCCCATGTACACGAGCTCGGCCCCCAGGGCCAGGGAAGCCGCGATCTGCCGACCGGTGCTGATGCAACCGGCAGCGATGACCGGGACATCGAGGCTCTGGGCAAGGTAGGGAATCAACGCGTAGGGGCTGATCCGGCCCGCGTGCCCTCCCGCGCCGGCGGCGACGCCAATGATGGCGTCGACGCCCGCCGATTGGGCCTTGAGGGCGTGCTTCATGTTGACCACATCGTGAAACACCGTTGAACCCACCCGTTTGGCTCGCTGAACGAACTCGGTGGGGTTGCCGTAGCTGGTGATCCATACCGGCACCTCGAACTCTTCGCAGAGGGCGGCATCGATTTGAAGGCGGTCTGGGTCGGTCAGTCCGATGGTCATGTTGATTGCAAAGGGCTTGTCGGTCTTTGAGCGAAGCCACTCGAGATCGGCGCGCATGGCTTCGGGGGTGCGGGCGTTCAGCGACGGCATCGCCCCCAAGATGCCGGCTTCCGCGCAAGCGAGGAGCATCTCTTTGTTGGACAAGATGAACATCGGTGCGGCGACGATGGGGTATTTCAACCCCAGTTGCCGGGAAAGCGGTGTGGACAAGGCCATGCGGTTCACTCCATGTGCAGACGGGAACGGTAGCATCACCGGCGCGCGACCGAAACGGCGGTGGGGATCGCGGTTCGGCGTTCCCGGGCGGCAACCCGGGTGGCATCAGGCGGTGCGTCTCGGCGCCAGCGACCGTCGCAAAGGTTGTGAAGGGGCCCGTTGGGATCGCGAGTCCGGTGCGCAAGCGAAGCAATCAAAGCTGCGGGGTCCATTCGGACCGTGCGGTACGCAAGGATCGACCCGCTCCGCCCCGTTGGCTTGGGGTGGGGGACACAAGTCGCTTGCAGAGTCACCCCGAAACCTCGTAGTCTCGCGCTTCGAGTCGGCGAGGATGCACGCACTGCCGCGTGCCGTGTGCGATGTGCGGAGAGAACGATGAACGGGTTGGATTGGTCGGTTGTGGTTGTGTATCTGGTCGGCATGATCGGCCTGTCGTGGCACCTCGGCCGCCGGCAAGCCGATGCGACCGACTACTACCTCGGCGGAAACAACCTGAGCTGGTGGTCTGTCGGCATCTCCACGATGGCCACCCAATGCTCAACCAACAGCTTGTTGGGTGCGCCGGCTTTTGTGATCACCACCGGTTTGCTCTGGATTCAATACGAGTTTGCATTGCCATTGGCGATGGTCTTCATCATGATCTTCTTGATCCCGTTCTATCGGAAGCTGAATTTGGTGTCGGTGTACGCCTACCAAGAACGGCGGTTTGGGCGGAGCGCTCGGACGGTCCTGTCGGTGACCTTCCAGTTTCTGCGCGCATTCGCGACAGGCGTCACCGTGTACGGCATCTCGATCGTGCTGCAAAGCATTGTGGGCATTCCCTTCGCACTTTCTGTCCTCATTCTGGGGGTGGTGACCGTCATTTACGACATGCTGGGCGGCATGGCCGCGGTCGTGTTGTCGGACGTCATCCAGATGGTGATCTTGTACCTGGGAATTGCGCTGTGCGTGGTCTACAGCGTCTCCGCAGTTGGCGGTGTGTCCGAGGTGTTCACCCAGTTTTCGTCGCTCGGCAGCATTGTCGGCGCCGACACGTTCGTTGGGTTGCAGACCGTCGACTTTAGCGGGACCGGATTCACAGCCGATACGCAGTACGGCTTCTGGCCGATGCTGCTGGGTGGTTTGTTTCTCTATGTGTCCTACTACGGCACCGACCAGACCCAGGTTCAACGTGAATTGTCATCGAAAGACATCGACGACACGAATCGGTCATTGATGCTCAACGGAATGATGCGCTTCCCCCTGGTGGCCACGTATTGTTTCCTTGGGGTCTGCATTGGCGCCTACATCGTGAAGAACCCCGAGTTCCTCCTGCTGTTGGATGATGGAGGGGAGCCAAACTACAACTTGGCCGTGCCCAAGTTCGTCACCAGCGTGCTGCCGCACGGCGTGATTGGGTTGGTGATGGTTGCCCTCTTCTCCGCGGCGATGTCGTCGTTGGACTCCACCATCAACTCGTTGTCGGCCGCAACCATCAAGGACTTGTATGAGCCGTTTGTACAGAAGGGTGAGATTCCGGCGGACAAGCAGCTGGCGCTCTCGCGCTTCTTCACCGTGTTCTGGGGCTCGTTGATCGTGGTCTTCTCCTTCTTCGTTGGCGACATTTCCAACTCCGTGATCGAGTCGGTCAACAAGGTGGGTTCGTTGGCGAATGGTCCCATCTTGGCAATGTTCCTCCTGGGAATCTTGACCCGCTATGGCAACGAAAAAGGCGCGATCTCTGGGCTGGTTGTGGGGTTGGCAGGCAACGCGATGATCTGGAAGTTTGCACCGGAGGTGTCGTGGTTGTGGTGGAACGTATTGGGATTCTTCGTGGCCTTCGGCGTCGGCAGCGTCGTGTCGAAGTTGACCGGTGGGACGACCAAAGATTTGACCGGGCTCGTGTGGTACCGCGGGGTTGAGAAAGAGTTCAACTACGAAGTGAACTGGCCCAAGCGTTACGGAATCATGGTGGCGTATTCGGGCGGCATGATTGCATTGTGCATGGGCGTGTCCGCATGGCTTTAGACGAAGGCCGTGCCAATGCTTCCCCAGTGAGACCCACGATGAACCAACGGGTCCGGTCGTTGCTCAGTGCGGTCTATGACGACGCGGTGGTCGATGACCTCGTTGAGCGAATTGAGCGTCGCTTGAGTCGGGTGGAATCGAAGTCCGGACGCGGTGCTCAGTGGAGCGCCAGCGATGTGGTGCTGATTGCCTACCCGGATGCAATTCGTGAGGAAGGCGTGGCACCCCTGACCAGTCTTCGCCGCTTCCTCCACGACTACATGAACGGTCTCATTGGGCAGGTTCACCTGCTGCCGTTTTTCCCGTACACATCGGATGATGGGTTTTCTGTCTCCGACTATCGGGCGGTTGACCCACAGCACGGCAAGTGGGCGGACATCGAGGCGCTCAGCGAGGACGTTGATCTGGTGTTTGATCTGGTGATCAATCATGCGTCGGCGTCCCACGGCCTGTTTCAGCAATTTTTGCGCGATGAGCCGCCGGGCAACGGGTACTTCTTGACAGCCGATGCCTCCGCAGACGTGGCGGGTGTGACGCGCCCACGAGCCAGTCCTCTGCTTCAGCCATACGAAACCGTTGCCGGGACCCGTCACGTTTGGTGCACCTTCTCGCGGGACCAAGTGGACTGGGATTTTGCGAATCCCGATGTCCTGTTCGAGTTCGTCGACGTGTTTGTTTCGTACATCGAGCGTGGCGCGGCTTGGATGCGCGTCGACGCCGTTGCTTACTTGTGGAAAGAGCTGGGCACATCCTGCGTCCACCGACCCCAGACCCACGCGATCGTGAAATTGCTGCGGGCGGTGGCCGAAGCGGTCGCCCCCGACTTCAAGATTCTGACCGAGACCAACGTGCCCCTTGCGGAAAACCTCAGCTACTTTGGCGATGGCGATGAGGCGCACATTGTCTACAATTTTTCGTTGCCCCCCATCCTCCTTCACGCGTTGATGACCCAAGACACTTCCGCACTGACGACGTGGTGCCAATCCTTGCCGTCGCTGCCCGCTGGGTGCACGCTGCTCAACTTTGTGGCGTCTCACGATGGCGTCGGTTTGCGGCCCGCGGAGGGAATCTTGACTACGGAGCAGCTCAACGACTTGGTGGACTGCGTCCGGCGGTTCGGCGGGCGGCTCACTCAGCGCACTCGCCCGGACGGATCGCTCAGCCCTTACGAGGCCAACATTGCTTTGTTCGATGCGTGTCAGGGCACCGTTGCGGGCCCGGACGAGTGGCAAGTGGAACGATTCTTGGTTTCCCAGGCTGTCATGTTGTCGATGGCCGGTGTCCCTGCGTTGTACTACAACACGCTGCTTGCGGCGCCCAACGACCACCGCGGAATGGAACAGACGGGCCGCAACCGAACCATCAATCGAACCAAGTGGGAGCGATCGGTGATCGATGAGCGGTACGCCGACCCCGCGGGCGCGTCGGGCCGCGTGTTGCGGGTCATCCGAGACATGCTGCGGGTGCGCAAACAACAGGCGGGCTTTCACCCGGAGGCATCGCAGGCGTGCTTGGGGGCAGACTCCCGTGTGTTTGCGGTCCGGCGAACCAGTCAGAAAGGATCGCAGCAGTTGCTTTGTCTGGCCAACCTGAGCGCGGAAACCGTTGTGCTGTCGCGGTCCGCGCTCGAGCTGGACGAGGGTGCATCCCTGGAAGTTCTGTTCGCTCTCGGATCCGTGACGATCGATACCGATGGGCTTGCGTTTCCGCCGTATGCGGTGGCGTGGTGTTCAGTGGAATCGCCGAACGGGTAGCCGACCGCCGCTATGGGGTCGGTTGTGATCCGGTCGAGCTCGGTGCGCCTTCGTATGCGCTGGGGATTCGCTTCGGCTCATAGGAAAACCCATCCCTGAGCGCAATCAGCGCATCGGCGTGTTCGGGCAGCGCAGCAAGCATGTGGGTGGTGTACCGTTCGAACAGCGCGACGTATTCGTGAACGGCTGCCTGGTTCATCAAACCGGGAGGGTGATCGATCGCATTCGGCTCGAGGCCGCAGGCCTCCCAAAGGCGTTGCTCTTGGAGCCATCGGCCACGCCGTACCGTCTCCATCGAGGGGACCTCGATCATGAGCAGCGCATCCAATCGGTCAAACAAGGCTCGGTAGGTGCGTCGAAGGCGTTCAATGCTCCATCGGACCCAAACGCCTTCGGGGTCGTCGGCCGCCTCGCGGTCGTTGCAGGGACCAGTCCAGTCGGGCAGGTCGGGGCACCCGACGCACCACCCTTCAAACAAAATCACATCGACGGTTCCCTCGACGGTTTCCCATTCAGCCCGCGGCCGTCGGTCGTCCACAGACTTGTCGAAGCGGGGAATCGCGACGCGTTCAGCCAGTCCCTCAATGGTCAGCTGGTCCAGCAACGTGTGGGTAAGGTTCACATCATGGGTGCCGGGAACTCCGCGAATCCCGCACAACGGATGCACGGTTTGGGCCATCTCCAAACGCGTCGCGCGGGTGTGGTACACATCGTCGATCGAGATGGTCACCGCTCGCAAGTCGTGGGCGGCGCGAAGTACGGGGGTCAGCAATGAGCAAAACGTCGACTTGCCGGAGCCCTGTGCACCATTCACTCCGATGATGATTGGCCGGTCGTGGTGCCTGTGGAGGTCCGCCAGCCAGCTGGCCAACGGCGCATAGATGGTATCCAACAGCGGTGAAGCATCGGGCTTCAGACCGAGGTGTGCCAGTGCTTGCTCGAACGTATGCGCGGGGGAGGGCATGCCTCATGGTAAACCAGGAACATAAAGCTGGCCAGAGTGGTCACCAGGCATCACCCGTGTCATCGTGTGAATCGTCAGGTTGGACCAAGTCATCTAGAGAGTTCCACAATATGACGTCGCCGCCATCTGAGACGGTTGAGCGGACGGATATTGCGCGCCCCCAGGGTGTTTGGAACGCCGGGCTTGTCACCACAGTGTCAACCTGAATTCCGAGCAGCAGGCGGGCGTCTTCGTGCTCCGAGTTTGCTTCGAGCCGCGCCAGTTCGGAGGCCCGGATCGTCATGCCATCGTGTTCGGGGAGGCAAGCCAGCGCTTCGAATGGTTGGTGCTCACCGACGAACCGATTGCGCGCCCATACCACTCGGCCCACATCAACGGGCTCACCGCGCACCTCATCGACGTCCTGAAGTTCCACCCAGGACATGTCCAAATCGTTCGCTTGGTTGTGCGAGTAGTGATGCTCCGGTGCTTCGGGTGCGGTGATGGCCACATCGGCGCCGACTGCAAACGCCGACTCGACGGTGAAGCCCGGTATCTGAGTGTCTCCGGAGTCCGGGAGATGGAGATCGAACACGGTGGCGAACGGGAACCGATCGGGCGTGCAGTCTTGTCACTCATAGCGCACGCCGCCAGAGGTCAGTTCGACCGCTTCGAGCACGATGTCCTGGTCGGCGGAGAGCAGGTGGAGCTCGCTGGGAGCGATCGGGTCCCCGGCAATCGCCCAGTTGTCTTCGGCATCCCCGACCCCCATGGGTTCGCCCGGATCGCTGATGACCGTGTGGGCACAAGCCAATGGTTCATCGGGCAGTTCGAGCACGGTTCCCTGACTGTTGGCAAAGGGTTTCATGCCTTCATCTTGAGGTTCAAATAGCCGCAGCGCTGCTTGGATGTGGCATCGACCGACCGCGCCTCCCCACATGGACCGCTGGAGCGCGACATCGATGGAAAAGTCGATGTCTGGACTGCCCGCTGGTGGGCCAATGCTGGCCTTTGCGAATCCTTGGTCGGATGTGCATCCGGCGCTCAAAATGCAAACTGCGCACACGAGCCCGTGCGCAGACAACAGAGGAGAGGTCATGCGGCAGAATACCAAACGGATCGAGGCCGATCGCCGGAAAGGGTCCCTGACGGGGTCGTCTCTGGCAAACCGTCGGTCGAAGAGGGGGCCGCAATGCAGGGCAAGCTGGTGGCTTGGCATGGCGGCAGGAACACGGTACCGACCAGTATGGTGGTGGGCATCTACAACGCGTCGGGAACGGTCTGGGGCGAAATGACCTATGTGTTCCGCAAGCTGGTTGGGCGGGGCTCGTGCGCCCTGTGCGACATCACCCACGGCTGGAGTCCGGTGATGCGGCCGGATTTCAAGCAAGCTTGTGAAGCGCGTGCATGGTCGTTTGACCTGCTGCACATCGACGAAGCAACGGCGGAACAACTCGCTGCGGCGGGCCCCCTGCCAGCAGTGATTTGCGACTCAACGGATGGGTGGGTGCGGATGCTCGGCCCGGCCGACTTTGAAGCGATCGGGCGCAACCCGAACGCGTTGCTCGATGCCATTGAGAGCAAGTTGGCTTTGCGGACACCGGAGAACGGCATCGACGCTTCGCCGTGAGTGGTCGGCTTCACGAGCGCCTCGCGGATGCCGTTGGGGAACCCAGCGGCGGGATACGGTTTGATCGGTTGGCGGGTGGCGACACCAGCGAGGTCTTCAAGGTGGAGACGGCACAGGGGCTGGCGTGGGTCGTGAAGCTCAACCGAGTGGATGAACCGACACGCTTTGGTGCTGAGGCCCAAGGGCTTTTGGCGTTGGCCGCAACCAACACGGTGCGCGTGCCTCGGGTTCATCGGGTGACCGCCTCGGGCGCGGCGTTGGTTCTGGAGGCGGTGGACGTGCGGCCGATGAGTGCAGCGTCATGGCAAGCGCTGGGTACGGGGCTGGGCAAGCTGCATGCCATTGATGCTGGCCCACGGTACGGTTGGTCGCGCGACAACTTTCTGGGGCCATCCCCTCAGCCCAATGGTTGGTTCACAAACTGGGCAGAGTTCTGGCGGACGCGGCGGCTGGAGCCCCACATTCGCCGCGCCGTCGATGCGGGGCTGCTCGGCACTGGGGTCCACCGTGAGCTTTCGCGAATCGTCAATGATCTCGAACAATGGATTCCGGCCGCCCCGCCGCCCGCGCTGTTGCACGGCGACTTGTGGTCTGGAAACGTGGTGAGCGACCGGTCGTGTGAGCCGGTGCTGCTGGACCCCGCGGTGTGCGTGGGAGACGCAGAGGCGGACCTCGCGATGACGCGGCTGTTCGGCGGCTTCGCCGAGGGGTTTTATCGGGCTTACCACGACGTGTGTCCTCGGCGGGAAGGGTGGGAAGCGCGAGCCGAGCTGTACGCCCTGTACCACTGGTTGAACCACCTGAATGCGTTTGGCACGGCTTATTTGGCCCCGGTCGCGCGCATCGCCGCACGATTTGGTGGTTGAACGGGCCTCACAAGTCGCGAAGGAATGCTTCGGCAAGCGTGCGGTGCCGAGTCTGTTTTTCCGTCGGCATTTTCCGGGCCATTGCGCACATCATGGCCCATCGGGGATTTTTCCCAAGCGAATCCACATGATTCAAGATCCAGCGCCAATACAGGGCATCCCAGATCTCCACCCACGGTCCCTTGGGGTGATTGCCCATCTTTCGGATGTACGACGACCCGGAAAAATAGGGTTTGGTGGTGATGAGGCCGCCATCGGCGTTCTGGCTCATCGCGTACACATTGGGGACCATGACCCAGTCGTAGGCATCCACGAACAACTCCATGAACCATGCGTAGATGTCGTCCGGTTCAATTTCGCACAGAAACATGAACCCGCCCAGAACCATGAGCCGTTCGATGTGATGGCAGTAGCCGGTGCTGAGCACGCGCTGAATCGCATCGTCGACGGGAGCGACCCCTGTGGTGCCATCGTAGAATTTTGCGGG
This sequence comes from Myxococcota bacterium, assembly GCA_036156175.1. Classification (GTDB taxonomy): domain Bacteria; phylum Myxococcota_A; class UBA796; order UBA796; family UBA796; genus UBA796. Next base: position 10,690 of record JAYZVA010000077.1, read on the forward strand.
CATCGGTCGGTGGTGCTGCCAGTGGTTCCCGTTTCGCATGGTCGTACCCAGGTCTTCGTACGTAGCGCGCATGAACTCGCGCCAGCCGATCACCTGCCGGACGAATCCTTCGAGCGAGTTCAGTGGGATGGCCGCGGCTCGGTTGGAGTCGAGCGCGGCCGTTAGCACCTCGCTGGGCGTCAAGAGGCCCGTGTTCAACATGGGCGTGAGGACGCTGTGCCACAAATGGTTTTCGCCGGCAACAATTGCGTCCTCGTAGGCCCCAAAGTGTTCAAATCTCTGGGCCACAAAACGAGCGAGCCAGCCCCGCGCTTCCTCGTGACTGGTCGGATAAATCAGCGCATCGAGCGAACCCGGCGCATCCGGGTAACGTTGCAGAATGTGGGCGCGTGCGTCTCGGTCGAGCGCATCGTGGGCGGCGGTACCAAGGTCCGGGATCGAACCGAGCAGCGTCTTGGGGACTTTCTTTCGGTTGGCTTCGTCAAAGCTCCATTTCCCACCGGCCGGATCGCCATTTTCCATCAGGATGTCGAGTCGGCGCCGCTGGTGTTTGTAGTAGTCGGCCATGAACCAACGTCGTTTGCCGTTTCGGTATCGGCGATTGTGCGCTGCCGTGTTCAGGAACATCGGGGTTTCCAGGCAGGTGAGTTCGAGGGACAACTGGTCACAGATGCGCTGCAGACGACGCGCGAGAAGGTCGTCATGCGGGTCTGCAACCACAACCCGTTTCACTCCCGCTTGCGCGAGCGCCATCAGTGCTCCGTGCAGCGTTCCGCCCTCGGGTCGATGGTCGACGTACTCGACCGTTTGGCCGCGATGCCGGAGGGTATTGGCGTACCGGGTCATGGACGCCCGGTGGAGCCACAGTTTTTGTTTGTGGAAGGAGCGAATGTGCCGGGGACCTCCAAAGAACAGGTTGTCCTCGATGAGCGACACCGGTACCTCGGGCAAGAGACCCGGATGTTCAGCAAAGAGTTGATGCGGGAAAATGAGCAGGCGGCTGTGTTCCACTGAGCTTCCTTTGGGTCTTCGCCGTGACCGTTGCCCGTCCACTCGCCTCGCTGTGGTCGACCGTCCCGTCGTGGCGCGTCGACGGGAATGCAACCTTGCTTTGGGTAAAACGCATGGCTACAGGTCGGGGGTCACAGAGCGAGGGTGGGACGGATGGTTGTGGTTTTGGTTCATGCGGCGGCGACATGGTTCATGGTCGGCTTGATCTGGTTTGTGCAGGTGGTTCATTACCCTCTGGCGGCGACGGTGGGCGAGGATGCGTTTGTTTCCTACCAACACGCGCACATGGCGCGGACTTCCGTCGTGGTCATTCCGGCGATGGTCACGGAGCTTGTCGCGGCAGGCTGGTTGTTGATTGACCAATCGGCCGGAATTCCGGATTGGGCACCGTGGCTGGGCGCAATCCTCTTGGGCGCGGTCTGGGCGTCGACGGCGCTGCTGCAGGTTCCGGCCCACAGCGCGTTGACCATGGGCCTGGATGAGGACCAGGTACGCCGATTGGTGTCCACCAACTGGGTGCGCACGATTGGCTGGTCCTTGCGTGGAATCCTTGCGATAGCGCTGGTGTATTGGGCGATTCCAGCGCGGTAGTGTGTCGCAAGCGTGTCGCAACGGTTGCGACATCGGATCCGAACGCGCGTCTTGGCAAACACGGCCCAGGGACTGGTCGGCGGCTTTTGATGCGCGTTACAGGCCGAGCATGACCGAGCACACTGCGACACCCGTCCCCAATCGCACCAATGCGCTGGCCATGCGCGACTGGATGCGAACGCTCCCTCCCAAGTGGTTGTTCCGCATCGGCTCGCGACTTGGTTTGACGCCGCCACCGATCAAGGCCCTGATGGACGCCTCGGCGTTCATGTTGCCGCAATGGATGTACACCGCCGCAAAGCTCAACATTCCGGCCGCGTTGGCTGGCGGTCCGAAGACCAGTGCGGAGCTTTCGCGAATGTGCGGAGTCGATGAAGAGCGGTTGAGCCGTTTGCTCTATTCACTTGAACAACGGGGCTACTTTCGTCGCGTTCGCGGAGGGTTGCGTCACCGGCTGGACGGTCCATGGACCCATACGGCTCGGAGTGAGACCTTGATCGCCGACCATCCCAACACCGTTCGCCCCATTCTGTTTCACTGGGTGGAGGATTGCTACGGTCCGGCCGCGCACTTGTTGCACGCCCTTCAGCGCAACACCTGTGCCTTCTCACTCGCGCAAAGTCAGCCCGGCATCGGGTTCTTTGAGCACTATCTTCCGGCACACCCAGACAAGGCCCGGCAGTTCTCGGAGGCGATGACGGCGAGCAGCGCGTTCTCCGATGAAGCGGTGCTGCGGGACGTGGATTGGTCGCGGTTCTCCACGATGGTTGATGCGGGTGGCTCAAATGGCTCGTTTCTGGAGCTGGCTCTGCGCCGATTCCCCGCGATGCATGGGGTGTTGTTCGACCGGCCAAACGTGATCGCCCAAGCCGAGCAGGCGTGGGATGGCCGCGATCCGCGACTGCGGCAGCGCATTGATTTCGTACCGGGCGATTTTTTCGGGGACGAACGGTTGCCCACTGGGGGCGAGAGCGGCGTCGTCGTGCTTCGGAACATCCTTCATGACTGGGGAGACGCCGAATGCCTCCGAATTTTGGGCAACGTTCGTCGCTCGATGCATGACACCGGTCGGGTTGTGTTGATCGAAGTTGGCCTTGGCATCGAGCCTTCCGAACACATTCTCGAGCAGGCGCGGTCGGGTCTGGACATGTTGATGCTGACAATGTTTGAGGGGAAAGAACGAACCCACGAGCAGCTGACCGAACTCCTCGCTGCGGCTGGATTCAATGTGGTCGCCATCACGTCCACGCGTTCGATTTTCAGTGCCATTGAAGCCCGCCCTGCCTGAGGCGGGCGCGCGTCAAGGCTGGGAATCCGCGAGGCGCAGGAGCCGCCTGCGCTGACTGGCAATGTAGCGACGCGCGCGCCGCTGGCCCCCACGGCGTTCAATCGCCCGGCTCAGGGCATCCAGCTGGCAGAGAATATCGGTGATTTGGACTGGCCAGCCCTGACCGAGGCAGGCATCGATCCAGGCACCCAAGCTCTGATGCCCTCGCGCCTGGTTGCATGACTTGCACGCAGCCACCTCGTTTTCAAACCAACTCGGCCCGCCCTTGAGCCGCGGGACAAGGTGTTCGGTCGTTGGGACGGCCAACGGGGCCTCGAAGGCGCATCCGCAGTACACGCATGCGGGTCCGTCCCGGTCGATGACGGCAAGCAGGCGTGCACGCTTGCCCATGCGGTCGGTTGCGGTGATGGTGGGCGTGTCGTGGGCGGAGGCGGTCATGGTTCGGGATAGCGGGTAGGCTTTGATTCAAAACCGCGGGGCCATCCAATGATTCCAATCCCTCGCTACGGTGCCTGGTGGCGTGAAATCCGATACCGGTTTCTGAAGAATCGCACGGCAAATGCGCACCGGTTGCCGGTCCCACGGTCGACCATTCATGAAGAGCGGAGACGATCATGGACGACGTTTCAGACCAACTCGATGACTACCGGTTCTCAACGGATGTTCGTGTCCGGCTGAGTGAGACGGATGCGGTGGGCATCGTGTTCTTCGGCACCTACGCGCACTATTTCGACATCGGTCGGATGGATTACCTCGCCCACCTCGGCCTCAATCAACTCGATGGAGCGGTTCGCGACCTGATTCCCGGCGTGGTCGTGGGTCAAACGGTCCGCTTCCTGAGTCCAGCCCGCTACAACGACGTGTTGTCGATCTTTGTTCGCATCGCTCGCATTGGGTCGACCAGCTACACGTTTCATCTCAACATCGTGAACAAACGCACCCGGGTCGCAGTGGCTCGAGGCTCGCTCAGCCTGGTCTGGATGGATGACGCGCATCAACCCATCCGCGTTCCGGATGGATTTCGCTCAGTCATTCGCGAGTTCGAAGAAGCATTGAGCAGCGGACCGCTGGGATGAGGCACGGGCGTTGCGTTTTGGCCTGCGCAGTCTTTGCGTTCACGACCACGTCCGGCCTTGTTCTCGCCGGATCGGACGCGGCCGTTTTGGAGCGGGTCGCAGAAGTTCGCCAGCTTGGCCTCCGCATCGGTGACACCGCCCCAACGGTTCCAATGGATTCATGGAAGGCCGCCGCCTCGGGCACGATTGTGACAGGCGTGCACCGGGTTCCCGGGCATCGCGCCAGCATTGGATGGGGAATTGCCGTCGTTGATGTGCCCATTGAACGAATGTGGGCGGCCTTGAACGAAGAACTGCATCACAAAGAGTTGCTCGGTCTGTCGCACGTCGAAGTGGTGCGTGGAGAAGCTTGCGCGAATCGCAGAAGGGTGTCGATGGTGTTGCCGTTGCCGGTGGTGAGCGACCGGTGGTGGGTGGTGGAAAACCGGTTCAACACCCGCCTGGCCGTGGCCTCGGGTGGTCGTGTTCGGGAGTTGACCTGGGCCCGGGTTGCGATCGCGGACGAAGACGCGCTCTCCGATTCTGCACGCGAGGCCATCGCTGAATCGGTCGAAGTGACCTTCAATCAGGGCGCTTGGCTGCTCGCCGCGCTCGGTCCGACAAAGACCCTTGCGGAGTACCATTCTTGGAGCGATCCAGGCGGATCGTTGCCAGCCGGCCCCGCCAGCAGGTTTGCGAGTCGCACCATCGATGCGACAATCCAGCGTCTCGTCCGGTACGCCAAGGAACAGCCTCAACGGTGCTTCCGATGACGCTGGCGTGGTGGCAAGCCGCGGCCGTCTATCAGATCTACGTTCGATCCTTCCAGGACACCAGCGGCGATGGAATCGGAGACCTGAATGGGGTTCGCCAACGCCTGGACTACCTGAGCGACTTGGGGGTGGATGTGCTG
>JAYZVA010000078.1:0-27382 GCA_036156175.1 Myxococcota bacterium
CTCGATGTCGGCTCATCGCATCCTGGGGCTGGAGCAGGTCCCAAGGGTTTGGCTGTTCGCCAATTAAAGCGGTACGCGAGCTGGGTTCAGAACGTCGTGAGACAGTTCGGTCCCTATCTTCTGTGGGCGTTGGAGAATTGAGAGGAGCTGTCCTTAGTACGAGAGGACCGGGATGGACGTACCTATGGTGTTCCAATTGTCGCGCCAGCGGCATTGTTGGGTAGCTACGTACGGACGGGATAACCGCTGAAAGCATCTAAGTGGGAAGCCCCCCTCAAGATTAGTTCTCCCTGAAGGGCCCTGGAAGACTACCAGGTTGATAGGCCGGGTGTGTAAGCACAGCAATGTGTTCAGCTAACCGGTACTAATTGCCCGTTTGGTTTCCTCTAAGACATTGTCTTGGAAATCGATGTTGCAGATATTGTGTCTACTGCGTTCATGTGCGCACCCTTTTCACACGACCTCATTCGTGTGATCAGTTTTGGGTAGTGAGGATAGCCAAGAGGACCCACCCGTTCCCATCCCGAACACGGAAGTTAAGCTCTATGGCGCCGATGGTACTGCAGGGGCCACCCTGTGGGAGAGTAGGTTATCGCTGCCCGCCCTTTAAACCGCCCTCGAGGTCTGAGCCTCGAGGGCGGTTTCTCGTTGGATCTCAGCGCTGTTTTTTGCGTTCGTCCAGTTGTTGCCGCCACCATGCCATTCGTTCGCGAATCGTGCGTTCGGCCCCGTGGTTGGCGGGCTCATAGAACTGGACCGACTCGAGGGTTTCGGGCAGATAGTTCTGTTCGACGATGTTGTGCGGGTGGTCATGAGGGTATGCGTACCCTTCGCCGTGACCTTGTTGTCGGGCCAAGTCCGTCGACGGGTTCCGCAAGTGCGGCGCGACTGGAAGGGGCCCGTTGCGCCTGGCGCAGTCGATGGCGGCATTGATCGCGGCATACGATGCATTCGATTTTGGTGCGGTGGCCAAGTATGTCACGGCCTGTCCGATGAGTATGCGGGCCTCGGGCATGCCGATGCTGTGCACGCCTTGCATCACACTGACGGCCAGAGTGATGGCTCTCGGGTCTGCGTTTCCGATGTCTTCACTCGCGAAAATTACCAGTCTGCGGGCGATGAACATGGGGTCTTCACCGCCTTCCAGCAACCGTGCGGCCCAATACAATCCGGCATCGGGATCGCCCCCACGGAGGCTCTTGATGAGGGCGCTTGCGATGTCGTAGTGGGTGTCGCCATCCCTGTCATGCAGGAGGTCTGGCCGGCCCAGAGCTTCGCTGACCGCCTCAAGCGTCTGAACGTCGCCATCGGCCATGCTCGCCGCAATTCGTTCGAGCATCGAGAGCGCTCGCCTTCCGTCGCCCGCGGCTGCCCGCGCGATGGCGTGCAAGGTGGCGGGCGGAAAGTCGAGCGCTCGGGTGCCCAAGCCGCGCGAATGGTCGTCCAGCGCCCGCTGCAACAGCACAACGGTGTGCGCCTCGTTCAAGGGGTTGAGGGTCAGCAACCATGCCCTCGATCGCAGTGCTGGAATGACCTGAAAACCGGGATTTTCAGTGGTGGCACCCACCAGCACAACGGTGCCCTCTTCAACGTGGGGCAACAAGGCGTCTTGTTGGGCTTTGTTCCATCGGTGGATTTCATCGATGAACAAAAGACTCCCTTTTCGTTCGAGAGTCTGGATGTCTCGCACCCGTGTGAGGACCTGACGGAGCTCCTTGATGCCGTCCATCACTGCAGAAAGCTGCAGGAATTTCAACCCGGCATGTTCGGCCAACAGCCGGGCCAGTGTGGTCTTCCCACACCCCGGTGGGCCCCACAGCAGGAGGCTCGGCAGCTCCCCTCGGTTCAACGCGGCCCGAAACGGAGCTTCCTCGCCCAGGAGATGTTCCTGACCAACAACATCATCGATTCGTTTGGGACGCATTCGGGCGGCCAGTGGCGTGGTGTCGATGCTCATTGCCTTGTTTTATAGGTTGCCCGCGCGTCGGTCCACGCGAACCCGCAGGGTTCACAGACGAGCGGTGCCAACCGGTCCAGACCCGCATGAGGTCCGGACAACAAAGGCGCTACAACGCCACTCGGCTCAGCGTCACGTGGTCGTCGAGTAACCGTCCGGCGCCGATTGCTGCGCTCCGCCGGGGGTCTTCAGAAACCACAATCGGCAGACCGGTTTTGTTTCGAAGGTAACGGTCAAGTCCGGGGAGCAGTGCGGAGCCACCGCAGAGAACCATTCCTTGTTCTGTGATATCGGCGGCCAACTCCGGCGGGCTCTCTTTGAGGGTATCTCTCAAACATTCCACGACTTGTTCCAAGCAGGCTTGGAGGGCTTCCGATACGTCGTCGCTGGTGACTTGAACTTCTCGGGGGATTCCGCTGGATAAGTCACGACCCGTGACGTGCGCCTGTTTGGGGTCATGCGATGAGACGGCGCAACCCACCTTGAGTTTGGTTTCCTCAGAGGTCCGCTGCCCGACCAAGACGTTGTGGGTGCGTTTGATCCATTCCGTGATGGCATCGTCGAAATGATTTCCGCCAACCTGGGCTGACCGCGTCACAACCACCCCGCCCAGGCTGATGATGCCGATCTCGGTCGTGCCGCCCCCGACATCAATCACCATGTTTCCGAGTGGACGCTCGATGGGCATGGCGGAACCAATCGCCGCCGCAATGGGTTTGCCAACCAGGAAGACGTCTTTGGCTCCCACGGACCGAGCCGCATCTTGAATCGCCCGGCGCTCCACGTCCTGCAGGCGGTTCGGGACGCACACAATGACTCTGGGTTTCACAAACGGCCGGGCACCCAGGGCGCGCTCGATGCAGCTTCGCAGCAATGCCTCGGCGAGGTCGAAATCAACGATCACACCGTCCTTGATGGGGTGAATCGCCTCGATGTTCTCCGGTGTCCGGCCCAGCATCTGCTTGGCGTTGTGACCCACCGCGACGACGCGCTGGGCTCCCCCAAGGCGCTCAACGGCCACCACGGACGGCTCATCGACGACGATCCCTTTGCCGCGCACAACGACGAGCGTGTTGGACGTTCCGAGGTCAATCGCGATGTCGGGCGAACCGAAGGCTGGCACCGGTCAGTCCACGAAGGTGCGGACGTTCTTCACCCGCTCAAGCGGTTTTTCGACCGTTCGTGCGACTTGCTCTGCGTGCCCATCGAGGGGAGAGTCATCCGAGGCTTTCACCACGTACCGGTTGCCATCGCCCGTGACGGCAACGATTTCATAGGTGGCGGTTTCGCCGCCCAAGACGTACTCGACGCGGGTGATGTCCGCGAACTCGATTCGCGTTGCTTCTGTTTTGGCAGCGGATTTGCGGGTGATGATGATGGTCTGGGTTTCTTCTTCGACCACAACCCGCTCGGCGGCCACTTGAGTGTGGAGGTAATAAAACACGCCCATTCCAACCAAGGCCATGGCCGCGAACAACACCAAAAGGCCCATTGTGCCGCTTTCGCGGGCCTCGGGTTCCTCGTTGAAGTCGTAAAAACACGATTTGCAGCGCAAGGCGACAACCGGGACTTCTTCGCCGCAGCTCGGGCAGGTCTTCAGGGCCATTGGTCTCTCCGCATATGACGGTCATCATATCGGGTTTGACGGATCCCGTCCCGGTTCACCCTTTCCGCTGGACAAGGTGGCGTGCAACGGGTGCAAGAAACATCGGGAGGTAGATCGGGATTTGGGACTTTGGACGCTGTTTACGCCACAGTTTGTATTTTTTCTTTCCCGTTTTTAAAAGCAGCGAAACCTTCTTGGACTTGTCGAGGTTTACGTCGATGCCGTTGAGGGCAGCAATGGCGTTTAGCCCCCACTCGTCCAGTTCTTCGAGGTCACTGCGGTCGTAGTCGGAAAAGGGAAGTCCCTCGCGCTCGCCCAGGTCGGCCAGGTTTCTCACGCATGCGTTCAACAGACCCGTGCGGTCGATTTCAGCAGGCACGGGTACATCGAGGTCGATGGCGAGGTCCACGAGTTCGTCCTCGGGTGCATGTTCAAACATGGCGAGTTCTGTGGGGGTCAACAAGTCAGACATCCGGACCTCGTAGCGGCCATCTGGCCGCGGATCGGGTAGGTGCCCCCACCGGAGGCACTGTGATCCGTATCCCCATTTTGGCCGTATTGACACTGCTGGCGTTGCCAGTTCGCATTCTTGTGACGCTCATGCTCCGCTTGAAGCGTCGCTCGCGATCGGTATTGGTGTTGTCGTTGAGTGCGGGCCGCAAAGGCCTTGAGCCGGTTGTGTACGAGCGCATGCTGGTCGGGTTGCGCGATGCGGCTGCGGATCAAAACATTGCAGGCCTGCGGGTCCAGATTCAGGGGCTGCCCTTTGGGTGGAGTCAGCTGTACGAAATGCACGAAGCCATCGCGGCGGTGCGCGATTCGGGAACGTTCGTCGAGTGTCACCTCGATTCCGTCACCGACCGTGAACTGCTCTTGGCCGGCGCGTGCAATCGGGTCAGCGTGAGTCCGGCGGGTGAGGTGTACCTCCAAGGCGTAGCATCGGCTGCACGGTTTTTTGGGTCGGCCCTTGCACGACACGATGTCGTGGTGGATTTTGAGAGCGCTGGTGCTTACAAGAGCTTTGGCGAGGCGTACACCCGCAGTGCCCCGACGCCGCAGAATCGCGAGGCGATGGACTACCTGTTGAGCGACTTGCACGACCGGTTCTGTGGGACCATCGCGCGCGATCGCGGTCAGTCAGAAAAGGCGGTCCACGAGGCCATGGCAGCGTCGCCGCTGAGCGCTGCGCAGGCGGCCGAGCGGGGATTGATCGATGCGGTTGCGTATCCGGATGAGGACCGGAAGTTGTGGGAGGAACGCCTTGGGGGTGAGCCGCGAGAAGCGGACCTGATGGCGTATGCGCGCCTGCGTCGGATCCTCCGCCGGCTTCCTGCGCTTCGTTCAAAGCCTGCTGTGATTGCGGTTGTTCATTTGGACGGCCCCGTGGTGGAACGGCGGGCGCAGATGCCGAGGAAGCGAAGGGTCATCGCCTCGGATGAGGTGGTCGACACCATCGACAGACTCGCGGAACAAGATTCGGTGAAGGCGGTGGTCTTGGCCGTAAACAGTCCGGGGGGCAGCGCGTTGGCCAGCGACCTCATCGCGCGTTCGGTACAGGCGCTGGATGACCGGAAGCCGGTTGTCGCGGTGATGGGCAATGTCGCGGCCAGCGGCGGCTACTACATCTCCGCGGTGGCCCGCGAGATTGTTGCCCACCCCGCCACGATTACCGGTTCCATTGGCGTGGTGGGCGGAAAGGTGGTGTTGGGGAAGGCGTTGGCCCGATTGGGGATTCACACAACGTGGATGGGCCCGGCGCCGGACCCGGGCCTGCTTTCACCCGAGGCGCCCTTCAGCCCCGACCAGCGAATCCGATTTCGGGCCAGCCTGAAGCGGGTGTACCGCCGCTTCATTGACGTGGTCGCGAAAGGTCGAGGCCTGGATATCGACGCGGTTGAGTCGGTGGCTCAAGGACGGGTTTGGACCGGAACCCAAGCGCTCGACCGGGGGTTGGTGGACCGGCTGGGCTCGCTGTCGCTCGGAATTGAGCGGGCAGCGGCATTGGCCGAGTTGGGCGACGGTCGAATCAAGACCGTTCCCGTCCGGTTCAACCCGCCGGCCTTCGCAGTGGTGAACCAACTCATGGGCGCGCAAGCCGCGTCCATCGACGCACGGGTCGCGTCGATGGCAGGCGCCGACGGGTTGCTGGTGCACGCCCTGGCAATCGATGCGGGGAAGCCGCTGATGATGCTCCCCACGGTGCTCGATCAAGGAGCTTGGCGCACCTGGACGGGCTCGCCGTAGGCAAGCCGATACCGTTGGAGGAACCCGAGCACCCGTCGCACGTACTTTCGGGTCTCACCGTAGCCAATGTACTCCGCCCACAAGTCCGCCTCCGGCCGTTTGCTCCAATCGGTCAAGTGATTGCTTTCCATTGTTGCGGTGTATTCATCGACCCACCGGCCGACGGCATCCGGGCCGCCGTTGTACCCCGCGATGACCATTGGCAGGGGATCGTCTACCCCCACCTCTGCGAACTGTTCCGCCAAGCGAATGAGCTCCGAGGTCCCCAGCCGAGCGTTGTAGACCGGGTCGTACAGTTGGTCCGGATTGAAGGCTTGCGTGGGAAACATTGCCTGGTGCAGTTCGTCGGCCAGAAAGGGCATCAGCTGCATCAACCCGCGTGCACCGGCCGGCGAGGTGACGGCAGGATCGAGCGCGCTTTCGGCGGTCATGATGGCGTACGGAAGGTAGTCGGGCAGGCCCGACGCCTGTACGTCTGCATGAAGGTCATCGGCGCTGGGTCGGGGCCAACATGCTTCGATCACAGGCCGTTCCGTCGCATCCGCGGGGTTGCCGCACCACGGACGCACCATCGCCTGAGCCGTGCGGTACGACCCGGCCTCCACATGGGCGTTGGCCAAGCGAATCACATCGCTGCGCTTTAGGCCGCGTGTTGGGATGTCGAGGAGGTGAGCTCGAGCCCACGACAACAGGCCGACCTTGGTGAGGGCACGGCCCATTTCCCAAGCAGTGGGATCGCCCACCGGCGGTGCGCCGTCCGCATTTGGGGCGTCGGTGGCCGCGGGCTTTGCCGGGTAGTTGACCTCGAGCAGGTGCGAGGCGTGCCAGGCGTAGCTGCTCTCGGGCCAAGTGCGGAGGATGCGGTCCAACAACTGGGTTCGGGCACCGTCGTCGCGCGTGGTGTGTGCTTGCCAGTACACCGCGCCGGCTCGCAACGACGAGCTTGGGTGGAGCACTTCCAGTTGCTGAAACGAGCGGTGGGCTGCGCCCATCTCACCCAGTCGCAGGCGGCTCAATCCAGTAAACCACCGGGCAGCATCGGCGTGGCGTCCGTTTCCGTAGCGCCCCAGATGCGTCTTAAACAAGGCGATGGCCTGGCTCCATTGGCCGCGGTCGAAGGCCATGTAGCCCAGCTTGTATGACGCCAACTCCGAGGCGCTGTTTCCAGATGCTGCGACTTCAGAGTAGACGCGAACGGATTCGTTTGGTTGCCCGGACCGGACATAAGCCAAGGCCAACAGGATCTGCTGGTCGGGCGTTCGCGCGGGAAGGGCGGCCAGCAAGGAACTCGCCTTCGCATAGTCCTTGGACTTGAAGACGGCTTCGGCAAACGCGGCGGGTCGGCGCAACCGGTGGCTCGCCGGGAGTTGCTGCCGAAGGGCCACCGCTTCGGTGTGCATGAACTGCCGCTCCAGTGTTTGGATTCGGTGCTCGATGAGCGCGACTCCCTCCGCTGACTGAGCGTCGATCGGGTGCCCCAGTTGGACCAGCGTTTGGAGTGCATCGGTCGACTGCTGGCTGGTCGGGTGATGCGTCCATATGGTCTCGAGTGTGGTGCGTTGTGCGGCGGGCTGCCCCAGCTGCGCATGGGCGTTTGACAGTGCCCAACGGATCGATGCCGCATCCACATCGCCCGGCGGGGGGTGAACGCCAGGTCGACCAGCACGTCCGGCGAGCAACGGGGTCAACTGGGCAATGGCTCCGTCGGGGTCTTCGACGCCCATCAGGCTCAGGGCGAGGTGGTAGCGGGTTTGCCGCCGCAGCGGTCCCTTGAGCTTGGGGTCGGCCAGCGCGTCCTGAAGCGACTGCACAGCGGAGGGAAAGTCGCCCATCCGCCAGGAGGCGATTCCCGTGATGGCCGCGGCATGGCCCACCCAGGGCTCACTCGCATCGACCAACATCGGTCGGATGTCATCGGAACCCTCCGTGCTGTGCAGCCGATGCCATGCGGTGGCCAAATTCTTGACCGTGGGGTCGGCGACTGCCGACGTTGTGAGCATCAGGAGGGCAAGAACCGCGTGCATCAGAAGCCCGTATCGAATCGCACGTACAGGCCATCGAGGGACCCCAGTGGAATGCCGTTCCCCCGTACGGAGAAGCCGTAGCCGACCCGCACGGCCGCGTTGATGCCGTAGCCGATGATCGCTCGTCCGCGAATCTCCGCTCCGGCGCCGACGAGGGTTGATGCGAAGAGCGGCTCTTGGTCCTCTCCACCGTTTGGCAGCTCATTGAATGCACGGCCTGCATCGAGGTATGCCGTCGCGGCAAGGTACTTCGCAAAGAACGGGATGGTTCCCACGCCGCGGTCGATCCACCAAAGCGGCAATCGGTATTCGAGGCTCCCGAGGTAGTACCAGTCTCCGTAGGATGCCGCTGGGTTGAACCCACGAAGCGAGCGGTATTCCTCAGGCAGGCTGTAGATCCCGCCACGCCCGAAGTTGCCGCCGAGGCGATACGAACCGTATCGGGTGCGGTCGCCGATGGTGCCGCCGCCCGCGAGGCTTGCCGCCAGCACATGGTCGTCAAACCAGGGCACCCGGAAGTACCGCCGGTAGTTGCCCCCGAACTGGAACTGGGAAAAGCCCACCCGTTGGTCGAGGTCATCGAGTTGGTAGCTGCCCAACAGTGCCGAGGTGATTTTCCCACTCACGCCGTACGAGGTGCCCTTCTCGGTGGAGATGGAACGTCCGTACGACGTGCCTTTGCCGTAACCCCATCCGCCGCCGATCGAGGATTGGAAGCCTCGCGTGGGGAGGCCCGAGCGGTACACGGCTACGCCTTGCGACTCGTATGCACTGAGCGGCGTAAGGGGGGTCCGGTGGGTGCCTTGCCACTGGATGTATGCAGCGGTGTAGTCGCGGAGCGGGAGCGAAACGTTCACATACCCCTTCGTCCGTTTGTCAAAGTAGCGTTCACCGAGGCTTGTGATGGACCGAATCCAGGTTCCACCCTCCGGCGGTGGAGGCACGTCTTGGAACAGGTTGCCGTACCGGACGGTGTAGCTGTATGCGCCCATCGAGACGACAGGAATCCACCGGTTGTAGGCAACCGACCCACCCCAGCCGACGTAGTTGTTGTCGCCTCGGTAGCTCAAGAAACCCGAGTAGAACCATCGCATGAGCGTGTCCCAGCTGGACGTGCCCACCACTCCCATGAGGGTGTCGCCGTATGCGAGGGTGACGGCGGGGCGAATGTATCGCGGGGGAAACATCGTGCGATGGGGTTGGTAGCGTCGCACCGGGTAGCTGAACTCAAACGATTCCTCGTCCCCGTATTCCGACTCGGTTTCGACGGCTCCGTCTTCCACGTCGGGACCCGTCTCGGGGGCATCCAACAGCGGATTTCCGTGAATGGGGGGGGCCAAGAAACCGGCCATGGGTCCACCAAAGCCTGTCAGTCCGGGCAGGTCCAGCAGCGGCTCGGATGCGGGCAGACCAGACGGCAGCAAAGGCCCCGTCTTGGGGGGCGTGACGGGGAGCGCAGTTCCGTGTTCGGGCGGGGGCGCCGCCGCCGTGCCCGCGGGCAGCGTTGCCCGCAGTGCTCCTTCGTCCGCTGGGCGGACCAGCGTCTCTTGTTCGACCCATGTTGTGCGCGCCAGCGGCATCTGAACGATGTCCATGCCGTTGTGACTGAACGACTCGAAGGCCAATGCCTCGCCGTTGGGGTGCGGGGCCGGATGGAAGGCTCCCCCCAAGACGTTCGTGATTTGGTAGACGGTCTCGTGTTCGAGCTCCACAGCGTAGATGTTGAAGATTCCGCTGCGATCGGAGCTGAAGTACAGCCAACGCCCGTCCGCAGACCACACCGGGTCCATGTCGTGCGCAGCGTCGTCGGTCACCTTGCGGAAGTGGCTGCCGTCGGCATTGAGGACCACAATGTCGCGCTGGCCCTCGGCCCAGATGCTTACCGCAATGTGGTCACCGCTGGGGGAGTGAACCGGGGTCGCGACCTGTGCGTGATTGTCGAAGGTCCGCAGGGTCTCGAGAGACTGGTCAATTTGCAGGCGCGCCAAGGAGTTTTCTTGGAGCTTGTTGCGCACCACAATCAACTGAGATCCGTCCGGCGACAGGCTGGGCTGTCGGGCGCGCTTGCCGCGCGTGAGCAGGCTGGAGCCGCGTTTGCCGATGGTGTGAAAGTAGACATCATCGTAGAGGTTGAAGCGGTTGACCGTGTGGGTCCCGGAGTAGAAGAACGCATTGCCGTCCCCTCGCCACGTGAAGTCCTTGGCGAATGCGCCCGTCAGTTCCACCTTGGGGTCTTCCCCTTCGGTGGGCGACCACAGTTGGATGGAGCTCCCATCGACCGGATGCGCGCACGAAAACACGAGCTGGTCGCCGGAGGGAGACCACGTCGGACCCATGCATGTCGCGATTCCGTCGCTGATGGCCTGCGTCTCGGTCAATCCCTGGCTTCGGACTTCCTCCGCCTGGGCTCCATAGCGTTCTTCGAGGTGCGCTTTCCAGTCTCTGTACATGGGCACCAACCGCCGCCCGAAGGCGCGTTTGGTCGGCAGCCAGTATGGGATCCATCCGCCGTAGATGTGGATGAAGTCCGTCCACGCATCGGGTTCTGTGGTGTCAGCGACGTATTGAATGAAGTCCTGGCCAAACAGGTACCGCAGGTTGCCCGCTGGTGGTGCAGTCTGAAAGCCGTCCATGTTTCCCAACGGCGGAAACTCGTCTTCGAGAACCGACATGCGCTTGATCATGTGGGCCACATTGGAACGACCGCGACCGCCCTCGGCATGCCGGGACTCCTGGAACGTCGCGAACCCCTCGACGATCCATCCCGGCGTTGCGCGGTTCACGTTGATCACGCGTCCCAGCGCCATGCGCAGCAGCTTGGGAAGGCCCTCGATGGTGTCGAGGTGAAGGATGTGAGCGAACTCGTGGGTCAAGATGGTGTCGTTCCAGTCGCCGTAGTGCGACAGGGTTGAATCCTCGGACGGCGATGTCACGAAGATCACGATGGTGTTGACCGGCAACGTCATGGCGTAGCCATTGGCCAGATCGGTTGGGTCGATCAGGACAAGCTCGGTGGGCCGCTTGGGGATGGTCTTGACCTCTTCGGTCATTTTTTCCCACACCGCTTCGGCGACGGTGGCCATTTCCTCCGCCAGGGCGGCTTCGCCTTGGTGGAATGTGATGTTGAAGTGCGGGGTCTCGAGGGTCCGCCATCGCAACTCAGGGTCGAATGAAGCCGCGTGCGTCGGGCCGGGAACAAGCGCCAAAAGGCTGCTCACGAGCAGCGCGGTGAGGGTCGTTCGCACCATCAAAACCAGTAATGTGCCCCGGCCGCCGCGGCCGCAGTGGTCGACACACCCGATGACTTCCCAATGTCCATGTTGATGCCCCACTCCACGGTGAAGCCAAGATTCTCAAGTCCGAAGAGGAAGAAGTCAGCCCCCATGGCCGGCTGGAGTCGAACGGTGTTCTCGCCGGCGGTGTTCACGCCCCCGAGACCGCCGCCCGCGAACAGGTTCATGTTGTCTTCCGCGAGAAAGCCGTACAACACGCGCGCGCCGTACGCCACGTTCCCGCCTTCTTCGGACGCCGCGGTGTCGAGGCCGAACAGCCCTTCGACTTGAATGTTCATGACTGGGCTCGGCGTGGGCAGGCCGTAGCGCACGGACAAGGACGCGAGGTGGCCAAACTGCGCGTTGAAGCCGACGCCGGTTCGCTCCCGAAGGTCTTTGGCCTGGGCAATCGGGGCAGTCAGCAGGGCGGCGAGGGCAATCAACGGGCGTTTCATCACAGACTTCTCAGCGGGTGGTGCGGCACAGTGTAACCGGTGAACTCAGCCCCGGCGCCTCCGCACAATAAGCCCGCCAATGAAGAGCCACATTCCAATGTGTGCCGCGCGTTGCGGCGGGCTTGAGCCCGGTCCGCTGGCGCAAGAGCAGCCCACGACGTCAACATCGGATTTGTTCAGCTGGTCCTGGGCCTCTTCCTGGATGTCCGCTTCGGTCATGCCATCCCCGGCGTCAGCGGAACCGCCGATTGGAACCTGCGAGTCGATCCACATCGTGTCCGAGATGCAGTCGGTTCCGAACAGGTAGCTCCCTGCTTCTGGGAACGTGCCGGATTCGTACCCGCGCTCCCAATGGAAATAATATTGATGGCAGTCGACTTCTTCCATCATGGTCAACTGAGTCTGGAAGACCCCTTGCGATTCGGTTCCGAACAGCAACTCGACCGGTGTGTCGCGGCCGTTCACGACCACGGCGAGGGCATCCGGCGCATCGCCTTGGAAGTCGACCAAGAACTCGACGGAACCCGTGGGATACTCCGGGGAGTGCAGGCCCATGGCGATGGGGCCGCTGGTCTCGGGGGTGCCGAGGGCGAAGTCCTGGGTGAAATAAAGGCCCTTCACGCCGACGCCCAGTTCGTTGTAGTCGGCGTTCATGATGTTGGCTCGGTGACCGGCGGAGCACATCCACCCTTGCAGCATCACCGCCTCGCCATCGGCGTACCCGGCGGCGATGTTTTCACCGAGCATGCCGGACTCGTCGTAAAACCGGGCCATGCGGTCCGGAAAGCTGGTCCCGTCAGACGACGAATGGTCAAACCACTCGTTGTCGTACATGTCGACCGAGTGGAATCGTCCGGCGTCATTGAGGTCAAAGTCGTAGTACAGCGGCGACTTGGGCGTCGTCTCTGATGTCTGGAACTCGTCGATGTCGCAGGGCGTCTCCCAGATCGAGTCCCGACCGAAGAACGCCTCGGGGTCGACGCGGACAAGGTTGGTCCACATGTGCACGTCGCGCTCTTGCCAGGAAGGGTAGGCGTCGCCGTCATCCGCGATGACGATGCTGCCGTAGCCTCCCAATGCAGTCAGTGAAATTGCCCACAAGAGCATGGCGGTCCTCGATCGTTGGGCTCCCATCATACCGCTGTTTTCCACCGACGCAGACTCTGATTTGCCGTCATGACACCATCTGGACATTTTGACTCACCAGCCCAACGTTTGGTGGTTACAGTTCCCGACTCGGAGGATGCCGATGATTTCGACGTTGTTGCTGCTGGGTCTCGCACACGCCACCGTTCCGATTGCACCCCAGTTTCCCGGTTGTGGAGACCCGTCGACCCCCGAGCTGTGTCCCCCCGACATGGAGCAGGAATGGGAGTTCATCAACTACATTCCAGAGCACGCACGGGAGTCGGTCAGAGCGGCTGAACTTGAGCTTGGAAGTGGAATTTCAGCCAATGTGGCTTGGGAAACTTCGACCGGTCGATGGGATGTCCTTCTCGCCGTGGCCGATTCGGGCGTCACGTGGGGCCACAGCGACATTGTGAACAAGCTTCACATCAACATCGACGAGGTCCCGCCCCCCATTTGCGCAGACGGAATCGAGGCCGAGAACTACGACTGCGATGGCAATGGGCTGACCAACATTCAGGACTGGGCGGCGGATCCGCGCGTTGACTGGGCTGCGGGTCGGGATGCGTCCGACGATATCCTTGACCCCTCTGACCTCATCTACACGGCATTTGGCGCAGAATGGGACGGCGTTGACAACGACGCAAATGGCTACATCGACGACATTTCCGGCTGGGACTTCTTTGGCGGTGACAACGACGCGTGGAACGACTGGGACGAAGGGTATGGGACCCACGGCACGGACGTGATGAAGGAAGCCGCGGCCGAGGGGAAAAACCTGGGGGAGGCGCCCGGAGGTCGGATTGGCATTTGCCCGAACTGTTCGATTCTTCCGGTTCGCATCGGAGACTCGTTTGTCACCGACGGCCAACGCAGCGGTGAGGCGATCGTGTTCGCAGTTGAGTCCGGGGCGGTCGCAGTGAACTTGGCGATTGGGGCGCTGTCCAACCCGGCCATGACCACTGCCGCCGCGGCGTATGCATTCGACAACGGGACGTTGTTGGTGGGGGCCGCAGGCGATGAAAACTCCTACCATCACAACTTTCCCGCGATGCTCGACAACGCCGTGTACGTGCACTCGATTCGGCACAACACTCCCGACGATGACAACCAAGTTGGCAGCTACATGAACACGTGGAATTGCAACAACTACGGCTCCCGCATGGTGATGGTTGCGCCCTCTGGCGCGTGCGCGACCGGGTCGTGCGCTGTCACCACCGGCGTGATCGGCTTGATCCACTCCGCTGCGCGGGATCTGGGTCTGGAGTTGTCTGCGGGTGAGGTGTACCAACTGATGGTCCACAGCGTCGACGACGTGCACCTCACCGATGAAGAACGCAACGTCACGCGCGCTTACCCCTCCAAAGAAGGATGGGATGCGTTCTACGGATACGGTCGCGTCAATGTGGGCCGCGCCGTTCAGCGATTGATTGACGGCGCCATTCCCCCCGTGGTCAGCATGGACAGCCCGGCGTGGTACGCCGTCTTGAACCCGGCTCGCACCGCCGACGTCGCAATCGAGGCGCGGATTTCGTCGCGTGCCGCATCCTTTGAATACGTTGTGGAAGCCGGCCTCGGTCATGAGCCCAGTGAATGGCGCGAACTCAACCGCGGCACATCCACAGAGCCCATCGATGGGGAAGTGGCTCGGTACGAGACTGCCGACGCGCTCACCGAACCGATCCCAGAGGCGTCGCGCTCGGAAGACATCGTGGAGCGGCTGGAGCGGGTCAATGCGCCGGCGGTGACGATTCGAATCCGGGTGACGGACAGCGATGGGCAGTCGGGCGAGATGCGAAAGGTGTTCTACGTCACACCGGATCAGGGGCTGCTCGAAGGGTTCCCGATCGACATGGGCGCTTCGGGCGAGTCGAGCCCCATCCTGGTCGACCTGGATGACGACGGTGTGCTCGAGGTGGTCATTGGTACGGCCGACGGCGTGGTGAACGCCTACTACGGCGACGGCACAATGGTCGACGGTTGGCCCGTGGAAGCGAACGCCAGCGAACGGCTCCACTACGACAGCGCGCCCTTTGCCGACGGCACCATCGACCCGGGTGTCGGCGACAGCTTCACGGGAACCGTGGCCGCGGCCGACATCGATGGTGACGGCGACGTGGAGGTGGTCGGTGCCTCGCAGTGGGGCGGTGTCTACGCCTGGCACGCCGATGGATCCCGCGTCGCCGGGTTTCCGGTGTTCAGCATTGGGCGCGAGCCCGCTGAGTTTGGCCGCACGTACACCTACGACCAGGGCTTCATGGCGGCCCCGGCACTGCGCGATGTGGATGGCGACGGCGCCGCGGAGATCGTTGTCGCTGGATTGGATGGGCGCTTGTACCTCTTCGATGGCCGGGGAGAACACATGGGGCCGTCGCCCGTGGAAGTCTGCTTTCCCGGCAGTCCTGACCGGGACTTCGAGGATGCGATGTGCGGTGTGGCTGGCGACCGCTCCATCGTGAGCCCCTTGGTGGCGGATGTCGACAACGACGGCCGCATGGAAATTGGCTTTGGCACCAATGAAGCGGTGTCGGGCGGTCGCTACAGCGTGTCCTACCTCATCGATGCCCTGACCGGTGAGCACGAGCCGGGCTGGCCCATCATCGAAGATGGACTGGTCAACGAAGCGGCGTTGTTGCCCCTGGTGGGCCAGGGGCATCCGTCTTCCATGGCTGCGGCCGACCTCGATGGCGATGGCGATCTCGAGATCATGAACCCCATCATGCTGGGTCAAACCGACCTGTTGAACCACGACGGAAGCGTGTTTCAAGACCTGTCGTACGTGGAATCCGATTGGGCAGAGGGCCACAACGTTGATGTGCCCAGCATTGTCCAGATGATCAACAATCCGTCCTTCGGCGACCTCGACATGGATGGCACGCCCGACACGCTCCAGGGCGGTGCCGGAGCGCTGTGGGTGGCCAGTTTGGCGATGACGGAGTGGTACGACTTCCAGCATGCCGTGGGTGCATGGTCCGGGGCCACAGGCGAGTTGCTTCCAGGCTGGCCGCGCCAGATTGAGGACATTCAGTTCTTGGTGGCACCGGCGGTCGCGGACGTATCGGGAGATGGGCGCAACGAAGCCATTTACGGCTCGGGTGGTTACCTGCTGTACGCGTGGGATGGCGAAGGAGAAGTCGCGCCGGGCTGGCCCAAGTTCACCGGGCACTGGATCCTGGGCTCGCCTGCGGTGGGGGACATCGACGGAGACGGCTACCTCGATGTGGTGGTCTCGACCCGCGAGGGTTGGCTGCACGGGTGGACGACCGACGGACGGGCGGACCAACAGATTGAATGGGCGAGCATTCACCATGATGCTGCAAACACCGGCGACCACAGCGTGTTCATTCCGCCTCAGGCGGGGCCCGTTGACGTGGATGACGACGCCAAGGGGTGCGGCTGCGCGACCACCCGCGCGCCGGCGGCGCACGCCGTGTGGCTTCTGGGGTTGACGGGCTTGGTTTTGCGCCGGCGGCGGGTTGCGAAGCCCCCGGCGGCCGAGTAGGTCCCGCAGATGGATGTCATCGATACATTGCAGGCCCGCGGATTCATCAAGTCGCACACCGACCTGGAGGCGCTGCGGGATGCATTGAGTCGGGGACCGATGCCCTTCTACGTGGGCTTCGACCCGACGGGAAGCAGCCTCCACGTGGGGCACTTGTTGCCGGTGATGGCGATGGCTCACATGCAGGCTGCCGGCCACCGGCCAATCGTGGTGTTGGGCGGCGGCACCGCGATGGTGGGTGACCCGTCTGGAAAGGACAAGACCCGCGAAATCTTGACGCCCGAGCGCATCCAGTCAAACCTCGAGTCGATGCGAGCCCAGTTTGGGCGATTTCTAGACCTCGGCAATGCTGAGGTGGTGAACAACGCCGATTGGTTGATGGGGCTGGGCTACATCGACTTCCTGCGGGACGTCGGTCGCCACTTCAGCGTAAACAAGATGATGAGCGCGGAAGGCATCAAGCAACGCCTGGATCGGAACCAAGGCCTCAGCTTCATCGAGTTCAACTACCACCTGCTTCAGAGTTACGACTTCCTCGTGCTGCACGACCGCTACAGTTGCGCGCTGCAGATGGGTGGCGATGACCAATGGTTCAACATTTTGGGCGGAGTGGAGCTGATCCGACGGGAGCGGCAGCAGTCCGCCCATGCCTTGACCCATCCATTGCTTCAGACGGCCGATGGGAAGAAGATGGGCAAGACCGAGAAGGGCGCCGTGTGGTTGGACCCCGCGATGTGCAGTCCTTACGATTATTTCCAGTATTGGGTGAACGTGCACGATGCAGATGTGGGGCGGTTTCTTCGCCTGTACACCTTGCTGCCGCTTGACCGGATCGGTGAACTCGAAGCCCTTCAAGGGGCTTCCATTCGCGATGCAAAGGCCGTCTTGGCGTTTGAAGCCACCAAGCTGGCCCACGGACAGGGCGAAGCCGAGCGCGCCCGCGACGCGGCGAAAGCAGCGTTTTCCGGGGGAGTCAGCGACGGCATGCCTTCGGCCGCGGTGGTGTTCCCCATTGGAATTCTCGATGCGCTGGTGACGAGCGGTCTCTGTTCGTCAAAGGGAGACGCGCGGCGCCAAATTCAGCAGGGTGCCGTTCGCCTTGGCGCAGACCGCGACACCGCGGTAGGGCAGACCGATTTGGTCATCGCCGGTGAGACCGTGGTGTGGCGAGGGAAAAAGAACTGCGTGCGATTGACGGCGCAATAGCGCAGCCGGGAGCCTCGGGCCCCGACCGCGCATCACGCTATTGACCCAGGCTGTCGACCTGCTTTTGGATGGCCTCTCTCGCTTCGTCGAGCTTTCCTTGGTTCGCCGCGGCCAACGCGGCGTTGAGCGCCGACCGGGCGGTGTCTTTGTCGCCGCGCTTGCCGGCAATCACGGCCAGTTGCTGATGCGCGCTCGCGAGCTTGCGGAAGTCATTGGTCGCTTCGGCGGCGCCAACTGCGGCCTTGAACGTGTCTTCAGCAGCGGCGACATCGTTTTCTTTCATGAGCGCCGTACCGAGGTTGTAGAGGAGTTCTTTTTGGAATGCGGGGTTCGATGCATCCGCACCTTTTCGACTCTCCTGCAGCAGCTTTACCGCTTCTTTGGACTTGCCGAGCATCAGGTTGAAGAACCCGAGGTTGTACAAGTCCACGGGCTCGATTTGCGTCATCTTGAGGTTTCGGGTCAGCGCGAGTGCGCGTTCGCCGAACTGCACGGCAGCCTCAAAGTTTTTCAGGCTCGCGTGTGCCTGGCCCAACAGGGCCGCAGCGGCCCGCTCTTTGACCGGGTCTTGCAGAGCTTGGGCGATTTGCCCAACGCGCCCCAGGACCTCGGCTGCGTTCTTGGTTTGGCCGGCGATCAGCAGGGATTCGCCCAGCTGCATCCCGGCTTCGAGCGCAAGGGGTCCTTGGCCGACCGAACCGGCGAGCTCGTTGGACTTCTTGAAGTGTTCAATCGCGTTTTCGATGGTCCCGCGGTCCCGCTTGGCCACCAGTCCTCGAACGTACTCGCTGTTGGCCTTCACGACCGCCACGTCAGCACTGGCTTCTGCCTCAGACGCGGCTTCCAGTGCCGCTTCCGGCTTGCCGTCGGCCAACTCAATCATGGCGATGTGGTTGTGCAGCTCGGCGACCTTGAGCTTGTCGTCTTCGGTCTTGAAGATGGTCAGTGCGTCGTTGGCGCGGTCTCGTGCCCGGTAGAGGTCTTGGCGGCGGAAGTCCATGCGCGAGCCGCTGAACAGCAGCCAGCCTTGCATCCGTCGATCCTCTTTTCCGGAAGCCCAGCTCATCGCATCGTTCCAGAGGTTCTCCGCCGATCCGATCTGGTTGGCCGCCACCATGCGCTCGATCAGGTTCATGTAGACGGTGCGTCGCATGCCATCGGACCACTCGATTTCGTCAAAGTACATGATGAGGTCTTGAGCCATCGCCCACAATGTGGGTTGGTCGCCCGCAATGGCCATGCCCCGCATCATCGCCGCCCGCTGTGGCGCGCCGTTTTCGGCGTACATCCGCAGGGTCTTGACGACGTATCCGTGGCCTCTGGGGGCCAGGAAACGCTCGATGAAGGTGGCAACGCGTCGGGCCGTTTCGAGGTCTTCGTCGGCGGTGTGGCGCGCGAGGATGCTCTCGCGCAGGAGGGCTTGCTTGAACTGGTAAATCCATGTCCCGAGCGGCTCTGAAAACTGAAGTTCTTTGTAGGTTTGTTCCGAGGCGTCGAGCAAGTCGTCGACCGAGTCGCGCACGTAGCCGCCCATGTCGGCCACAAGGCCCGATGGGAACGACACGCCGAGGAGGGCCGCAAAGTAGGCGAGGCGCTCGGCGTCTTCGGCCGTGGCGTAGCGTCGTTCGCCTTCTTTGGCGGGCTCGGCGGGCACATCGAGTTCCGACTCGTCGACGGTCAGGTCGGTCAAGTTGGCCATCGTCAAGCCGGACAGGTCTTCTTCCAACCGGTCGTTGCTGCGCAGGAAGTCGACCAGTTCTGCAACGTACCCGGGACGCCCATCGGTGATCTCGGCGATGCGTTCGGCGTCGAGTTCGACGCCTTGGCTGGCCAGGTAGTGCGTCACCTGCGGGGCGGCCCACGGTTGCATCGAGAGGGAGTGCATGGTCTCGGCGTTTCGTTCAAAGAATTCGGTCAGCGGCTGCGCCATCCATGATTTCGCACTGTCCGTGAGCGGCTCCATCGACAAAATCGTCAGCAATCGGCAGTCGGTGGTCTCGGAGAGCAGGGCTTCCAAAAAGGCCATCACGCCGACTGAGTGGCTGTTGTGCAAGCCATTGATGTCCAAGATCACCGGAAACTTCCGGGCAATTCCCGTGGTGATCTCAATCAACCCAACCAACGGATTGTCCTTCGGCAGGTTCACCTGCACCTGGCCTCCTTCTGCGGGCTTGGACTTTCGAACGCCGTCGATGAACGACTGGTACCACCCCTGGACGCGCTTGGGTTGGCTCGGAATCTGGGAGTTGAGCGCCATCTCGATCTTGCCGCGGAAGGCCTGAGAACGTTGAACCGCCTGAAACAGCGAAGCATACGCCCGCAGGATGACGTTCATTCCCTCGTCCTCTTCGCGCACCTGAATGCGCCACAGCAGGACATCGTCCTCGGCTTCGCTGATCGCAGTCCGGCACAGTTCGCCGACGATGGCACGCTTCCCGCCACCCATTGGGGCCGTCAAATGGACCGCCCGGGATTCGCCCGCCAGAACGGCGGTCCAGTGGTCGTGAAGGATCGATGCGTCGCCTTCGTGGGCGACGTAGGGTTTGGCGGTGGATTCGGCCACGGTGCACTCCGATTGGAAAAGATTTTGAGGGTGAGGTCCTATCGAATCGATGGCCCCTCGTCCAGCGAACTTGGATGGACTGGCATCCCGAAACAGGAACTTGACCGAACGGAACGGATGGCCTGCGGTTGCCGGGCTACACTACCGCCAAGGAGGAGTTTCATGCGTTGGTTGATTTTGGCAGGGCTTGCCTTCGGGTGCGGGACTGAGGAGTCTCTGCCCGATGCATCGTTTTCCGTGACCATCACCAATCAGGACGAGGCCTGCACGGACCTTGCCGCGGACATGCGCGGCGTCTGGGGCGCCGACGACCTCGTTCGAGCCGACGTCTGCAACTGCATCGATGCCGATGGAACGGACTGCAGTGATGAGGCTCAGCAGTCGTCGGAGTCGCTGACGTATGACTTCTATCTCGACGGGGACACCGTCTCGATTGAGGTCGACGGACAGCCGTTCGCCAGCGGCTCGATTCTGGGGTGTGCATTGTCCTACGAAAGCCCGGTTTGGTTGGAGACGGTCGACGGCGCGCGGGTGAACTGGCAGGTGCGAAGTGTGGACGTCAAGGCCGACACGACGGGGGCGTGCAGCGAGCAGTTCCCGCCCGGGTCGTACCACTTCCTCGGCATTGAAGAGATCGAGATTGTGGAGAGCGATTCGCTCGACTACCCCGTGGGCCGCACGGTTCGAAAGGTCATTCACGGCCGGCGTAACGCGACAGAAGAGTAGTCATGCGCCGTCCGTTTTCGGACACCTTGGGCTCAGTCCTGCGTGAGACTGCCCGCTGCCACGGCGACCGGACGGCTCTGGTCACGGCCGAGGCGCGGTTGACCTGGGCCGAGTTGGATGCCGAAGTGGATCGAGCAGCCACGGTGTTGGCGGGCGTGGGGGTTGGCCATGGGGATGTGGTCGCCATCGTGCTGAGCAAGCGCGCCGAACTGGTGACAGCGTTCTTGGCATTGGCACGCCTGGGCGCGGTTCATCTTCCGGTGAATGCGAACCTTCGGGCCGCGCACATTCGCGAGAAGTTCGCGACCGCGGGCGTCACTGCAGTGGTGACGGAGGCGCGGTATGAATCGGTGCTCGACGCTCTCGGTTCGACGCTGCCCGGCCAAGATCGCGTGCTCTCCGTGACCCCGACCAGTCGCCGTGGTTGGCGCGATTGGCATCGGGATGGGGGCCCGGTGACGCCCCTCGCCACCGTGGGTCCCGACGACGTCTGCTACATCAACTACACGTCGGGGTCCTCCGGCCGTCCCAAGGGAGTGCCCACCACCCATCGCAACATTTTGGCAAATGCAGCGGGCACGTCCGAGGCGCTGGGAATCACGCACGCTGACGTCTTCATGTGCATGTTTGCCGCCTTCGCTCATCCGCACGAGCTGTTTCACCGCGCCCTCTGGACCGGAGCCACGTTTGTGCTGTTGGATGGCCTCAATCCGCGGGCGGTGATTCGCGCCGCGAATCGGCACCGGGTGACCTGGATCATGGCCGTGCCCAGCCTGTACGAGCTGATGTACAGCGGTGAGGAGCTGCTCCCCGGCGGTGAGATGCCCTCGGTTCGGGCGATGGAGGCGGGCGGGGCGCACATCACTTGCGATGCGCTTGCACGCCTGCAGCGTCGATGCGGCGGCCGACTGATACCGGTTTGGGGCTGCACTGAAACCACGGGGGTTGCGTTGGTCAACGGTCCCGGGGAGCCGCGCGCAGGGATGACCGGGCGTGCAGTGCCCGGATACGCGTTTCAGATTCGCGGCGAGCGGGGTGAGTCATTGGCGCCGGGCACCGTGGGCGCCTTGGCAATCCGTGGCCCAGCAGTCGGCCAAACCTACCTTGGCGGTGACCCAGAACGCGCAGCCTCATTTGAGGATGGCTGGTACCGAACCGGCGACGCCTTCGAGTGCGATGAGTCCGGATGGTTTCGGTTTCGGGGGCGCTATTCGGACATGCTCAAGGTGGGGGGGCAGCGGGTCTATCCGCTGGAGATTGAGCGCGCGATTGCGCGCCATCCGGCGGTGCACTCGGTGGCGGTGGTTGGCGCAACCGACCGGGTGCGTGGAGAGGTTCCCCGAGCGGTGGTCACGGTCAACGAGGGTCATGAGCTGGAGGTTCAGGAAATTCGGGCCCACTGCCGCGCGCATTTGGAAGGGTTCAAGGTGCCCCGGACAATCGAGATTTGGTCGGAACTCCCGCGCATGCCCAACGGCAAGCTCGACAAGGGGGCCATTCGCGCGGCGCCCGCGCATGACGCCGAGCCGAACGGGGGGGATTAGCTGTTGGGCAGCGCCTGGTTGAAGAACCGCGCGTAGTACTGCGCGCGAACCCAGGTGTCGTTCGAGTAATCGCCGCCCGTGGTGTAGCTGTCCATGTATTGAATGGAGTTGATGCGTCCGGGACCGCAGTTGTACCCCGCCAAAGCCGCCTTCAACAGCTGCGCTTCGGACCACGAAGGGTGCTTGTTCCGCAGGTAGTCGCGAAAGCCAACCAAGATGCCCGCCGCCTGTTCGATGTGTTCGGTGCTCGTGGGCCCGCCCGCCGGCGAGTGGTGTCCGGCATCCACCTGCATCAAGCCGAACCCCTCGTTTCCGCCGTAGATGCTGTAGCCATCGCTGCCCAGCTGCGACCCGCCTCGGGTCTCGCGGCTCGCAATCGCCGCCAGCACCGCAGCTGGAATGCCGTAGCGCGATGCGGCACGCTCGAAGTTTTCTCGGTGGGCAAGCACGCGGTTCGCATCGTTCGTGGCCATTTTCTGGGAGGCTCCTTGGCCCCCTGAAAGGCGGTCCTGCCAGGCGGTGCCATCGGAGGCTCCGGTGCCCACTTGCTGAAACAGAATCGCGTTGATGTTGGTTCCCGAGGTCATCACGTCGGATATGCGCGAGTAGGTCGGAAGGTCGAGGACGCCGCTTTCTGGAAGCCCGAATGCGCCCTGAAAGAGCATCAGTTGCTTCATGGTCATGGGCCCAAACACGCCGTCGGGTCGGTTGAAGCCCAGCAGCGTCTGCATCGCCTCTACTTCTGGCCCCCGGTCGCCAAACTCGAGGGTGCCGCCGGCCATGATGTGTGATGTCAGCGGCCCCGCCCCGGCGAGCGAGTTGGCATTCGCCATCGAGCCGCTGTCGCTCCCCGTCGAGTGGGAACTCGACGACGACTCCGAGTGCGGTGTGTTTCGGCGGCTGTAATCGGACACGAATGGAATCCCGGTTTGTTAGAAAGGTAGGACCCGCGGGCGCCAATGCCAAGGGGTGCCCACCAACTTCTCCGAAGATTGCGCTCAATGGCTGTTTTTCACCACACCGTCCCAGACGATCCGCCCATGCAG
This sequence comes from Myxococcota bacterium, assembly GCA_036156175.1. Classification (GTDB taxonomy): domain Bacteria; phylum Myxococcota_A; class UBA796; order UBA796; family UBA796; genus UBA796. The sequence goes on from JAYZVA010000078.1 coordinate 23,274, forward strand.
CGCCTCGACGCGTACTGCGCGGGGGCCTTCGATGCGTTTCAGAGTCGCAACCAGGCACGAAAAGCCATCAAAGAGCGGCGGATTCTCGTGAACGGCGAGCACGCGCGCACGGATTGGTTTCCCAAGGCCGGGTGGGTGATCCAGGCGACGGTTCCGGACGATGCGGTGTTGCCGGTGCTCAAGATGGACCTGGATGTGCCCTATGCGGACCCGCACCTTGCGGTGGTCGTGAAGCCGGCAGGAATCATGACGCGCGGCAACACCCGTCGGACGGTTCATCGCGCGCTGCGTCACAACCTCGACATCAGCCCCCTCCCGGATGCGTTGCCGATGCCGGATCCGTGTCACCGGCTGGACTACAAGACGACCGGCTTGTTGCTGTGTGCGCGGACAGTGCAGGCGCGCTTGGCCTTGCTCAAGATGTTTGCCGAGCGCCGGATTCACAAGGGTTACCGGGCCCTGATCACCGGACGCTTGGAAGGCAGCGGCACGATTGATGCAGCGCTTGATGGCAAAGAGTCGTTGACCCACTGGGTTGCTGTAGAGCACACACGGAGCCTCCACGTCGACTGGTTCACGACCGTTGATTTGACGCCCGTCACCGGTCGGACCCATCAGTTGCGTCGCCACATGGCCGGCATTGGGCACCCAATTTTGGGCGATGAGGTCTACACCAAGACGGAGAAGTTGCTCCGACGCCAGGGGTTGTTCTTGGCTTCGCTGCACCTCGACTTTGAGCACCCCATCACGGGCGAGGCCGTCTCGGTGAGTGCACCGGAGCCTAAAAAGTACGGGGTGCTCCGGGAACGGGAGTCCCGACGGTGGGCCGCGCGCCACCCAGGCATTGCTCGTTGATCCCTCCATCCAGCTTGTACACGGTGACGTCGTCGGACTGGTGGATCGGGGCGCCGAGGCAGCGGCGCCACAGGGCGTCCCGCTGCCGATTGGGAATCATGTGCCGGTTGTAGACGGCGAGCCAGACAAATCCGGGGCCTTTGAAGGCGTCGCGATGTCCCCGATCGACCACACCCGTTCGGGCCAGTTGCTCGAGGAGGTCACCGCCGTGTTGCCCGGTCGTGGCCCGCTGATGACCCATTGCCGCCGCTTCCGACACCGGACGCTGGTGGATGAGTTGTCCCATAAGAGCCGGGTCGCGCCACCGCGCACGGGGGCCCAGCTGGTCGGGGAATCGTTGCGGCAGCACCAAGACTGCGCCGCTTTGGGTCGTCATGTCGGCGTAGGCGGCGGCATCGGGGCCCGCGGTGGACGGCAGGGGCCAGCCGACTGGAAATCCGGTGGCCCGATCCGCGATCAACAGGGCAACAACGGCCGGTGCAATCCACTTTCGAGGGTGGACGAGGGGCATCAGCGACACCAAGGGCGCCAACAGCAGCGCGGCGACGGCTCCGGCCCGATGCCAGTGCGAGATGCGACTGAAGAATGGGAACGTGTCGGCGAGCAGGCCGGCGGGAGCCATGAGGCCGCTGTTTCCCACGCGCAGCGGAACGCCCATCCACACCAGCCAGGGGCCAAGTGAGAGCACCGCGAAGACCAGGGCGCCCGCCAGCCACGGCCATTCACGGCGGCGCTTCGCGACCACAACGGCGGCGCACAGGAGTGCTGCTGCACCAAGGTAGGCCGTGTGGTTGGGCATTCCGGCACCGCCCGTGACCCACAACGGCAAAAACGGGTCGGTGAGATCGGTGCCAAACCGGATGCCGCCTCGGAAGAGCTGCGGATTGGCACCCGGTGTCCGCAGCAACGCGGTTGCAAGCTCCGGTGTTCCGGGCTGCCCGGCGATGCGGCCCGTCAAGATGGCGTGGGCGAGCGGCGCGGTCAATGCCGTGGCCGTTGCTGCGGTCACTGCGAGCCGGGGCAGGTGAGAGCGGGAGCGCATCAAGGCGCCCACGCCAATGGCGGTGGCCACGCCGGCGGCCCAGATGCCGTTGTACGGTCCGCTGCAGACGCAGATCGCCAGCGCGAACCCGGCCGCTGCAGCCGCCGCGAAGGAGTCTCGCCTCAAGGCGTGCAGGAGTGCCGCGATGAATATGCCAATCCATCCCACACCCAGTTGTTCGGTGATGCCCGTCGTGGTTGCGGCCAACACGGATGCGTTCATGACTCCGGCGAGCGCGCCCAGCCAGAGGCGCCCTCCCACGGCATGGGCGAGCGCCGCACCCGCCACCCCCAACAGAACCAGGTTGGCGTACACAATGGTGTTGTACGCCGCCGTTGGGCCCGCCCACCATCCAGCGAGGAACCAGGGCACGTTGGCGGGGTCGGCCAAGACCGCGGTCACGCCATCGGGCCACGCGATGCTGTGGGTTTCGATGGTGAAGAGGTTCTGGGCCGCTGTGGTGGCCCACAGCCCCCACACGTGGATTGCGGCCTCTCCCGATGGCAGCGTGAGCCACTTCGACGTCCACACAAGCGGCAGCGGCCACGCGACCATCAGCGGCGCGAGGAGAATCAGGGCAATCAGGGGCCAGTTCTTGCTCACGCAGATACCATAGCAATTCAGGCGAGGAGACGGCGAGCGTGACCGACATTGAGTGGGCAGATGAACGACTGGGATTCGCCGACCTGGTGAGGGCCGCCATGCCGGCTGCGTTGATGCTCGGCGCGCTGGCAGGCGCCGTCGAATTCGGGTTCATCGGGGCCCACATGCCCTTGGCTTTGGGGTTTGACGAAGCGGTCCTCTTGGGCCTGGCCACTGTGGTGTTGGGTGTGGTGCTCGCGGGCGCGATGCTCCCTGCAGCGGCGGGAATTGCAGGGCGCATCACGGCGGGCAATGCAGACACCGCGGTGGCGCTTGCCCTGGGCCTGTTGGGCGGTGCGGTGGCGGCGTGGCACTTGTGGCCAATGGGCAGTGCCTTGATGGACCAGGCGGGACGCGCCCCATCGGCAGCGGCATTCTTTGCCATGCCCTTTGGCGTCATCGGGGTGGTCCATGTGAACGCGCGGTATTGGGTGCGCCGCCAAAGCCACTCAGCTTCATTTGACCCATCGGCATCGACCGGTGGCCTCCCGCTCATCGCGGCGTTGACCGCGGGCGCGGTGCTGGTCACGGCTTTTGTCTCCAGCGGTCGGAGCTACGGTACGGGCATGGCCCTCGACACGGATGCGCCCGTATTGCTCATCACGGTCGATGCGCTTCGGCGAGACCACGTGTCCATCTATGGCGGCGGAACCGTGTCGACGCCCAGCATGGACGAGCTGGGCGAGCAAGGCGTGGTGTTCGACAACGCCGTCACGCCAACGCCCGACTCGGTTCCTGCGCACGCCGCGATCATGACCGGAATGCATCCGGTGCGGACCGGGGTGCTCTCTGACGGCCACGCGCTGCATCCGCGGCATCAGACCCTCGCCACTCGGCTGGCCGCAGAGGGCTACGCGACGGCTGGGTTTGTGTCGAGTGCCGCGCTTCAGTCGGGTTCGGGTCTTCAGCAAGGCTTTCAAGTGTACGACGACGACTTCAGCCCGGTCGTGCGCGGGCTGCGTCGAATCCGAACGGCGGACTGGGCATTTCGGGCGGCGGCATCGTGGATGGGACCATCGAAAGCCGATTGGCGTCGCATGCGGGCGGGTGAACAGACCATGGGGCACGCGTTGTCTTGGCTTCGGGACAATGGGCGCCGGCCGTTCTTTGTTTGGGTGCATCTGGTTGAGCCGCATGCCCCTTACCAGACGCACGGGGCCGCGGGTGCGCCCCAAGTGGACCATGAAGCGATGATGGCGAGCGGCACCCGCGAATACGATTCCCGGACGGCGGCATCGCTTCGCGACTTGTATGCAGAAGAGGTGGTCCACACCGATGCCTTGATTGGCGACTTTGTGGATGCGGTCCGCGATACGGTGGACCGGCCCATGACCGTGGTCCTGGCATCCGCTCACGGTGAAATGCTCGGGGAGCATGGAATCCAGTTCAACCCATCGGGTCTGTACGACGAGTCCGTTCGGGTTCCGCTCATCATCGTGCCGCACAAAGGCTCGCCGACCCATCGCCGTGTCTCGCCGCAGGTTCGTCTGATGGACATTCCCAACACGGTGCTCGCCATCCTTGGCATTGACACCGTCGACGCCATTGAGTCGGGCGACTTGGCCGGCTT
>JAYZVA010000079.1:0-27026 GCA_036156175.1 Myxococcota bacterium
GGCATCCGAGCGGCTGGGCCCCGGGCGCATGTCGGCAGTCTTGAACGAGTATCTATCCGTCATGAACGACGTCATTTTTCGCCACGATGGCACCATCGACAAGTTCATCGGCGACGCCATCATGGTCTTGTTTGGCGCGCCCCTGGAGCTGAGCCCCGAGGAACAAGCCCGGCGCGCCTGCGCATGCGCCTTGGACATGCAGCGGGCCATGGCCAGCATGCAACCGCTGTTTGCCGAGGCGGGCATCCCCGACCTGTCGATGCGCATAGGGATCCATCAAGGCGATGCGGTGGTGGGCAATTTCGGCTCTGAACAGCGCTCCGACTACACCGCGATCGGTCCAACGGTGAACCTGGCGAGCCGGATCGAGAGCGCGTGCACGCCCGGTGAAGTGTTCGTGTCCGAGGCGATCCGCGCGCTCTTGCCCGAACCTGCAGTGGCCTCAACGGGCTCGTTCGAGCTGAAAGGGGTCGATGGGCCAAAGATCCTGTTCGCGCTCCGACGCGACCCGGCGTAGGCTGCGCCGCATCGAACCGCTCAGGGGTCCCCGGTCTCGCCGTCACCGATGGCCTGGTAAATCAGCGGGGTCACCCGGTGACGAAGGCCCATCGAAAACGGCTGCCGCTGCGACAACGCAATCACCGTGAGTTCGTCCGCCGGTGAGTTGTAGAAATGGGTCGAAGCCACGCCGTCCCACCCATACTGGCCCTCGTGCGCGACGGCACCCCACGTCGCCGGTTGGACCCGCACGCCGAGACCGAATCCAAAGGCCACGTGAGATCGCATGCCATCGGGCAGGCGATTGGTGGTCATGAGCTTGACGGTCGACGCCTTGAGGTAGCGCGTTCCATCCAGCTCGCCCTCGTTCAGCAGCATGGTGGCGAACCGGAGGTAATCGGATGCAGTCGACACCAGCCCGCCGCCGCCGGACTGCAGCCGGTCCGCATCGAGGAACTCACTGTCCGCGTAGCCCTCCTTGAGTTTCAACCCCAACCCGTAGCTGCTCGCAAACCGCTCGACCTTCGATGGGGGGACCACAAATCCGGTGTCCACCATCCCCATGGGTTCAAACATCCGAGATTGAAAAAACTCGCCCAAGGTCTGACCCGAAACCCGCTCCACCAAGGCGCCCAACACGTCGGTGGACATGCTGTAGCGCCACGTCGTGCCCGGGTGACTCACGAGCGGCAACGTGCCCATCTTGGCCACCATTTCTTGGTTGTTCGATTTGAACAGGGGATGATCCTTCATGTACAGCAGGTCGACTGGGGCAACGCCAAAAAATCCGTAGGTCATGCCCGACGTGTGGGTCAACAGGTGCTCCACAGTCATCGGCGTCTTGGGCTTCACCCGACGACCGGCGAACCCCCTCACCCGCACGTCGCTCAGTTCCGGGAGATGCTTGCCGACCGGATCGTCCAGATTCAGCAAGCCGTCTTCCATGAGCATGAGCACAGCAACAGAGGTCACGGGCTTGGTCATCGAGTAGATGCGAACGATCGTGTCTCGCTTCATCGGCGACTGGGACTCCACGTCCCGAAGCCCGTGCGCGGTGAAGTGGATGACGGCGCCCTTGTGGACCGCCAGGACAATGCCGCCCGAGATCTTCTTGTCTTCCACCATCTCGATCACGGCGTCCGACACCGTCTGGATCTCGCCGTGGCTGCTCGCAAGCGTTTCGGCCATCGGGGCCGCGCGTTCGGCGTGAGCGGGGGATGGACTCATCACCACCAGCAGCGCCACAAACCACCAATGCGGAAGAAGCCGAATCATGGGGAAACCCTACCCGAACGCGCGGGCGTTCAGCAAGCCGGCACTGGCTTGTCGCATACCATGCGACACCGCAATTCACCCCACCCGCGGCGCGGACCGGTGGCGGATCGGTGAAGCGCACCCGTGCGAAGATTGAGGCAATCGGGTTTAATGAAGGCGTCGCACCGTCCGGCCGGCCCGCGACTCAGGGGTCCAATGAATGCATTCATCAACGCAAGCGGTGCCATGGCCGCCCTGTTGGTGCCCACGACGGCACACGCCGAGGTTCTCCCCGATGACCGCACCCCTCAATGGACGGTCGAGGCCAACACGGCCTTCCCGATCCGGATCGGAGCGGATGCGAGCGCGGAATGGACCCGAGCGCGGATTCGCGTGAGCACGGGACTTGGCTGGCTTCCCGGCGCCTACATCGACGCCATCAATGGGGTGGCTCAAGCGGCCGGCTGGTACGACGGCCGGACGGCATCGCTCATCGAAGCGGGCTTGCAGCACTCCACGGTGTGGCCCCTGTCGGTGCACTGGCGACCCATCGCCCAGCGCGGCTTGACCCTCAGCGCGGGCACGCAACTGGCCGCACTCGGCGGCGGCCTGGGCGCCGTCGATGTGCTCAGCGCACTGACCGCGTCTCCCGCACCCGAAGGAGTCGAAGCGGGCCGAACCATGACCATCGACTCCAGCCTGTGGATGATGACCGCTGGAGTCGGCTGGTCCTGGCAGTGGGATTCGGTGGTGGTGCGCGCCGACATCGGCGGCGCGTTCACCGTTGGCTCATCGACCACCGTCGCTCCCAACTGGACGCCCCCGCGCCGCACGCAGCGCGCGGTCGATGCGCTGGCCGGCGCGAGCGAATCGTACCTCGATGAGACCTACCGCCGGTACGTGCACACGGGAACTGTGCACGTGTCCGTTGGATGGGCGCCGTAGCGCCGGCGGATCAATCGAGCGGTTGCTCGGTCCGGACCAACCGCCCGCTGTCCGCGCCGCGCGCTTCGAGGCGGTCCATCAGTTCGGTGTACACCGCATCGGGGATTTGAGGCGTGCGGGAGAGAATCCAGTACTGGAATCCGGCCGCAGAGACGGTCGCGTAGCTGTAGGGTTCGTCATCCGCGGTTTCCACCAGGTCGATCACGGTGTACGGCGCCTCAAATCCAAACCCCAGGTCAACCAACAGGCGTGCGTAGGTGTCGTCGATGGGCCGAGCGGTTCCCTCGATGCTGTTCAGGCGACCGTCCAGGCTCCCGAGGTAGCACCGATTGGTCACGCCGATGGTCTCCTCGTCGATCAAGGTGTACTCGGCAGTGGTTCCCGCGCAGGCCGTCTGCTGTTGCGACGGGCTGGTCGCGATTTCGTACCACAAGCCGAGGTAGCGAGCCGGATCCACGCTCACAACCGACAGACCGTCCTCCGCATCGGGCACGTACCGAGGAGCATCGCTGCGCCCCTCAGCGGTATCGGCCCCCAACGAGAGCGCGTCTCCAGTGGTCGAATCCGAGCCACAGCCCAACGAAATCGCAAGCAAAAATGAAATCATGGTGTCCCCCTTTGACAACTCAGGGGCGTTTATTAACTCGTGAGTAGGTTTTGACCACATATCGAATAAATTATTGAAGTCGAGTGATCACACTTCACCGCAGGCCGTTGAAGCTCTCCTTGTTGAAGTCGCGATCAGCGCGCTCGAGTGCGCCTGCACACGTTCCGCAACGCTGCGCTCCAGGACGGTCGAGAACGGATGGTCCGCCACGGGCAACGGGCTGGGCATCCAGCGACGGCCTCAGCCCTCCAGTGCGCGGGTTTCGGCCCCCACCGATTTCATGGCATGGGCGTACCCGTCGTCCTCCATCTCCAAGGGCGGCATGCGCTCGTAATCGGCGGCCGTCAGCTGATACTCGAGGTCTTCTTTGTCCTGAGCCGACCCTTCCGCTTGGGTGTACGTGTAGCGGGCGAAGTCCTTGCACCACTGCTCGTCGGTGTTCAAACACTCCACCACGTGAACCGTGCCGCCCCACTCTTTGGCGTCGTTGACCAACTCGTGCCCCAGTTCATCGGTGGTCTCCAAGCAGTCCGCAACGAAGCTTGGCGCGTACACCAGCAGGTTCTTGTGGCCGTGCTCGATCAGCCCTTCGACCACCGGTTCCGTGTAGGGCGTGATCCATTCTTCGGAGCCGAAGCGACTTTGAAAGGTCATGACCGCATGGTCCGCATCGAGGTGCTCCAGCCGGTCCACGATCAGTCGGAAGGTCTCGTAGCAGTGGCGGTAGTAATCATCACCCTTGAGGACAATTCGCCGCTTCTGCATTCCGTGAAAGGAAATGACCAGCCGGTCGACCGGGGTGCCTTGCTCCTTCAGCTCCGCCAACTTGGCGTCCACCTGGCGAACCGAGTTGTCAATGAACGCGTGCGTCCGGTGAAAGTTGGTGATCACCTCGAAGGTCGGGATCTTCACACGCTTGCCCAGCTCTTTCGCGAGCGCATCGATGCCCGAGGCGATGGTGCTCTCGGAATACTGCGGAAACATGGGAATGACCATGAGCTTGGTGGCACCCGTGCCTTCCTTCAGGTCTGCTTCCCAGCTGTCGTAGACGTCGTGCACGTAGGGCGGGGAGAGCAAGAAGGCGTGGTTCACTTCCACCCGGCCGTCGGGATCGATCACCGAGAGCTCAGCGCGCACCCGCTCCGTGAAGTTGGCGGTGTTGGTGATGAGGGGAAAGTTCTCTCCGTCCCAAATTCGCGCGTAGAGTTCCGCAGACTTCTTGGGCCGAAACGGCAAGACAAAGCAGTTGAGAATGATGCTCCAGACCCACGGGTTGATGTCGATGACGCGCGGGTCGCTCAGGAACTCGCGGAGGTACTTGCGAAGCGCCTTTGGCGTGGGCTCTTCGGGCGAACCCAGCTGCACAAAAACGACCTTGGTTTTTCGTTGAGGGGGCGTGTATGCCGATGCCATGTCCCAATCTCCGTGAATGAGTGGTCTCCTTAATCCAACCGCGGAGCCGACAACAGGATTCCCGAAAAACTGTCGGACTGCAGCCGGTGCCGTTTGCTCAGCCCGGCCGGTCCGCTATGATTCGGATGTCGATGCTCGACGCCATGAGGAAGCCGCCTTGCGTTCGCCCCAATCCATCACGCTTACCCTCCCCACCGTGCACGCCGATGCGCTGACGTGGTTTCGCTTTGGCCGCCTTGGCGAGCGCGTGATCCTGACCACCGATACCGGCGACTGGCACGTGCTGTCTCCGCAAGATTTCGGCAACCTGCTGTCCGGCGAACTCGACACCGCAGGCGAAGACTACTCGGCTCTGACCCGGAAAGGGTTCATTCGAAACGGGTTCGATACGGAACTTCAAGCCACCCAAATCCGCCGAACCAAACGATTCATCGAGGCGGGATTGTCGGAGCACCGAATCCACCTCTCGACGCCATCGGGAACGCTGGCGATGGAACAAGCCAAAGCGATCGTCGACCACATCTTCGGCACCCAAGGCGATGCGCTGTCCATCGTGTTGGTTCAGGGTCCCGCTGAACTCGACGCCAACTTGGTGTCCTTCATCCATGAATTCGCGGAACAGAAGAATCAATACGAACGCCGCGCCATTGCCTACGAACTGGACAGCACCTTGGCTGGTCTGGATTCGGCAATGGCGGCACAGTTGGTCGAGAAAAACATTCGCCTGCGCGCCCGATACGGCGGCACAGCTGCCAACCACGACCACCTGCGGGGTGCGGATCAACCCAAGCACGCCGATGCAACCGCCACCCTGGGGATGGTCCACCAGGCGGTTTCAGCAGCGGGTCGAACCGACTACTCGGTGTTTGGAGAGGTCCGGGTTGGTTCTCATGCGCTGGGGCACGCCGAGGCCTTGGTGCAGGGTCTGGCGGCCGCGGGCATCCATGAGTTCCGCGTGACGCCCGAGCTCGCGGGTCCGGGCGCCATCGAGCCAACCGACTTCGGTGGGTTCATGGGCGAGCTCATGGCCGTCGTGGAGTCCATGAACACCGAGGGCGTCGCGACGACGGAGACTCAAACCGATGCCCTGCTGGCGCGGATACGCACCGGTGACCTCGCCGACCGCGTGGCGATGTGCACCCTGCCATCGACGGGCTACTCGGCGCGCACCTATGGCGTCGATGGTCACATCTATCCATCGGGATCCGCGCTGGCCCTTCACGAAGACGGCGATGCGATGTTCGTTCTCGGCAACGTCGCCACCGATACCGCCGAGGATCTCTCGAACCATCCCACCATTCGCAGCCTGATGGTTGCATCGCTGGTCGACTGCACCCCGGGGTACCGCCACCTCTGGTCGTCTCCCTACATCGGAATCGACCCGGTGGCCGCGTATGTCGCGACCGGCGACATCTTCACCAAGATGCCCACATCGCCGCATCATCGCGCGACCCACGCGTTGGTCGAGGCAGCCTTTCTGCACGCGATCGCGGCCGGCGACTGACCAATCGTCGGTTCCGGTTGCGGGCAGCCCACCAACGGGAAATCCGTCCAATGCGGGATCTGGACCGCTTTTGTGTTGGCATCGCACAGGCGGCTGCTTTAGATCCGGAGCGCTTCAGCGAAGACCGCGGCCCCTCCGGGACCGGTCGCGGACCTCACCGGCTGAATGCGAGGGAACCATGACACACCTGCTCGATTCGATTCCACTGGGGTGGAGCCTCGTTCGACACGAAGACGGTTGGCTGGTCTACGACCACGCCGGGCACCTGCTCAACGAAGCCCCGAGCGCGAAAGAACTGGAGCAGTTTCTGGACCACGAGGTTCGCACCGCTCAGGAGTTCGCTGCGTTCCAGTGGGCCATGAAAGGTCCCATGCCCGCCCAGGCCTGACGCGCCGCAAGAGACGGCGAGCGCCCGTCGGGCCCATCAGCCATCGCAGAGGCAATCCGGGGTCGGCTCGAGGCTCATCGATTTCAGTTCACCGGTCAGGCTTAGCCAGGTTCGGTTGTTGCTGTAGGTCGGCACCTCCGCACCGTAGTCGGCGCCGACCATGGTGAAGCGTTCCAGTCGGTCGTCGTCGAACCGCAGATCCAGCATCGGCTGGTTGTACGCGTAGTCGAACACGTTCTCGCCCTCGTCCAGCCAACCGTCTGAGCAGGACACGATCAGGGAGTCGTCGACGCACTCGATCACCCCCTCAACCTGGTAATCGTTCAAACAACCCGGGCCGGCCGCACCGTCGTCGGGGCCCCAATCGTTTGACCCGTGGTTTGGACCGTAATCGCAGCGGTCCCATGCCACGGCTGACCCGTCGAATGACCCGCTGGACAACCCGCACTCGTCATCGGCAAACAACAACAGGTCGGACACAATCGTGATGTCGCCAAACATGTTGACCGACACCTCGAACGCTTGGGTCAGCTCGAAGGCCGTAATCTGGGCCTGCCCCGGTCCCGGCATGCCGCCCGCGTCGGGCAACCGAAGCACCAGTTCGTCGGTGGCGAGCCCGCCCACAGCGGCGTCGGCGTTTCCGAGATTCAGCGGCGTGTGCGTGATGTCCACGCGCCCCTCGAGGGCGTAGGTCATGACCCAGGTGTCCGGGCATGCGCCGTCATCGTCGCGCGACCACCCCACACTGTCCTCCGACTCCGACGCCTCGTTTCCCACCATGACAGCGGTCTCGTCCGGCCCCGGATCCGTTGGGGTTGCGCAACCAAAGAAAAAGAGACCAAGCACCCGTTTCATACCAACTCCGTAGATTGGCCATCCCCCCCCACGGGTTCCGGCGATTTATCTACTCCTTAGTCGGTAAGAACCACTGATTCCAGGTGTCATCGGTGACGATTCGTTGTCATCGATGCAGGGGGGTCACTCGCACTCGTCGGTAAAGGTTCGCTCGATCTCCACTCGGAGCATGGGCCAGGAGCAGACATCGCCCGTGTTGGAGTCGCCATTCATGTTCCAGCCGCTGCCGGGCGCCCATTCGGTCCAATTTCGGTCGCATGCGCGATTGAAGTTGCTGTATCCGACGGCCACCTGGCTGTTGTTCTGCCACTGAACACCGACGACAAACTCAGGCGAGACCATGCCGTCCTCGGAGATCGTCGAGCGGAAATCGTACCGGAGCCACGCCCCCTTCTGATTGTAGTCTCCGGATGCACCCGAGATGGCGGCATCCGAGGGAAGCACGTAGTCGGCCCAAGTCAAGTCCGCGTGCACAACGGTTTGGGTCTCGGTCCAGCTGGGCGCCATCCGCGGGTTGGCGCCATCAAAGACCTCAATGGAGAGCAACTCGCCATCCGGATGCGTTCCCAAACGCCACGAGGGCACCATCACGAGCACCTCGACCGCTGAGACCCTCCACGTCGACTCAAACCCGTCATCGGGGACCAAATACTCCAGCACCAACGCATCGCGGTACCACGCATCCGACCCCGAGTGGAACGGACTCTGGTTCATCACCAAATACGGACTTGCCGCATCTTGAAGAACCGACAGCTCCTCGATGTCAAACGCCGTCACCACTTCGGTGCAGGGCTCATCGGATTCTTCAGGCACCTCGTCGTCCGGCGCCAGCGGGGTGGCCGTATCGGTTGAGGCATCCGCCTCACCGGGCAACGCATCGGTCTTGGGCGTCATGTCGTATTCGCTGCAGGCGGCCACCGACAAAGCGGCGGAAAACAGGGTCAAGCTTCGCATGGGTGCTCACAACAAGGGTTGGCCGGTCATGATTCGATATCTGCGGTGATTCGAATCTGCAACTCGGGGTTCGTTTGTTCGGAACACCGACCGGCGACCATTCAAGGCGACGGGTCGGTCGGCGCCCGTCGTCGGCTTCGCTGCCGCATCGTTGAACGGTCGCGCCGGGAGTCATAAGGAACCGGCAACGCCGCCGACTGCGGCCCGGAGTTTGATGCGCCCCACCGATGCCGACCCCAGCACCTACGCGGCCCAACTGGAGGCCAAACACGCTCGTCTGTCGGCGTTGTTTGCGCCCTTCGGTGTGCCGTCGATCGAGGTCTTTGAGTCGCCCCCGCTCCACTTCCGGATGCGCGCAGAATTCCGGGTGTGGCACGACGGCGAGGACCTCTACCACATCATGTTCGACCCCGGCACCAAGGAACCCTACCGGGTCGATCGGCTGCCCACCGCCAGTCGCCTGATCAACGACCTGATGCCGGCCATGGTGACGGCCGTGCGGGCCAACGAGACCCTCCGCCGAAAACTGTTTCAAATTGACTATCTCTCGACGCTGAGCGGCGAAGCGGTCGCATCCTTGCTGTACCACCGTCCCCTCGACGACGAGTGGCGCGTTGCCGCCACCACGCTTCGAGCCGACCTGCGCGACCAAGGCTTCGCCGTCGAACTCATTGGCCGGGCGCGCAAAACCAAGATCTGCATCAACCGCGATTACGCCACCGAATCGCTCGAATGCCATGGGCGACGCTATGCCCAGCGTCAGTTTGAAAACAGCTTCACCCAACCCAATGCCGCCGTCGCACAGCGCATGCTGGAATGGGCCGTCGACTGCACCCGAAACAGCGACGGCGACCTGCTGGAGCTGTACTGCGGAAACGGAAACTTCTCGCTCGCTCTTGCCCAAAACTTTCGCCGCGTCTTGGCCACCGAGGTTTCAAAGACTTCGGTTCAGGCCGCGCAACACAACATCGCTGCGAACGGCATCTCGAACCTCGCCGTGGTGCGCCTGTCGGCATCCGAGATTGCGGAGGCCATTGCCGGGGTGCGACCGTTTCGCCGACTTCAGCGGGCGGGCGTTGATCTCCCCAATCACCGGTTCAGCACCGTGTTTGTCGACCCGCCCCGAGCCGGTTTGGATGCCGAGGGGTGCGCGATGGTGCAACGGTTCGACCGCATCCTCTACATCTCGTGCAACCCAACGACGCTGCGCGCCAACCTCGAAATCCTGAACCGAACCCATGCTGTGGTTCGGTGTGCGTTGTTCGATCAGTTTCCGTACACCGACCACATCGAATCGGGTGTGCTCTTGGTGCGCCGTTGAGCCCCATTGCAGCGTTTCGCTGCGGCACGTCATCGCGTTAACGGGAACCATGAACGTCCTCTGGTTCAAACGGGATCTTCGTCTCTCGGATCACGCTCCTCTGGCCCACTGCGCGAACGCCGGTCCGTTCGTTGCCTTGTACGTCTACGAGCCCGCGATCATGGCCAGCCCCGAGTACGGCGCAAACCAGCACGCCTTCATCAACGACTGCCTCGACGACCTGGGCCAACGCATGGCTGCCCTTGGGGGCCAACTGCATCGGGTGCACGCATCGATCTGCGATGCGCTTGATGCGCTCCACCAAATCGAACCCATCGAGGGCCTGTACTCCCACATGGAGACCGGCAACGATCTCACCTTTCAACGGGACAAAGCCGTGAAGCGCTGGTGCCGTGCTCGGGGTGTGCGATGGACGGAAGTACCGACAGTCGAGGTCTGCCGTCCCCACCCCAGCCGGGACGGATGGTCGCGGCGATGGCACACGCAGGTTCGGAAGCGACCGGCGCCTTCCCCGACCGCCCTCACGGCAGTGGCGCTGCCGACCCTCCCTTCGGCCGTGGAGGCACTGAGCTGCGAGGAGGCGGGGCTCGGGCCGCCAGCGGCCCGCGTGCAAGCCGGCGGACGGGCGCGGGCGGAGGAACTCCTGCAGCGGTTCATCCGCGAACGGACGGGCCGCTATCCGCGGATGATGTCGGCGCCGGGACCGGCGGCGGAGGCGTGCTCGCGGTTGAGTCCGCACCTTGCAGTCGGGAGCATCTCCAGCCGGGAAGTGATCCACAAGCTGGACGCGGCACGCCGACTGGTGACGGACAAAGCCATGCGCGCTGCCTACGACGCGTTTGAGAGCCGTCTGGCTTGGCGCGGACACTTCATGCAGCGGCTGGAGGACGACACCAGCATCGAGACAGTCTGCCTGCATCCCGCGATGGACGCTGCACGAAAGCCCGATGTTCGCTTCAACGGCGTTCGCCTGAGTGCGGCGGTGTTGGACACGCGGTACGCCGCATGGTGCGCCGGAACAACCGGCTTTCCGATGGTCGACGCTTGCATCCGATCCCTACGGGCGACGGGGTGGCTCAATTTCCGGATGCGCGCCATGATTGTGTCGGTTGCATGCTACACACTGTGGCTCGACTGGCGCCGCATAAACCCTTGGCTCGCACGCCAGTTTACCGACTACGAACCTGGAATACACTTGAATCAGCTTCAGATGCAGTCGGGAAGCACCGGCATCAATGAGTTGCGGATCTACAACCCGGTTCGCCAGGCTGCACAGCACGATCCCGATGGCGCATTCATCCGAGAGTGGGTGCCGGAGCTTCGGGCCTTGCCAACCGATGCCCTTCATTCACTGGGCGACCCCGGGGCTGCGCACCTGCTCGCCAAACACAATGCGGCCTACCCCGAACCGATCGTGAACCATCAAGCGGCCAATCGCGCCGCGCGGCAGCTCATTACGCGGTTCCGTCAAACCCCGGAGGCCCGGGCCGCTGCGGCAGACGTCAACCGCCGCTTGGGATCGCGCAAACCCCGACCTCCGCGGCGGCGGCGGTGACCCGATGGTGATCCGCGAAACGGCGTTCCCGCCACCGGACGGGTACCAGTTCTGGAACACGATACGGTTCATCCGCATGGGCAAGCTGGACCCCACTGTGCGGCGGGAAACGCATCGAATCACGGTTGCCCGACACTTCCACGACGGGCCCGCGACGCTGGAGCTCACCGAGCGACCCGACGCCCTCGTCGCGCGCGCCTGGGGCCCGGGCGCCGACGCCGCGGTGGAGGCCGCGCACGGAATGCTGGGACTGCACGACCCGGGGGTCGGCGACTTTGGTCACAAGCGACTCAACGCCATGTTGCGCCCCGTCATGGGCACGCGCCTGAGTCGCATGCCATCGGTGGCCCAGGAGTTGCCTTGCCACGTGCTCCAACAACAAATCGCATGGCGCGATGCAGCGCGAACATGGAAGCAGCTGGTGGGTACCCATGGCGAGCCCGCACCGGGCCCCAGCGGGCTCACGCTGCCGCTGTCTTTCGACCAACTGCGGCGGATTCCGACCCATGCCTATCAAAAAGCCGGCGTCATCCAGAATCGGATTCCGACCCTTCGAGAAATCGGGCGGCTGGGTTCTCGCATCGACGACTGGCTCGAGGAGTCCACTGAGCGCTACCTGCGCCTCGTCCAGACCCTTCCCCACATGGGGCCATGGACCGCTCGCCACACCCTCGCGGTGGCCATGGGCCACCCCGATGTGATCGTGCCGCACGACTACGCACTGCCCCACACGGTGTGCTGGGCACTCACCGGACAGCCACGCGGAACCGACCGGCAGATGGTGGACCTGCTGGAACCGTTCCGCGGCAACCGGTGGCGGGTGGTTCGGCTGTTGTGGGCCCTCAACATCAGCGCTCCGCGGCGCGGACCCCGCTTGGCGAGCCCGCATACGCGTCGTTGACCAACCGCAGTTGAATCCCCCCGGTGGTCAACCCAACGCCCGTCCGCTGCAGCGCCTTCAATCCCGGATACTCGCGGGCGTGACGACCGTTGATCGTCTCGACAATCAAGCTCCGGCGCTTGAGCACGACTGGCAAGCGGTGCAGCCCGTCGGAAAGCGCGCGCACGATCGCCTGCTGATGGGCTTCGTCGTCGGGCGCGCGAACCAGCAGTTTGGTCGCACACGATGCGAGGAGTGCCACAAGCTGCCCGCCATGGAACAACACCAGCCCGCCGGACTTCCGCGTGGGCTTCACTGGAAAGTCCGTCGGCCAACCAAAGATGCTGCCGTACGGTTGGGCGGGGTCCACCACCGACAGCCAGACCGGCTCGGCTTCGACTGAAGCCGACTGGCGCAGCTGGTCATCCACGCCCGGTATGGAGAACTGGGTGGCGCCAACGGTGTCCACGTAGAACCCGCGGCGAACTTTTCCGCGTTCCTCGAGGGCCTTGAGCACGGGGTAATATTGACTGAATCCCCCCCGGATGGACTCGGCAGCAAACGCCTCGCGGCACAACACGCCGTAGCGGTCGAGCAGCGCCGTGCAGACGGCAAGGCCTCGGGCTGCAGGATCGGGTGCCGACCCTGCAATCGACTCCACGAGCCACCACCGCCCCTCCGTTCCCGAGAGACGACTCTGACTCGCCCGAATCGAACGATTGCGCTGGCGGCGTCCACCCCGACGCTGGGCACGGACCGGCCGCCGCAGCGACCGAAGCGGCATCAGCGTATCGTTGCTGACCTCGCCGTTCCGGACGAGCGCCAACAGCGCATCCAGAATGTCGCCGGGGAAACCACCCACCTGCTGCTTTAGGTCTTCAAAGAACAGCCCACCCCGTGCGCGCAAGATTTCCCGAATCCGCCCCGCAAGCTCGCCCTCAAGGGGCGGATTGGCCTGGTGGAGCAAGTGCATGTGTTCCCGACGGTACAGCTGCACGCGAATGTCTTTCCCCAGGCTGCCGTTCCCGGTCCAAACCACCTGCCCACTGGCGCACAACGCATCGAGGTCGCCTTCATGGTAGCCGTCAATCCGTGCTCGGAGAACGTCGTTCTCCAAGACCCCACTGGGGACCGAATATCCCTGCAGGGAATCGATCACCGGCAACAAATCCGCTGCATGACGGGACGGTTGGTCGATGCCGTGCCACCCGTGCAAGAAGCGGACGTAGGCCTCGGGGTCCACGGCTTCCACCTGAGCGCGCAGTTTGCTCAGCGCCTTGCGCTTGATTCGACGGAGCACCTCGACGTCGCACCACTCCCGTCGCACGCCATCGGGCGTAAACTCCCCCGACAACACCTGACCCTCTTGTTCGAGCTGCCCGAGCTGCTCGCGCACGATCCCCACGGCGAGGCCCAGGTGCACCGCCACCGACTCGGCGGTCGCAGGCCCGTGGGTCCGGCAGTACCGCCTCACCAAATCCCGGGCCGGACGGGGCACGGGTTCCTGAAACGCCAGCGGAACCCCGACCGGAATCACGATGCCCAATGCATCGCGCAACCGAGCGGCATCCTCAACCGCTGCGATCCGTTCGCCGGACTCGGTGTTGTACCGAAATACCCGACGGTCGCCAGTCAACCGCTCCAGCGCTGCTTCGGCCCCTTCGGCGGGATCAAACCGAAGCCGAATCGCATCGCTCGAGAGCGGACCCAACTCCAACAACACGGCATGGAGGGCGTCCGGACTGTTCGCTGGGAATCGAATCCGTTGAAGTTGTTCCTCCACTTCGTGAATCGAGTCGGCATCGAGCAGCGAACGAAGCGCCGCTTCCCCCATCAACTCGCGCAACTTCGACTGATCGATGGTCAGCGCCTGCGCCCGGCGCTCGGCGAGGGGCGCATCGCCCTCGTAAATGAAGTTCGCGACGTACTGAAACATCAGGTTGCTGGCGAAGGGCGAAGCGGCATCCTGAGCGAGGTCTTGTACCGCGATGCGCCGGCTGCCCACATCGTTGAGGATGTTCTTCAGCGACGCCATGTCAAAGTGGTCCACCAGGCACTCGCGATACGTCTCCAGCACGATTGGGAAATCCCGAAACTGCGAGGCGACCTTCAGCAGCGAGGCCGCCCGTCGCCGGAGCGCCCACAAGGGCGACCGCTTTCCCGGTCTGCGCTTGGGCAGCAGCAACGAACGCCCCGCATTCTCGCGAAACCGAGCGCCAAAAAACGGCGTCTCGCTCAGCCGCTGCAGGAGGATGTCTTCCACCGCATCGGCCGCCGGCGTGAATGCGCTGGACGGGAGTTCATGGTCCCCATCGCACACCCGAAACACCATCCCATCGTCGGACCACATCGTGTCGACCTCGATGCCGCGTTCGGTCAACAGCTGCGCCTGCACCGCCATGGCCCAAGGCGCGTGAACAGCCGACCCAAAGGGACTCAGGATGCAGATCCGCCAGTCGCCAATCTCGTCCATGAACCGCTCAATGACGATCCGTCGGTCGGTGGGAAGGACGCCCGACTCTGTTTGCTCGCTGAGGTACGTCCACAGCTGTTCGACCGCATTTTCTGCGAGGCCGTGTTCGGCGGCCCAGACGGATGCCATGCCCACGGGATCCTTGGGGTCGAACCGACCGCAGAACGCGCCGATCGTGCACCCCAAGTCATACGAACGGCCGAGCTGATCCCCCTTCCAAAACGGCATCTTGCCCGGCACGCCCGGCGCGGGCGTCACCAACACTTGGTCGTGAGTGATCTCCTCGATGCGCCATGAGCTGGCACCCAACAGAAACACGTCGCCCACGCGCGATTCGAACACCATTTCTTCGTCGAGTTCCCCGACCCGACGGCTCTTGCCTTCGTCGTTGCCGGTATACAAGTACACGCCGTACAGGCCGCGGTCCGCGATGGTGCCTCCGTTCACGACCGCCAGCCGCTGCAGTCCCTTGCGCGGCTTGAGTTCGTCGAGAACGCGGTCCCAGACAATTGTGGGGCGGAGGTCCGAGAAATCATCCGCCGGGTACCGGCCGCTCATCATGTCGAGCACGCTCTCCAGCATGGCGCGACTGAGGTCGTGAAATGCGGCGCATCGGCGCACGACCGAATGGAGGTCTGCCACCGTCCAGTCGTCCATCGCCACCATGGCCGCCACCTGCTGCGCGAGCACGTCCAAGGGGTTGCGCGGATACCGAGACGCCTCGATGTCGCCCTTCAGCATCGCGTGACTCACCGCCGCACTCGCCAGCAGATCCCCCGCGTGCTTGGGAAAGCTCACGCCTTCCGGCACGCCGCCCACGTGGTGCCGGGCACGACCGACGCGTTGCAGCCCCGACGAAACGGAGGGGAACGCACCCACTTGAATCACCAACTCGACGGCGCCCATGTCGATGCCCAGCTCCAGCGAGGCGGTGGCGACAATGGCGGGCAGCTGGCCTTCCTTGAGTTCCTCTTCGATCTCCGCGCGAATGTTGTGAGCGATGGACCCGTGGTGCGCCCGGGCCAGCGGGACTTCGGCCGCTTCATTCAAGGCTGCCGCGAGCTTCTCGGCCGAGCGGCGGCTGTTCACGAAGATGATCGAAGAGCGGTGCGATCGGATGAGCTCGAGGATCCGCGGCGTGAGGTACGCCCAACTCGACCGAACCGTTCCATCCGAAGACACCCCGTAGTCGAGGTCGTCCTCGTCCTGCTCGATGACCTCCTCGACCGGCATCTCCACCGAGAGCTGGAGCGCCTTTCGTTCACCGGCATCCACGATGGTGACGGGACGGGCCTTGTGACCGCTTTCGCCCGCTTCAAATCCCCCAAGAAACCGTGCCACCTCATCGAGAGGCCGCTGAGTGGCCGACAACCCGATGCGCTGCAGCCACGCATCGCCCGTCCGAAGCGCCTCGTTGCGCTCCAGCGTCAGCATCAGGTGAACGCCGCGCTTCGAGTTCACCATGTTGTGAACCTCATCGATGATCACGGCCTCGGTCCCGCGAAACATCTCGCGCGCCTTGGAGGTGGCCATCAAGTACAGCGACTCCGGCGTCGTGATCAGGATGTCTGGCGGCGTTCGCATCATCCGGGCACGCTCGCGCTGCGGCGTGTCACCGGTGCGGATGGCAACCGTCGGTACCCGGTGACTCACTCCGCGGCTGGCCGCGAGCGCGGTGATGCCGATCAGCGGCGACCGAAGATTTCGTTCCACGTCCACCGCAAGCGCCTTGAGTGGCGACACGTAGACGACCCGAACGCCCGGCTCCTTCGGCGGCGGTGAAAACATCAGGCGGTCCACTGCCGACAAGAAGGCCGCGAGCGTCTTGCCCGAACCGGTGGGGGCCAGCAAGACCGTGGAATCCCCCGCGCAAATGGGGGGCCACGCAAGTTGCTGCGCCGCGGTCGGTTCGGCAAATGCGTTGGCGAACCATGACCGTGTGACTTCATTGAAATGGACCGACGACGAATCGCGTCCCATTGCACACCCCCCTCACCACTGTAACAACGGCGGACATGACCTCCGTCCCTCATGACCCAAATTTGATGCACCGTTCCCGCCCCTCCAATTGGGAACAAAATCCGGCACTGTCCTGTTTTGCGCAGGGCTCATCGCCGCAGCGACGCGACGGCGCGGAGCGGGTAGACTTCCAACACAGACATTTCATCCGAACCGAGGGTCGGCACACCATGAGTGACAACAGCACACGGGAGCGCAATCACAACCGACTGCATTGCTACGACGACCTCGACGGCAGCCGGGCCCATGCATGGACGATCCTGGAACGGGGCGCGGTGGACGCCAAGTCCAGCTTCCACATTGCCACCTTGGCGACGGTGTCCAAAGACGGAACCCCGCGCGCCAGAAGCG
Organism: Myxococcota bacterium; assembly: GCA_036156175.1. GTDB lineage: Bacteria > Myxococcota_A > UBA796 > UBA796 > UBA796 > UBA796. The sequence goes on from JAYZVA010000079.1 coordinate 17,018, forward strand.
TGGTGTTGCGTGCGTGCAACGCCGCCGAGCGCTGGCTGGGCTTCAACACCGACCGCCGTTCCGCCAAATTTCAAGAATGCCTGCAGTCCCCTCGCGCCGTGATGCACTTCTATGCGCCCAAGGCCAAGATCCAGCTGCGCGTGAGGGTCCGTCTGGACGTCCTCGACGGCCCTCCGCTGACGCACAACTGGGCAAACACGCGGCCGTTCAGCCGAATCTGCTATCAGGTCACTCGGGCGCCGGGAACACCCATCGATGACCCGTTCGCCGTCGAATTCGACGCGGAATCCACCAACGATGGAGCAGACCACTTTGCGTCGGTGCGGGCGCACGTGGAGGAAATCGAGTGGCTCTATCTGCACGCTCGCGGTCACCGTCGGGCGTTGTTTCGGTTCTCAGACACCGGCGACGAATCCACGTGGTTGGTCCCTTGAGCACCACCAAGCGGACGCGCTGAACCCGCGGGCGGTCGGGGCGCGGATGGGAATCGACTCGCGGTGCGGAGTGTTTCGGCACCAACGGACGGGGGGAGCATGCCCGAGGGACACACCATTCACCGGCTGGCCCGGGACCACCACAAGTGGTTCCACGGACGCATCGTCTCGGTGGCCTCGCCGCAGGGCCGCTTCGCCGAGGGAGCCGACCGGCTCGATGGGCTTCGCTTCAAGCGCGCCACGGCACACGGCAAGCACCTGTTTTACGAGTTCGACGACGACGGCACGCGTGGGCTGTGGGTTCACATTCACCTCGGCCTGTTTGGTCGCTTCCGGAAGCGAAAGACACCGCCGCCCACCCCCGGCCAGAACACGCGCATGCGCCTCATGACCGACGACCGCTGCGTCGACCTGAGCGGACCCACCCGGTGCGAGGTGCTCACCCACCGGGGCCGAGCCGACGTGGTCAGCCGCCTGGGGCCCGACCCCCTTCTCGACGAGTTTGATGCCGAACACTTCATCGCCTCGCTCTCCAAGCGTCGAAGCGCGATTGGCGCCATTCTCCTCGACCAAAGCGCCGTCGCTGGAATCGGGAACGTCTACCGCTCTGAACTGCTGTTTCAGCACCGTCTCGACCCCACCACGCCGGCCAACTCTCTCAGCGAAGAGACGCTGGCGGCAGTCTGGGACACCGCCGTGGAGTGGCTCCACATTGGCGTTCGCACCAACAAAATCATCACGCGATTCAACAACGACGCGCCCCGGTCAATCCCGCGTCGCGAGCGTCTGATGGTCTACAAAAAGCGGTTCTGCATTCACTGCGATGAACCCGTGGTGGTCAGCGAGCTGCGACAACGAACGCTTTACCACTGCCCGCGTTGCCAGACCGTCCGCACCTGAGCACTACCCACCGTTGCTCGCGGGGCGGAACTGCGGACCGCGCCGCACTCGGATGGGGCCCTTCGCCGTGGACGGGTCCACCACCCGCTTGTTTTGCGTGATCTCCGCACACCCCTGCGCCACCAACCGGCGGGCCGCCATGCGGCAGGGTTCCATCAGCATCTCCCAACCTTCTGGTTTCACCCGGCGCGCCGCCTCCGAAGGGCAGATGCTTGCCGCTGCCGAGCGCTCCGAAAGCAGCGCCACGATCGCCGCTTCGAGCATGCGGTCCACGGGTCGGATGCGCCGGGTCCGACACTGCTTCGAGCAGTATTTGACCGGCTCCTGCTGGCGGTCCCAGTTCTTGCGGGGCGTCATCACCCGGCCACATCGGGCGCAAGTTGGGGCGCTCATGACTGCACCAGTGACGGCGATTGCCGGGGAAGCGGGGTCCCGCCACCAAGAAGTCGGCGACCGGCCAAGGCATGCCGGTTGGCCCACGCAGCGTCCAAGAACAGGTCATGGAACGCATCGACGGTGGGACCGATCGGATTGGAATACCCGCCCCCCATGTACACGATGCACGGAATGCCCAGGTCCAAAACGGCTTCAAAGACCATCCGATTTCGTTGTCGCATGCCCGCTCGGGTGAGCGAAAGCCGACCGAGCGCATCGGACGCGAGGCCATCGACGCCTCCTTGATACAACAACAGGTCGGGCTGGAACGCAACGGCGGTCTCGACTGCGCTGCGAACGGTTGCCAAGTACGCAGCATCTTCCGTGCCTGCGGGGACCGCCAGATCGTGGTCGCTGACCGCCTTGCGAAACGGAAAGTTCTCGGCGCAATGCACCGAGATGGTCAAAGCGGTTGGCTCATCCGCCAAGATGGTCGCGGTTCCATCGCCTTGGTGAACATCCAGGTCAAGAATCGCCACCCGACGAAAGCCAAACTCCTTGACCGCCAAGCGGGCGCACACAGCCAGGTCATTGAAGACGCAATAGCCCGAGCCGAAGTCGCGGTGCGCGTGGTGCGTTCCGCCCGCCATGTTTCCCGCGAGGCCACCGGTCCGGGCGACGTGCTGAAGGGCGGCGATTGCGCCTCCCATGATGCGCAGCGTCCGCGGAATCAGCAACGGCGTCCACGGCCGAAGCCCAATTCGACGGGTCTCTTTCGCATCCATTTGTCCGTCCAGGAAGCGGTCGACATAGTCGCGATCGTGGGCCACGAGCAGGTCGGCTCGGTCGGCAGCGGGCGATGTCTCCAGCCGCACCAACTCCCCCGCCTCGCCCCGCTTGAACCGCTCTGCCAAGCGAACGTAGCGGTCGCGGGGAAAGCGGGCATCGGGATGGATGCCATCCGTGTACAGGTCGTGAAACCAAAGGGGCATTCGGTCCGCAGGGTCACCGCCCGCCGGCAAAAGCTCCCATGGGTTTCCGATGTGGCTGTCCCGCTTCACGACTGCTCGGCCTCCGCGAGTCGGGTGTATCCCAACCCCGACGAAAACCGAACACGCGACACCCCGAAGGGCCTCCCTCCGGGGCCCAACGGCGTGTCGCGCAGCGGTATCGGGCGTGCCCCGTCGTGGTTACTCGGCCATCTCGAGGGTGATGGTCGGGAAGTTCACGGCATCGCGATCAAAGGTGATCATCTCGGCCGAGTGGCCGAAGTAGTCGATGCCGCCCACCGGAGCCCATTCACCGCCACCTTCCATGTACAAGAACACCCACACGTAGTACTCGCCGGTTGCGATCAATGGGCTGAACTCCACGATGTAGGGCTCGCCTTCCACAACCTCGGGTGCATCGATCTCGGTCACGGTCACGTTGGGGGGACCGGCCGGTGTGAGCGTGTCGTAGAGCGAGATGGCCATTGCCCGTGGGGTGCCGGTCAACGGAGTGGGGATTTGAATCGACCCGCAGAACCCGTAGTCGGATTCGCAAATGCCGGCAGCATCGGCGTCGGCATCGGCGTCGGCGTCAGCATCGGCATCGGCGTCGGCGTCGGCGTCGGCATCGGCGTCGGCATCGGCATCGGCATCGGCATCGGCATCGGCGTCGGCATCGGCGTCGGCGTCGGCGTCGGCGTCGGCATCGCCGCCCACCGTGGCGGTGTCGGATGCGGCTCCTGTGTCCTTGTCATCGTCGGAACACCCGATGAGTGCGGCGAGAAGAAGCAGTGAATAGCGGTTCATGGCGTGTCCTTCGGCGGGCGTGCTGCCCGGCCTAAATGGTGTGGAGGTACTCGAGGAGCGCAGTTCGCTCCTCGTCGGTCAACGAGAACGAGAAAAATTCGTTTTTGTAGGTAATGAGGTCTTCAAGATTGTCGAAACGACCGTTGTGCAACAGCAGCGCTTCGTCCCAAATGTTGACAAGCGACGGTGCCTTGAACAGCCCAGAGGGCCGCTCGGGGCGCGGCTCGAATCCGAGAATCTCCCCCACGATGTCGTCCGAGCCCAACGCTCGATCGCCCGCCAACAGCAACAGCAGCGAACCGGCCGGCTCGGGGAAAATCGCGGCGAATGGCGGGCCCAAAATCACGCCCGAGCGCTCCTGACCCGTACCAATGTCGTACAGCAGCGGCTGAATGGTGCGCTCGGAGCCCCCGTACGGATCGTCTCGAATCGGCGAACCGCTCGTGTACTGGTCGCCCATGTGGCAACTGGCGCACGCGCGTTCGAACACCACCTGACCGGCAGCGACGCGATCGGGATCGGTCACCGGAGCCTGCAACGTGGGAATGCCATCGGCGATGTAGAGCGACAAGGCGTGAAGGTCGTCCTCGTCCAAGCCCTGGCCACCCAAGCGCTCCGGGAGAACAATCTCCAAAAACTCGGTGATGTTGGCGTGGGTGGCCGAATAATGGAGCCAGCCCCGACCCGACGTGCCGCCCCGCAATGAGTTCGTTCGCCGCTCTCCCTCAACGGTTCCCCATGCGCTTCCGTCGCTGCCACCGTCGGGGTGACACGACACGCAAGCCGCATGAGGATGGCCCGACAAGCCGCTGTACTTCACCGGATTGGACGACATAAACAACGTCTTTCCTCGACGCATGACGGGGTCCATGGGGTCGTCGTCCAGCACGGGAATTTGACCGATCTCGGTCACCAGGGGTTCCTTGGCGAGGGTCGAGTTGTCGCGCGTGAAGGTCTCTCGGGTTGCGAGGGAGACGGTGACTTGAGCAGTCTCTTGCAGCCAATACGGGGTGAAGACCGGGTCGGGCAGTGCATCTCCGGCGTAGGCAGCGATGTCGAGCACCGACACAAAGAGCGAGTTGTCATAGGCCACATACGCCCGTGTGCCGTCGTCACTCACGGCAATCCCCGAGGGGTTCGACCCAGACAGGGTCAGGTGATCGATGGACGCCGGCTGCAGCGTGGCGCCGTCGAGCACCGCGACCATGTCCGCGACGTGACTCAACGCGAGGACCCGCCGTCCGCCGCGGGTGTAGCCCAGCGAACGGATCGCCCCCATGGGCATGAACGGGGTCTGGGCGCCCGGCGTAATGGTGCCCGGGTAGAAATACAGCTCTTCGCGGGCTCCACCCAGTTCCGCTGCGTAGCGCGGGGTCACGAACTCAATGTCGTTCGTCGGTGCTGCACACTTCAGGAACGACTCGGACGTGTCGACCACGTCCTGGGCCAGTTGCCACGGCATGGTTCGCCCCATGGGCGACTCGGTAAAGTTGACCGGGTACAGCACCGCAGGGTTGTTGGCGCCCTTGCGGGTCTGCGCAATCCCCCAAGAAGACAGATCGCCTTCCAAGGCCGGGAAACCTGGACTCTTCAGTCCCGGCAGCAGGCCGTACTGCCCGCTGGGGTGCAAGAACACGCCCGCCAGCATCTTGGGAACGCCCTCAAAGCTGAGCTCTTCGGCCGACCACGTCTCGAAGATTGGAATCGAGCGCACGCAATCGGCGGGCGCCACGTTGAATTGGTCTTCAAAAGTCACTTCATGGACCAACGAGAACCGCTCAATGTCGATCACGCTCATCCACCCGTGATTGGCCGAAATGGGTCCCCGCGGCAAAAAGTGCGCAACGTAGACGTGCTGCCCATCGGGGCTGACCGACAGCCCGGTTGGCCGCCGACCCACCGACAAACTCTCCGCAACCACAAAGCCGCCGTCGACCCGCTCGAGCATGGTCACTTGGTCGGCGACGTAGGACGTGACAAATGCGCGGGTGCCGTCGGGCGTCATCACCACGTGTCGCGGCTCGCGACCCACTCCCTCGGCCTCACCCAGGACTTGGACCACTTCCCGGGAGTCGGCATCCACGACGACCACTTGGTTGCACTTTGGCGAGACCGTCACCACCCACTCGCCGTCCGGCGTCAGCGCCGTGGAGGTCGGCCCACCGGGGATGGAAATCTGAGTCCGCGCTTCCGTGTCCAGATCGACCGCTGCGAGCACATCGCCGTCTGGGAACACCGACCACAGGGTCTCGTCATTCGCGTCCAGCTGAATTGGACCCGAGTTGACTGCCGTGGCCCACGACTCAATGCCCTCAAACGTCACGTTCAGGTTCATTGTTTCGGCAACGGGAACCCCGAACGCAAAGTGCGCAAATCCCTCTTTGTTGACGTGCGACACCTCAAAGGACCGCGCGTCGGTGGCGGGCGCCCACGGGTCCACCCGAAAATCGTGCACCAAGTCCGTCGACGCCGCGTCGATGGTCAACACCGCATCGCTCAGACCGGAGTTCAGGGGTGCGATGTACAGATCAAGGCGCATCACGCCATCGTGAGCGCGCAGGGTCTTCGCCGCCGCAACAATGTCCCAGCCGCGGGTCTCACCCGCAACGGTGACCGCTTGAGTCTTCGGCTGGAATCCCTCCGACTCCAACGAGGGGTGCGTCGGGTCGATGGCCACGCGAAACGAAACGGATGCGAGCTCGCCATCCTCGTCCGGCGCGCTCCACGCCGACTCGTCGCCGGTCAGCGGATTGCGCGGGTCCAAGCACACCAGTTCCGGCGCCGCGGACGACTCGTCGACCATCGTTCCAGAATCACCAAATCGAGCCGCGCCATCGCAGCCGGTCACCACGGCAAGCACTGCCAACGTCGTACGCATCATCGCCCCCTCCACTGCAGAACCGCGGTCCCCGCGGATCAACTCGTCGCCCCACAACCCTGGTTTCACGCAGAGCAGGGGGCGTATACCTACTCATGAGTTGATTGTCGACTCGAGGTCGAAGAAAAGTCCGGGAAACCCGGTCAATGGTTCGCACCATCGAACCATTGACCGCATGTTGGAAGGCTCTGAGGCGCTTCAACGCGCGCCACACGACTGGCTCACACCGCTTTCCTTGGGCTAAAATCGAATGGGAGGACGGTCCGATGGTGTGGTGGCTGAGCGTGTGGGCCTGCATCGCCGTGGGGAAATCCGATGGTGCAGCAGAAACCGGAACCGACGGCACGAACTCGACCGCTGGTACAAACGATGCCTCGGCAGACTCGAGGGCAGACGACGACGCCGAATCGTCCGATGATCGCACCGAAGACACGGCCGAAGAGAGGGCAGCGGGACCGGGCGACTTCGAGGGAGCCCTTGTCACCGAACACTGCACGTACGAGGGGTACCCCTACGCCGTGGACATTCTGTTGTCGTGCGGCAGCGAGCGGTTTGGTTCCGAGTTGAGGCTGCACACATTCAAGCGACACAGCCATGCCCATGCCCAGGTGTTCAATGACCAACGAATCCGCCACCGAGACAACCAGCTGTGGTTCGACGGCTACTCGCAACCGCGATGCATCCGCTTTGCCCCGAACGGCCGGCTCATGCTCGACACCGATGGCAACCGATGCAGCACCGTCGCCTTGAACCCCACGAGTGATGGCTTTCAAATTGCCGAACCCGCGACGGGTCGGTGCGCGGGGCTCGGAACGGCCGAGTGCAGCGACCATGCCTTTACGGGAGGCCGCGAGTGCGGCGGCATCGATCACCGCTACCTTCCGCTGACCATGGGCGACTGCGACAATGCCCTGTCGTTTCGAGTCGAGTTGAATGCCCAAGCATGCGCGGCCGAGTACCCCGAGTCCGCATGCTTCTGAGCGACCCGTCGCGCCGCATCAGCCTTCCAGCTTCTCCACGATGGTGTCGATGAACGCCGACCGGTCAACGTCCCGGTAGTTGTGGCTCTGTTCAAACCACGCAACGATGGGATCGCTGCCGCCGGTCTGCACCATGCGGGCGACCGCGGGGCTTTCGGTGCAGAGGTGAACGATTCGGCCCAACACCCCCTCGGACGCCGAGTGGCCCGGGTGGTACCGAGCCCGCAGCCAAGCGACGATCAAGTACACCAACGCCGGGTCCGATTCTTTAAGGAGTGGAAGGGTGTCTTCCGGGGACAAGCTGCCGTTTTCGATGGCACCGAGCAGCCGGGCTGCAGTGCGTTTCTCGTGATCAAAGGCCACGCCTACTCCGTGTCCAGTGCGCCGGCGGATGGGCGCAACCGTTTGGTCAGTCCGTTCAAAAATTTGCGCAGGACTTGGTCGCCGCATTGGCGATAGTGCTTGTGATACGGCTTCCGAAACAGGGCCGTGAGCTCGCCGCGGGACATCGGATGCCCACCGGCCTTGAGGGTGGCCAACATGTCGTCTTCGCGGAGATTGAGCGCGATCCGAAGCTTCTTCAGCGTGGCATTGTTCGACAAGGCTTCGGCCGTAGGGGGCGGGGCCTTGCCCGAAGGCGGTGGGCCGCGGCGCTCGATGATGAGACCATCCAAGAAACGACCGAACGCCTCGTCGGTGCAGTAGACCGAGCCATCCGCATCTTCGTTGGCCATGTACTGCCGGGCCCGCTCTTCGGTGATCTCGTCACCCCCAAGACCAAAGGCCGACACCACTTGGGCATCCGAGAGGTCCAGCGCGTAACGGATTCGGCGAAGGGTATCGTTGTTGTTCATGGTCGCCTCTCTGCGCCCACTCTAACGCCGAACGGCGAGGATGGAGCAATGGACGGCACCCGCGCTTCTCGCCAAAATCGGCGGCCCGCTGCATCTTGGCCCGCGGTCAATGCCGATGCGGCTGTTTGAGCGACTTGAGTTGTGCAACGGTGCGCGGGCACGCCCCGACGCAAGCCCGATTCAAACCGCTCTCGACCCGGACCCAAACGGACCGTGTGGGCGCAGATCAGCGGACAAACCGCATCGGAATGTTCGCGGTGGCCACCCGGCTTCGCCCGTCTTCATCGGGTGCATCGAAGCCGTACGCAAAGAGCCGGAACTCGTTGTTGTGGGAGCTATCGGTATCGGTGGGCACGGTGAAGGTCATGAATGGCTCCGAGAAGGGCCCGTAAACGGCGTGGGTCTCGGGTCGCGGCTCCGCGCTGCCGCCCGCCCCGTACAACGCGGGGTCGATCTCCCTCACCAACTCCCAATAGTAGGCAATCGCGCCAGTCTCGCCGTGGGCCTCGACGTCCACTTCGGCTGTGACCGTGCTGCCGACGGTCAAGGTCACGCTCTCGGTGGGCACCATCCCGTCGACGCGAATCGCCGAGAAGTCCGGGGCGAGGTTGGCCGGCGGCACGCCCCTCCATTCGGCTTCGAGCACATCCGCGATGCTCGTGAACTCTCCGTTGAGAAAGTCGGGTCGGCCGACGCTGGAGTCGTCTTCCACCGAAATCGAAAACCACGTGGGTGTCCGCTCCTGCTTGAACCCCCACAGAAAAGCAAAGTTGCCCATGCAGCCGTCCCAGCCGTTCATCATCGTGTAGCGCTCGGCAACGTTGGCGCGCTTCTCCAAGCTCGTCTCTTCGATGGGTCGCGACCACGACGTGGACGGCCGCTCCCAAAACCCGTTCACCCCCCACTCTGTGACGAAGAACGGGCCATCATACGATGAGTCCTTGACCGCACTGCCAACACCGTAGATCCCACCATAGGAATTCACGCCAATGGCATCGAGATTGGGTGCCATCGCAGTGATTGCGTTCAGCTCCGCTGCGTCCGTTCCTGCGAGAACGGTGACGACGGGGTGGTCGGGATCGAGCGAGTGAATCAACCCGGCCAATTCGTCGACAAACGCCCAGCCTGCGGCCATCTCAGCGGGACTGTGAACAAAATCCATTTCGTTCCCAAGCACCCAGGCAATCAACGCGGGGGAATCCTTGTGCGCCTCAATCGCTGCAACCAGTTCGGCACGGACACCATCCAAATAGTCTTCGTCCGAGAATGAAGCGACGTAGTGACTGAGCCAGTGACCGGCAAACACCCCAATGCCATGGGCTTCGGCTTTGGCCAGATCATCGGCCACCGAGCCCAACGCATAGGTGCGGATGGCGTTTGCCCCGCGCGATGCGGCCGATGCAAGCAGCTCGTCGGTGACGCGGCCCATGGACAACCCATTGACGGCGAACGGCTCACCGGCCCGCATCATGAAGAACTGCCGTCCGGACCGAATGATGCCGGTCGCGGTCTCGGCACTCCCAAACACGTACTCGCCCTCCGGCGGCGCCGTTGCCGTCTGGGCAATGGTCATCGCATCGAAATAGGTGGCCCCGGGATCGTAGCACTCGGACCACACGCCCTCGCAGTGGAGGTGAAACGGGCCTGCCCGGACCGCGACCGTGCCGTACGGTGCGGTGGCCGTGACAGCCAGTGGTACCCACGTGTCGGTGGGCGTCTCATGGGTAAGGGTGTTGGACAGGTGCTCCGTGAGCACGCGCCCGTTGCCATCCAGGAATTGAACCTTGATGGC
>JAYZVA010000080.1:0-7750 GCA_036156175.1 Myxococcota bacterium
TGGTTCTTTGGGCATTGATCACTGCTGCGTTTGCTTCGTCAGATGGGGTCCTCTCCATCGCCGAAGTTCATCGGTTTTCGCTTTCCGAGCCCATGACTTTCCATTGGACGGCAGGCGCCCCTGCGATGGACAAGGGCACCATTTTGGTCGTCGAGGTGGATGGCAATACGGCGAAACCGAGGCAAACGGCCGGTGCAACCCTGTTCGTTGGTTCTGCGCCGGCCGCTGTCACCCATCCCGGGTACCGCGATGGATACATGGTGGTGTTTGTGCCTGGACACATCGACATGAACGAAACCCGGGTGTTCTGGGCACATCCCGAACGACTGCCCGAACAAATCAGCCTCCGGCAAGGCGCCGAACTCAGCGCGAGTGACCCAACCCCCGTCCTACGCCCCGAACGCATCTTTGGCACGATCGAACTGAAAAACGAGCGCAAGCTGTACGGCCACATCGCCGAACTCATCATCCGGTACGCCCCGGCTGATGCAGACTTTGCGCATGGATACCGGTTGGCGGCAGAGCTGTGAGCATGAGGCGGCATGTGCGATCCATGACTGGGGTGCTGTCGATCGGCTTGTTTTCACTCATTGCCGCTGCATCGTGGCCCGCTCAGCCCTTGCTCGCATACATCGCGGGGGGACTCGCATTGCTGCGCTTGATTGTCCTGATTCGGCAGCTCTGATGACGCCAACGGGAACGGCTCGGCACCCCATTCCGCCGCCTCCGGACACCCTGTCACGGAGAAGTCGGCGGGCACTGCCACCGTATCGCTACGTGCCGGGATGGATGCCCCACCCGTTTCGTCATGAGGGTGGGCACATGTACACCGACGGCAGTGCACCAGCCCACGCGCCTTGGGATCACCGGGTTGAATGGTCCACCGACCCCACCGCCATGTTTGCCGCCGACTTGTTCGACCACCGGTATTTTTGGGAGGCACACGAGGCCTGGGAAGCGATGTGGCACGGATGTCCCAGGCCGAGCCTGGACCGGGATGTGCTTCAGTCATTGATTCAGACGGCGGCAGCCCTCCTCCAAACGCACCTCGGCGCTCACCGGAGCGCCAAGATGTTGCTGAGCCGAGCACGAGACCGAATGGACCGTGCCGGCGTGAGTCATCATCGAGGCATCGATGTGAGTGGCTTGTTTGACGACACGGAAGGATTTTTCCGGACCGGCACGTACCCCCTCCTAAACACCGGATGCGGATCATGAAGTTGGTGACCTTTCACCCCAGCGGGCGCACGGTTGAGGTCCCGCTGGGAAGCCGCATCTACGACGCCATCCGCGCCGCCAATCTGCCAGTGGCCAGCAGCTGCGGTGCGGATGGAACCTGCGGGAAGTGCGGCGTTCGCATCGTCCAAGGCAGCGTTGCGCCAGCAACACCCCACGAACATCGGGTTTGCAAGGACAATCGAGTCGACCCCGGCCTGCGTTTGAGTTGCATGGCCGAGGTCGAAACCGATCTGGTGGTGACTACGGACTACTGGTAGCGCCGGCGAATCAGCAAGCCAATCATCGGGAGAAGCCACAGGTATTGAGTCGGAGCGCGCGATGTTGCGCACCCGCACTCTCCCTTCAACTCACCGCCGCCTTCAATCGCTTCAGGACCGCCCACCGATGAGGCGCCTCCATCCGCGCCATCTTCTCCGCTCACGCCGGTATCGTCCGCCGGCGCCGCGGTGTCGGCATCCGCATCCGCGTCGGCATCCGCATCCGCATCCGCATCCGCGTCGGCATCCGCATCGCCGGTGGAGCAGTCACCCGCGTCGTATCCATACACTTCGCAATTCAAGTCCATGTAGTCAGCACTGTCGCAAGTCCCGTCTCCATAAAACTCTTCGATCACCTCGGAGGAACGACAGACCAGTCTGCAGTCGTACTTTCCATCATCACAGAGGTCGCCAGGCGCAGCATCATCCGGACCGCCGTCTGCGTCTGCATCAGCGTCGGCGTCCGCATCAGCGTCGGCGTCCGCATCGGCATCTGCATCCGCGTCGGTGTCTGCATCCGCGTCGGTGTCTGCATCCGCGTCGGCGTCCGCATCCGCGTCGGCGTCCGCATCCGTGTCGGCGTCGGCGTCGGCATCACCCTCATCGCAATCGCCAGCATCAAAGTCGAATGCTTCGCAAGTCAGAACCATACCGTAAGTGCCGTCATCGCAGTAGCCATCGCCCACCCAATCTTCGGCCGTTTCGGCATCGACGCACTCCAGCTCGCAATCATACACCTCGCCCACACCGCACGAATCGCCAGGAAACGGTCCCGGCTCCCCCGTATCGTCCGCATCGGCATCGGCATCCGCGTCGGCGTCCGCGTCCGTGTCGGCATCCGCGTCGGCGTCCGCGTCGGCATCCGCGTCGGCATCCGCATCCGCATCCGCATCCGCAGGCTCTTCACACGCACCAACAGCGGGGTCATTGTCGTCGCAATCATCACCCGAACATTTCGGGCCGATGATCCCATCGCCGTCTTCGTCACAAACATCGCAGTCGTATCGAACGGAGCGATACGCTTCCTCGGCGTCCAACGCAGTGTCAGCAACCACCACAAAGAACGAGGCCGCCAGGGATTCATCCGGACCGATCGGGTCAGCAAACGTGTGCCTCCACACGATTTGGCCGTCGGCGTATTCATCATCGGGATCGCTCAACTCAGCGAAGGTCGACGATAAAAAGGGGAATCCGGTGGTTCCAAACTGGTGCCCCACTTCGTCTGCCGTGGCGTCGCACGACCCCAACCCAATCGTCAAGCCTTCGTCCACCGATGACTTCACATAGGTCTGCGCCCCTTCATCAAGCGGATCCAGAACGTCGTTGTAGGTTTGGTAGCACCGACCACCCGCAAATGCGCAGCCTTGGTCGGCATCGATGCCCCACATGACGACCACTTCATCGAGCGACCACGGCGAAATGTTGGTGACCGAAATGTCAATCGTGACGGTGCTGCCGTCTTCCGCCCACGACTCCGTTTTTGTGATGGCCACTTCCTCGACATTAAACGATACCTCTGACCCCATGCGGTCGCCGGCACTCGTGTCGACAAGCGTGGCAGAGTCCCAATCCCAGCCCTCGTATGTGCTGCCCGTGACGGCCTCGTCGTCGAACCCGTCGACGACGTAGCTCGCTGACAAGACCTGCCACTCGTACCCATACTGGCAAAAATCGACCCAAGACCCGTCGTAAAAATAGGTCAAGCATTGGTCGTAATCGTCGTTGGACCACGTACCACCGTCACCGTACGAGATGTTGATTTTGTCGCCTTCAACAGCCATCCCTGCGTGGGCTGTTGAACAGAGGATGGGCAACGCCATCAGGGTCTTTTTGAACGAGTGCATGGCCGTGGGCTCCTTTACGCTGGCTATTGTACATGCCCAGACGCCCACCGGGGGTATTTTTGGTTACGTCGCTGCAGTCACTCGCTGCCCGTTACTCATGCCCGTCAAGCTCATGAACCCCACTTTGTTGCGATCCGTTGGCTTCATCGCCACTGGGTTGGCGGTTTCGACCGCCGTGTGGACGTGGGCTGTCCCCAACGCAGAGTCTCACGCAACACCGCGTTCGGCAACGCAACAGGTGCCGACCGAGGTGCACGACGAAGGACAGCGATGGATTGCAGACCGGCCGCTGGTCGTCCGGACTCAGCCGACTCACGGCGCCCCGATGCTTGCCCGGATTCCACAAGATGAACCGTTCATTGTTGTTGAACGGGTGGAAGGCGCAGCTTGTCCCGAAGGCTGGGCTCAAACCGATGGCGATGGCTTCACCTGCCTCGCCGGAGCACGACCAACAGCGGAAAGCCCAGTCCGCCTGCCGCGACTCGTGCGCTTCGTGCATCCGGATCCGCGCGAATGGGACCGTTACATGGAGACCATGACCTACGACACCGCGCCGGAAGACCGGATCGATGCAATGGTTCCATTCATCTATGCAAAACGCTGGGGCCAGTGGACTGGACCGAACTACGCCAGCGCAGCATCGTTCGGTCGAGGTGAGGCACCCATTCAGCGGCTCAACAAGGGTCGAAAATACCACTTTGTGGATGCCCAAATGACCAGCAAAGGCGCCGTCCTTCAGCGGGAAAACGGCGCCGTTGTGCCTGCGGAGTCCGTCCACATATACCCGCTGACCAAATTTCATGGATGGGATACTCGGGCCGAACCGATCCCATCCGGGTACCTGCCCGCGTGGGCGATTTCGTACGACGGCACTCCCGTTCGCGATGCGCCAAGCGTCCACGCGTCAGTCGGTTCGATACTGAACTACCACGATGCCATCTTGGTCGAAGACCAGCCCGTCGACCGCGGAGGGCATTGGTGGATGATGCCCAACGGCCTGGGACCGGGTGTTCCGGGGTACGTGAACGATACCGATGGCATTCGTCACTGGACCCCATCACCGCCCCCCATCGGCGTTGGACCAACCGAGCTGTGGGTCGATGTCGATGTCGACCAACAGGTTCTGGCATTGCGGCGCGGTACCGACCTCGAATTCGTAACCCTGGTGTCCACTGGGAAACCCGATACCCCGACACCCCGAGGTCTGTTTCGCATCAAGAGCAAAACGGCATGGGGCGACATGGCCAGCCGGCCGGATTCGGATGACCCGTATTACGTCGAGAAGGTGCCTTGGGTCATGCACTTCAAGCACCGGTATGCCCTGCATGGCACGTTCTGGCATTGGGGCTTCGGCCACACGGCCAGCCACGGGTGCATCAACCTGTCGGTCCGAGATGCCCGGTGGCTCTACGACCGGGTGAACCCCGTTGCCTATGGTGGCTGGCATCACGTCGAGGCCACGCCGGAACATCCGGGGACCACCATTCGAATCCGACGCGGAGTCGGGCCGGTTCCCGACCGAAGGGGTGGTTAGCCGACGTGTTGTGCCGAGGCCTACAATCCCACCATGATGGCGACAATCGAGACTCCATGATCCCCGGCCAATCGCACAACATCATCGAGCGAATGGGTGTCGCGGTCGGTCGGGCCCGCATCGGTCATGATCACCAACACCCGCCGTTCTGAGTCCCAGTCGACCTCGGCCAACACTTTCATCGCGCCGTCATAAAGCGACTCAGGCAGGTCTCCCCCACCCTTCGGGTCGATGTTCGCCAGGAAGCTCTCCAGCTGTTTTGCATTGGGAGCGATGAGCCCTCGATTGTTCCGGCGGTACCATGGCGAGTCAACATGACGATCGCGATACCAGGCAATGGTCACACGGTCCTCATCGGGTTCGAGCGCACCCAAAACTTCGTCCAAGCGCACGCGCACACCATCGATGTCGTTGCTCATGGAGCCCGTCGCATCGACCAAAAATGCAATGTCCTGCGTCAATGATTGCTGTTCCTCGGTCACATTCATCAGGGTGCTGACCAAGTCATCCACAGAATCGACCTGAACAAAACGACCGCCCGTTCCCTCGCTGAGGGCATCAAGTGCATCGCTCGCCGAGCAGTCGAACAGGACATCCGCGATTCCGAGGGTCCCATCGATCAGTTCATCGAGGAGTTCACCCGTGGCGATGCCCCGTGCGGCAGCAGTCTCCTCCAGCGTGCTTCGATCGGTTGCAACCATGGCCAAGAAATCGTCGAGGCACATCCCTTCTGAACCGGCACCCAGTGGAACCTTCAGATCGCACCCACCCAATGTCGCCAGCAACGCAATCGAACAAACCCGCTTCACGCACACCTCGGCGGTGAAACGGCTGGAAACGAGTTTCATTCAAACGATGTGCAGGGGCAGCGGCGACCGCCTCGCGTTTCAGTCGAGCGGCGTCAGGTTCAAGACTCTGTTGCCAACGGCATCGACGATCCACAGGTCCTCGAGTGTGCGGGCGAAAATTCCCATCAGCGACCCAGCCGGAAGACCGGTGTTGACGCGGTCCACCACAGAACCGTCCATATCAAACGCCACGATTTCACTGGTCTGGTTGTCCGTCACCAACAGCACCCCGTCTACCAGCTCAATCCCAGAGGGCGACTCCAGACCGACCTCCGCACCGTCGATGAACGTCCAGATCTCCTCACCGTCCATCTCGTAGTGTGTCGTGTACGGCCGCTCCGCACGCAGCAACGGGTCCCCTTCCACACCCGAGTCGGTGTCCAGGATCGCAATTCGGTTGTTCTGGGTGTCCGCGATGTACAACAAGCGGGAATCCGCATCCAAGATCAGGTGACTGGGCACATCTGCCTCGTACCCAATCTCGCCTTCTGCATAGCGGGCGATGATGCCATCGCCGTGGTCGTCGTAGCCCGGTCCATGGTCTTCCTGAAAGTCGTATCGATAGATGCTGCGGTTGTAGCCATCGAACGCCCAATAAACGTTGTCGTAATCGAAGGCAATTCCCATGCAAAGTGGGCTTTCGTGCAGCATGTCTAAGTGACTGCCGAGGTCCGTATAAAACCCAAACAGGTCCGTGAGGTACTCGATCGCATCCCGATTGGATTCGCCAAAGATGTCCGGGTCGGACGACCACAGGGTGGGCCCCATAAAATAGTTCGGGTCCCCTCGATCGTTGTAGGTATTCGTCGACTCCTGACAGGTTGCAAAGTTTGAAGCCGCTGACTCGCTGTGCATCGGCGCACCAAAGGCGATCGACGACACGTTGTCCATGAAGTGCATGGCGAATGGGTCGACAATGTGCTCAGAGGATTGGTCTGCGGTGCCGACGTTGGAGAAGATTGACACGGAGTCGTCGGTCCGATTCACCACCCAAAGCTCGCCCGGATCATCGGGATTGAACGCAAGATCTCTTGGCAAGTTCAAGCCATCGCTTTCGTCGCCGACGACCGCTACCGTAACGTTGTTGATGTTTTGAGTGTCGTAGCCAAGGGCAGCCAAGCCGTTGCGCACCTCGGCGTCAGTGCCTTTGTCTTCATCCGCCGTGCTGCATCCCAAAGCGATTAGCGCTACCGTGATCATCCTCATGTCAGATCCTCCCAGACTTCCTGAGCCCTCTCGTGTCCTGTTCGCCTGGGCACTTGTGTTTGGTTTCTGTGAAGGACGAGCTCATGCCCATGCAAATGCCGGGGTGGATGCCATCGATGTGGTCACAAACGGCCGCGGTGCCCTGGTCGGATTGGAGAGCACGGTGGGGTACCTTCGCCGCCTGCCGGCCGGCGGCTACGATTGGCTGTGCCATGAAACCGTGACTCAGCCCGGGGCACTGATCACCCCGCGGTATGCAGAAAACGCCGATGGAACCATGCTTGCCACCGTTGGGGTTTTGGACCAAGCCAAACACCCTTCTGAGTCCTTGTACTGGAGCACAGACGGATGCGAGTGGATGGCTCCAAGCGGGCTTACCGGCCATCGGGTTTCCGCGGTTTCGTTCGACCCTCACGAGCCTTCAGCCGTCGTTGCCGTCACGGCGACGACGGGAAAGACCAACGGCATTCACCTGAGCGCCGACGCCGGGCGCACGTGGGCCGAGGTTGTGACCTTGGAGCCCGGCTGGTCGTTTACGTCGGTTGTTCACGCCACCGGCCGCGACATGCCCATCTGGGCCGTGTCGATCGAGACCGGTTCTGCCGAAGCCGCGCTGCACCGAAGCTTCGATGGGGGCGCCTCATGGACTCGCACACCCATCACCGTTGACTCATCCATCGAAGAAGCGGGGACCGTTCGGGTGCTCATCGCGGACCAAACCGATTCGGAAACTGCATGGCTCGTTGCGGGCCCATTTTTAGAGAATTCGCTGCTCCGAACTCGGGACGCAGGCAATACCTACACGGTTGTGTATCGAGCGAT
>JAYZVA010000081.1:0-20190 GCA_036156175.1 Myxococcota bacterium
ATCCGCCGCATCGGCTGACCGGGGCGAAGGGCTCCCCGATTGGGCCAGCGTCGCGGATCGAATTCGCACCATTGGGGCCGTCCCGTCCTTGAAGACGTCCACAGTGGTGCATGCATCGGCGGTGGTCTGCGCCTACCGGGATCTCGTTCGCGCCTATGCTGCGATCGATCCGGACCGCATGACCCGCGTGATGGATCTCTGCAGCGCAGCCGGTGCGATTGAGTTTCACGTGCAGACGGTTCTCAAGTTTTGGAGTCGGGCCACCACGCCCACCGACCCGAGCTTGGCGATGGTCCTCGATGCGATCGCCGAAAACCCCGGGTTGTCGCCCGTCCAGTCGGTCACGGGTGCATCGGTGTGGGCCGACCGGGTGGACCTTCAGGCCCTCGCAGAAGTGATCCGCGCCGCCGATGCCCAGCAACCGCTGCCGGCCGGCATGCCCTCGGGTTTGGTGGACATGCTGCAGGGGCCCGCCCGCGAGCAGCCCGACAATTTGGCCGGTCAGGTTTCATGGATCCAGGAGCATTGGTCGGCGTGGTTGTCGGACGAATTCTTCGCGCTCGTCGGGCTGGCGCTGGACATCGCCGCAGAAGAAACCACCATCCGCATGGAGGGCCCGGGTCCGGCCGCGCCAGCGGGGATCGCCGATTCGCACGGCTTTGGCGATGCGCAGTACTTCGGCATGCCCGGAGCCCCCGGGTTTGTGGACGGCTCGTCGCGGTTCTCCGAGGACCGCGAGTGGATGCCCGGCGTGGTGATGATGGCCAAGCAAACCTACGTGTGGATGGACCAGTTGTCGGCACAATACGGTCGGGCCATCAATCGCTTGGACGAGATCCCCGATGAAGAGCTGGACCGCCTCGCCCGCCAGGGCTTCAACGGCCTGTGGTTGATTGGACTGTGGGAACGCAGCGATGCAAGCCGGCAAATCAAGGTCCGGCGCGGCAACCCGGAGGCTGCGGCCTCGGCCTACTCGCTCAAGGACTACGCGATCGCCGATCGGCTCGGCGGAACCCACGCCCTCGATGGGCTTCGGGCGCGCGCTGCCCAGCGGGGGTTGCGTCTGGCCGCCGACATGGTGCCCAACCACATGGGCATGGACAGCGGGTGGATGGTGCACCACCCCGAGCGGTTTCTCCAGCTCGACCGTCCTCCGTTCCCCAGCTACGGATTCAACGGGCCCAACGTGTCGGGGGATGACCGCGTCGAGATTTACCTCGAAGACGGCTACTGGGACCAGACCGATGCGGCCGTGGTGTTCAAGAGCGTGCATCGGGACACCGGCAGCGTGCGCTACGTCTACCACGGCAACGACGGGACGCAGATGCCGTGGAACGACACGGCCCAGCTCGACTACCTGCAGCCCGCGGTTCGGGAGGCGGTGATCCAGACCATCTTGGACGTCGCCCGAAAGTTCCCCATCATTCGGTTCGACGCTGCAATGACGCTGGCTCGAAAGCACATCTCGCGGCTGTGGTACCCGCCGCCCGGCGGCGGCGGCGCGATTCCGTCTCGGGCCGAGCACACCGTGCCGACCGAGGTTCTGGACCGGTTGTTGCCCGGTGAGTTCTGGCGCGAGGTGGTCGAGCGGGTGCGCGAAGAAGTCCCCGACACGCTGCTCTTGGCGGAAGCCTTCTGGATGATGGAGGGGTATTTTGTCCGCACGCTCGGCATGCACCGCGTGTACAACAGCGCGTTCATGCACATGCTCCGCGACGAGGACAACGCCGGCTACCGTGGCGCCATCAAGTCGGTCTTGGAATACAGCCCAGCGATTTTGGAACGGTACGTGAACTTCATGAACAACCCCGACGAAGAAACGGCGGTGGATCAGTTTGGGAAGGGCGACAAGTACTTTGGGATCGCCACCATGATGGCCACCCTGCCCGGGTTGCCCATGTTTGGACACGGACAAATCGAGGGCTACGCCGAAAAGTACGGGATGGAGTACACCCGGGCCTACTACAACGAAGAGCCCGACCATGGGCTCATGGAGCACCACGATCGGGTGATCTTTCCCATCCTGCGCCAGCGCCACAAGTTCTGCGGCGTCCACCACTTTGCGCTGCTGGATTTCTACGCCGATGGCGGTGTGAATGAGAGCGTCTTCGCCTTCGCCAACCGTTCGTCGCGGACGAATGAACCCAGCCTCGTGCTGTACAACAACCGCTGCGAGTCGACGGCGGGGTGGATCAAGGTGTCCGCGGCGATCAACGAAGGCGAGCACGATGCGCCCCGGCTGCGCCAGCGGTCGTTGGGAGAGTCGCTGGCCATCGACGACGACCCGACGGCAATTTACGGCCTGTGGGAACTGCGCAAGCGGGCGTGGTTGCTCCGCTCGGGCGCCCAGCTGCACGCCGACGGGTTGTATGCAGAACTGGGCGGCTACGAGGCGCTGGTCTTCTTGGACATTCGGCGCCTGCCGGACCCCGATGGTCGGCTGGCAGCCTTTGCGACGGAACACCCGGGATGGATCGGCGATTGGGAGGCGGCACTCCACCAAAGCGCCGTCGACGCTGAAGACATCAAATCTGCCCTTGAATCCGAAGTCGATTCCGAAGAAGATACCGTCTTGAATTCCCCCACTTCAGGCTCCATCGATGACGGAGCAGAGGAATAGCATGCGCGAAATCTGCATCCACGGGCACTTTTACCAACCCACTCGGGTTCACCCATGGACCGGCATCGTCGAGCCCCAACCATCGGCGGGTCCGTTCCGCGATTGGAATCACCGAATCGCTGCAGAGAGCTACGCACCCAACGCCGCTGCGCGCATCCTCGACGAACAAGGACGGACCCGGAAGGTCCGCAACACGTACGCCAGCATCAACTTTGACATTGGGCCCACGCTGTTGAGCTGGCTGGAGCGAGAGCGCCCGGTGTTGTTGGACGGGCTGCGGACTGCCGACCGCGACAGCATTGCCCGGTTCGGGCGCGGCTCGGCGATGGCGCAACCGTTTCACCACCCCATTCTTCCGCTGTGCGACGACGCCGACCGCGAAACCGAGGTTGTGTGGGGGTTGCAGGCGTTCGAGCGCGTCTACGGGCGCCCTGCAGAGGGAATGTGGTTGTCGGAAACCGCGGTGGATACCCCCACATTGGAGACCATTGCCGCCCACGGTGTGCACTACATCATTGTGGCGCCCCATCAGGTGGAGGCCGTGGAGTGGAGCCCCGGTGAGTGGACGCCCGTCGAGGGCAAAGACGTTGTGAACCGTGCGTTCCGCATCGAGTTGCCCTCCGGCAAGGCGGTCGTCGTGGCGGTCTACGACGGTGTGGTCTCCCAAGCCGTGGCGTTTGAAGGCTTGCTGCACAGCGGAGATCGGCTCGCCAAGCGGTTGGATGACGCGAGTCATGCGACCGGTTTTGTCTTGATTGCGACGGACGGCGAGAGCTATGGGCACCATCATGCCTACGGCGAGATGGCGCTGGCCTACGCCCAAGAGCAGATCGACGCCCGAACCGATTGCCGGCTCACCAATGTCGCATCGTGGCTGGAGCGCAACCCCCCGACGACGCGGGCTCGGATTCGCGAAGAGAGCAGCTGGAGTTGCGCCCATGGGGTCGGGCGGTGGTCGAACAACTGTGGGTGCGTGGTTGATCCGGGGCGCGGCTGGCATCAACAGTGGCGAGGGCCGTATCGGGCGGCGCTCGAAGCGCTCCGCGATGGGGCCCGCGCTGCACTGGCTCCGCTGGGGAAGGCGCTGTTTGCCGATCCGGTGGCTGCGCGAAACGCATACGGAGAGGTCATTGACCGACCCGGTGCATTCGGGGACTGGTACCGCAAGCACGCGGGCGCTGAAGCGGACGCCCAACGGGCCGAACAGTGGCTCGAGACCCACCGGCGGTTGCTGGCGATGTTCACGAGCTGCGCATGGTTCTTCGACGAAGTGACGGGGCTCGAACCCATCCAGAACGTTCGCCTCGCGGCATCCGCGGTCGGCATGGTTCGGCAGCTGACCGGCACCGATCTCGAGGCGTCGTTTGCGGCGGATCTCGACCGAATTCCCGGCAACCTGGGGACGGGACCGCTTCTCGATGCCCTCTCCGAGTACGTGGAGGCACCGACCGCTCGCAAGGAAGAATCGGGGGGCATCTCGGTGAACGACCGCCGTGCGGGCGTCTTGCATCCGGTCAGCGCGCTGGGTGGGAGCGGACCCATCGGTGACCTCGACGGCGCCATTGCGTTCATTGACTGGCTGGTGGATGCGGGAATCGGGTTGTGGCAGGTGTTGCCGCTGGTGCCCACCGATTCGACCGGCAGTCCGTACAGCACGTGGTCGACCTTGTCCGGCAATCCCGACTTGGTGGGCCTGGCGTGGTGCGTCCGCGCCGGCTTGCTGCCGCCCCATGCGCGGCTGCCCGCCCGTCGCGAGGTCGACTATGCCGAAGCATCGGTGTCAAAGCGCCTGTTGGTGTTGGAAGCCGCCCAGGCGTTGCTCGACCAGCCCAATCACGTTTGGTCTGCTGACCTGAAGCGCTTTCAAGAAACCCAAACTTGGGCACGCGATGCGGCGGAGTTTTACACGCTGCAGAAGGCGCACGGCGGGCGGCCCTGGTGGCAGTGGTCCGAAGAACTTCGCCGTCACCAGCCCGAGGCCATTGCTGCCGCCCTTCAAGGACGGGAAGCCGAGGTGGACGTTTGGTGCGCCGCACTGTTTCTGTTTGAACGGCAGTGGGCCGAAGTCCGGCGGTACGCCGCCTCGCGCGGCGTTCGAATGGTCGGTGATGTCCCGATCTACGTCGGCCAAGACAGCGTCGATGTGTGGTCGAATCAAGGCATGTTCTTGCTCGGCGATGACGGCCGACCGACGCACGTGGCGGGCGTGCCCCCCGATGCATACTCCGAGACCGGGCAGCGGTGGGGAAACCCGCTCTTTGACTGGCAAGCAATGGCCGCGGATGGCCACCGATGGTGGATCGCGCGGGTCGAGCGGCTGCTGCAACACTGCGACGCCATGCGCGTGGACCACTTCATCGGGTTTTCGCGGTACTGGTCCATCGACGCCAACGAGGACACCGCCCTCAATGGCGAGTGGTTGTCGGGCCCCGGTCGGGCGGTCTTTGACGACATTGAGCGGGCCTTGGGTTCGCTGCCCTTGATCGCGGAAGACTTGGGAAGCGTCGACGAAGGAACCGTGCAGCTTCGCGACGCACTGGGCCTTCCGGGAATGCGCGTCCTGCAGTTCGGCCTCGACGGCAACCCCGAGAACATCCACCATCCCGACAATCACCCGGCGTTTTCAGTCGCCTACTCGGGCACCCACGATGCGCCCACCATGCGCGGCTGGTGGGACAACTTGTCCGCCGACGAGCGCCGTCGAGCGGGGGTGGACACCGATGGCGAAAGCGCCGTGCGGGCCCTCGTGGACCGCACGCTTCAGTCGTCTGCGGTGTGGGCGATCTTGCCGCTGCAGGACCTCCTCGGCCTTGGGAACGACGCCCGCATGAACACGCCGGGAACGATGGAAGGCAACTGGATTTGGCGCCAGCCCACCCGGGAACTCGAGCCTGGGATCGCCGCCGATCTCCGGGCGCGGGTCCGTCGGTCTGGCCGGCTGATTCCGCAGGCCTTCCGTTCCGATTCTGCGCCCACCATTGCCGGCGGAACCCGCGCCGATCTCAAGGGCGATCGGGTGGCGTATTTCTGCATGGAATACGGCCTGAGCCACGAGCTGCCCATCTACTCGGGCGGACTGGGAGTGCTCGCGGGTGACATCGTCAAGGCGGCGGCGGACCAGCATCGCGACTTCATCGCCATTGGCATTCTGTGGGGCGAGGGGTACTTCGTTCAAGACATCGATTCCAATGGGCGTCAGGCGCCCCGGTATGTGGCGACGCCACGCCAGCGGCTGCGGCCGACCGGGGTCACGGTCCACGTGGAGATCGGCGGTGAGTCTGTGCCCGTCACGGCCTGGCGAGTGCTGCACCTCGGAAGTGTGGAGATGCTGTTGCTGGAGCCGGTGCTCGAGGACCACCGATGGGTCACTCAGCGGTTGTACGGCGGCTCCGAATACGACCGGGTGGCCCAAGAGGTTCTTCTCGGCGTGGGCGGCGTTCGCGTGCTTCGGGCGCTCGGCATTCCCGTGGACGTCTACCACTTCAACGAGGGGCATGCGTTGTTCGCCGGCTTCGAGTTGCTGCGGGAAGGCATGGCGGCCGGGGCAGACTTTGATGCGGCATTGGAGTCGGTGAAGGACACGACGGTGTTCACCACCCATACCCCCGTGCCCGCGGGCAACGAGGTCCACCCCATCAGCCGGCTCAACGAGGTCGGTGCCAATGTGGCCGGGCTCAGCCACGACCAGTTGGTTCGCATCGGTGGCGATCCGTTCCAGATGACGCCGGCCGCGCTTCGGATGTGCCGGAAGGCCAATGCCGTGGCGGAGCTCCACGGCGAGACTGCCCGGGAGATGTGGAAAGACGTGGAAGGCGCGGCACCCATCGTCGCGATCACCAATGGTGTCCACATGGGCACATGGCAGGACGCGCTGGTGGCGGGACACGCCCGTCGGGGGGAGTCGGAGGCGCTCTGGGAACGCCATCAGGTGCTGAAGCGCCAACTTTTGAATGCCATACGAGCCCGTGTCGGTGGGCATTTCCGGGAGGATGCCTTGCTGATTGGGTTCGCCCGTCGGGCGGCGACGTACAAGCGTGCGACCCTGCTCATACGCGACAAACAATGGTTGGAGGAACGCTTCGAGAAAGACGGCGTTCAGTTTGTATTCGCCGGGAAGGCGCATCCGCACGACCGTTACGGCCAGGCATTCATCGAAGAGTTGGTTGCCGCCTCGGCTCGGTACCCCAACCACGTGGCCTTCTTGCCGAACTACGACATGCACCTGGGCGCGCTGTTGACCCGCGGAAGCGACGTGTGGCTGAACAATCCGATTCGTCCCAAGGAAGCATCCGGCACATCGGGCATGAAGGCCGCGGCCAACGGGGTTCTGAACCTCAGCATCCTGGACGGATGGTGGGCCGAAGGGTGCGATCACGACGTGAACGGCTGGGGCGTGGGTGCACCGCCTCCGGGCGCCGACGTCGATGAGCACGACCGACTGGCACTGCAGCGATTGATCACCGAGAACGTGGTTCCGGCGTACAACGATCGGGCGGTATGGACCGCGATGATGACCGCATCGATTGTGGACTCGTCGGAGCGGTTCTCGGCCGACCGATGCGTCCGCCGCTACTACGAAGAACTCTACGTGGTCCCCGAAAAACAGATCGCCAAGTGATTGGGTGCGGCTGCATTCCAGCAGGGCGGCGGTGCGGGGCCCGGTCATGACCGTGGTGTTGACCCAGCCTGGGGTCCGGGCCGTGCTGGATCCGGTTCATGGGGGCCGGTTGGCGTCGCTCACCGTGCATGGACACGAACTGTTGGTTGCATCGGGTGCAGGGCCGACCGAGTGGGGCTGCTTCCCGATGGTTCCGTGGGCCGGTCGCGTCGGAAACGGGCGGTTCGATTGGTCGGATCGGGTGCACCATCTGCCGCTCTATCTCCCCCCGCACGCGTTGCACGGGACGGTGTTCTCCACGCCATGGGAGCGGGTTGGCGATGCGTCCATTCAGTCCACACTGGGTCCCGACTGGCCATGGCCGGGCACGGTTCGAAGCGACCTTGAGTTGACCCAAGACTCCCTGCTCTGGCGGATGACGGTATCGGCGGATTCATCGCCTTTCCCTTGCGTGATGGGGTGGCACCCGTGGTTTCGTCGACGCCTGTCCGACCGGGGCGCGGTTGCCGTCCAGTTTGATGCCGCAGAGATGTACGAGCGGGGTCCGAATGGGCTTCCAACGGGGCGTCGGGTGCCGCCTTCATCCGGCCCATGGGATGACTGTTTCACGGCGGTACAAGCGAACCCGCGGCTGGTGTGGCCGGAAGGCATCGCTGTCGACATCGAGTCGACGTGCGCTCACTGGGTGGTCTACGACGAACCGGAACACGCCGTGTGCATCGAGCCGCAATCGGCACCGCCCGATGCCTTCAACCTGGGCGGGTGTGCGGTTGCCCGACCCGGTCAGCCGGTGGTGCACACCATGCGGCTTCGGTGGACGGCATCGCGGGAAGCGTGACGCTCTTCCGGAGTCGCGACCCCAGGCATTTTGGTCACCGCGTTGAACCGCCACCCCGCGGTGGAACTCACCGGTATGGGTTCGCCGGGTTCATTCAGTGCGGTGGCGCGCCGCCCTCACGCCCGCGACTGGGTTTCGCCGTCGGTTTGGCGTAGAATCCGGCAACCACGCTTGACCGTTTGGGGAACCACCGACATGCCGATCGAATCGAACGAGGAAGCCCTGAAGCGCCAGTTGACGGCGCTGGAGAAATTTCCCGATCAGAACCCCAATCCTGTCCTGAAGATGACGATGGATGGGCACTTGATGTATGCGAACGCTGCGGGTCGCTTCATTCAAGAAGCGTGGGGAGTGAGCATGGGCGATGCAATGCCGGAGGCGTTGGTGGCTCACGCGGTGTCGCTGCAGGATGGACCCCTTGAACTCGCTGTGGGCCGTCGGACGGTGGCGTTTCACGTCGTGGCCGTGGAGGAGTTCGCCTTCATCAACATCTACGGGACCGATGTCACCGCCACGAAAGCCATCACCAAGTTTCCCGATCAGAACCCCAACCCGGTCCTGAAGACCGACATGGAGGGGAACCTGTTGTACGCCAACGAGGCTGGAAAGCGCATCCAGGCGCACTGGGGCATCGCGATTGGGGAGCCCGTGCCTTCGGCGATCTTCGGCCATGCCGGGTTCGGGAAAGCGGAGCCCATCGAGCTGGAAGTTGGCGTTCGTACGGTGCTGTTTTACGCCGTTGCGGTTCCCGAGTTCGCCTTCATCAACATCTACGGCGTGGACGTCACAGCGGCCAAAGACAACGAGCGGATCTTGGCCAAGCTCGCGAAGTACTTTTCGCCCCAGGTGTACTCATCCATTTTTTCGGGGGACCTTGAGGTCAAGATCCAGACCAAACGCAAGAAACTGACGGTCTTTTTTTCCGACATCAAGGGCTTCAGTGAAATCACCGAGCGGCTTGAACCAGAAGTGCTGACGGAACTCATCACCGAGTACCTCACCGCCATGACCGACATTGCGGTGCGCCACGGTGGCACCGTCGACAAGTACATCGGCGATGCCATCATGGTGTTCTTTGGCGATCCCCAGACTCGGGGCCCTAAAGAAGACGCGATCGCGTGCGTGGAGATGGCCCTCGAGATGAAGGCATCCCTGCAGGCGATCCGACGGCTCTGGCGCGACAAGGGGATCGCTCAGCCTCTGGACATCCGGGTGGGCATTCACACAGACACCTGCACCGTGGGCAATTTCGGGTCTTCCGATCGATTGGACTACACCACCATTGGGAACGGCGTGAATTTGGCTTCACGCCTCGAGTCTTCAGCCCGACCGAATCAGATCTTGATCTCCGAAGACACCTACCTCCTCGTCCGCGACACGATTGCGTGCGACAAGTTGGAACGCATCTCGGTAAAGAACATCAAGCATCCGATTCAGACCTATGAGGTCCGCGGCGCAATCGATCGGTTGAACAGCCGGCAGCCCGTCAACGTGCAGAGTGACGGATTCACGGTGGTGGTCGACCCCGAACGGATGACGAGCATCGGCGAAAAACGCGCGGTCTTGGAACGGGCACTGGCCCTGCTCGATCAACTCGATGATGGGTCGAGCTGACGTTCCGAAGGGGCCGCACCACCAGCGGTCGGGGAGCATGGCGGTGGTGCAAAGGGTTCGAATCGGTGCAGGCGCCAGAGTTCCATCAAATCGCGCGCGGAGCGGCTGAGGGGGTGGGATGGGGCCCACCCGCCGATTAGGGGAGTGCTGGAGGACGCATGAGCTGGTGGGGGGTTTCATTGGTGGGATTGGTCGGCTTGACGTCGATCGCCCTGGGCACCGAGCGGCTGAGACCGTTTGGCGCGCGGAGTTCCGGCGAGCGGAAGAACCGAATCGATCAGTCGCCCCTCTTCCGGAATGGGAAAGCCCAAAACCTCATCGAGACGCGCCTCGGCCTCAATCGCAAGTTTTTCGGTGCCATGCAACGGTACTTTCGCGGTGGTCAAGAGCCGGACGTGTCTCTTCCGGTGATCCAGCCGTCGTTTGCAGCGGATCCCGCCCGGGAACTCACGATCACCTGGCTGGGTCACAGCGCCGTGGTTGTGGAATTGGACGGCGTCCGCATTCTGACCGACCCGATGCTGTCAGAACGGGCATCACCATTCCAGGCGGTTGGGCCCAAGCGGTTCCACGTTGCCCCGGTTGAAGTGGCGGACCTGCCGGCGCTCGACGCCGTGGTGATCAGCCACGACCACTACGACCACCTGGACATGGACACCGTCGCGGCCCTGGGTGCGCTGGCCACTCGGTTCATCGTGCCGCTCGGGGTCGGAGCCCACCTCGAGGCATGGGGCGTTGGATCGGATCGCATCACCGAGTTGGAGTGGTGGGAACAGGTCAACGTGGATGGCGTCCGGGTGGTGTGCACGCCATCGCGGCACTTCAGCGGTCGGGGGCTCACGGACCGAAACCGCACGCTGTGGGCCAGCTGGGCCTTGATTGGATCGGAGCAGCGCGTGTGGTTTTCCGGCGACACTGGGCCGTTCCCGCAGGTGGCGGAGATCGGCGAACGGCTGGGTCCGTTTGACCTCACCATGATCGAAATCGGCGCCTACGATCCGGCCTGGGATTCGGTTCACATGGGGCCCGATGCAGCCGTCGAAATGAATGCGATGGTTGGCGGTACCGCGTTGTTCCCCATTCACTGGGGCACGTTCAATCTTGCGGCCCACCGGTGGGACCAGCCGATCGTGCGACTGCTCGATGTCGCCGAGGTGCCGGTGATGGCACCGGCGGCCGGCCAGACGCAGCGAGCGGCCGCCCCCGCGGTCCACCCGTTCTGGGAAGAACGGGCGGCGCTGTGGGCGCGCGAGGGCCGCGACACCCTCGATTAGCGAAGGGTCAGTATTTTACGCTGCAGCCGTAGGGCTTGGACTGACCCTGGGGCGAGGCCTTGCCGGAGGTCACCGCGGCCAGAACCCGCTCGGTGATGGGGTCGAGCGCGCCGCCTTTGGGCTTTCCAAAGGGCGCGTTGTCGAGGGCACCGTTGTACACCTGATTGCCCTTCGGGTCGATGACCACCATCTGCGGCGTGGTCTTGGCGGCGTAGCTGCGACCGACATCACCCGATTCGTCGAGCAGGATGGGGTGGTTCATGTTCCAGTCGGTCTTGGCGCGCTTGTTCGCGTCCACTCCCGTGCCCTGGCTCCCGGGCGAGCCGGAGTTGATGGCAAGCCAAACGACGCCCTTTTCGGTCCAGGAGTTGGCCATCGTCTTGAGCCCGCCGTCGGGGCCGTGGGCCTGTTTGACAAACGGGCAGCCGGGATTGAACCACTCGAGGACCACCACTTTCCCTTTGTGGTCGGCCAGTGAAACCGTCTCGCCAGAGAGGTCGGGCAGCGAGAAGGCGGGCGCCGGGCTGCCGATGTTGATCGTGCCGAAATCACCGGCGTTGACGGGGCCAGCGGAAAGCATCAAGAGGGCGGTGAGCATGAAAACCTCGCAGGAATGGGTTGAGCAATACGAGAGCCGTAACCCTGGCCATCCAGGGGGTATTCCACCGACACTCATTTTGACCAAATCGCGACGCATTGTTCATGCCAAACGGTGCGCCCGCCGCCGCAAGGAGGGGCGACGACGGGCTGATGGATTCGGCATCACTCGGGTTGTTCATCCGCCGGTGCTCCGGTGTCTTCGTCCTCCACCTGGGCCGGCGGTTCAACGATGGCCAGTGCGTGGCGCAGGACGTCCACATTTCCATCGGCGTACTCAAGCACCAGCGTCACCGGACCCGGTGTCGCGTCGATGGGCACAGAAAGGGTGGCGGCAAGGCCGTCCTCGGTCGGCATGAAACGAACCACTTTTGCCCCATTGAGCGCAACGAGGTCAACGACGAGGTCTGCTTCAAGGGTTGGTTTGGCCGACACCAAGACGGTGTGCGCTCCGCCGAGGGCGACTTCGGAAGGCGTCACCGAAAACTGCCGCTCATCGTCGGCGGGATCCGCTTCGATGATGGGCTCGCCGGTGTCGTCCCAGGTCCCTTTGGGCATCTCGCCCACGATGATGCAGCCGCTGAACAGAGCAGCGATGAGTCCGGAAAACAGGGTGATTCGCATGACGACCTCCAGTCGGTATTTGTGCATGAATCACCCCAATCGACGCGACGTCCAGCCGTTCATTCATTAAAATCTCGAGGCATGTTGTTTCGATTCGCTTCTTGCACCGCCGTCGCAATGCTGGGGTGTGCCGATCCCAAGCCTCCCGCAGAGGGGGAGGGAGAGCGGGAGCTGGACCCCGGCGTCATCGGCTTTCAGGCCGACCCGGTGTCGCCGCGGACGGAAGCGGACACGGGTCTCGAGCCCGAGGACCGGCCCGAAGATCGGATCGAGGCGCCCGACGCGTCCGCGGAGGTGTGCTACCCGGGGACGGTCGGCGATTATTCGATGTGTTTTCCCTTGGTCGATCACGTCGTGGAGATGGGAGAAGCCTACGAATACCCGGAACCGTATGGCGGCAGTGAACAGTACTTGGCACCGACGCGGTACATCGACCTTGATCCGGTTGACCACGCGCTTCCACTGAGCGAAAATTTTGTGTTTGGTGAGTTCATGCACAAAGACAAGGGTCAGTTTGGGCTGTACCAGGTGCATGCCGTCGAATCGCTTCAGGGCATTCGGGCGGCAACCGGCGGACCGATCTACACCCATTCGGGGTACCGCAACGTGACGTACAACGAGGGCGTCGGCGGTGCAGAGTGGAGCCGGCACATGTACGGGGACGCGATGGACATGCACTCGAACACCGTGTCGTTGGCGGAACTTGCGAGCATTTGCGAGGATTTTGGCGCAGGATTCACGAAGGTGTACGACAGCCACGTTCACTGTGATTGGCGCGACGATCCGCTGGACTTGGCATTTTTTGAATAATTTGCAACCGATTCGCATCCGGTGGTGCGGTTGGACCGGTTATAATGGACGCGACCGAGGTAACGATGCGTCTAATGTTTATGGCTCCAATTTTGAGCGCGATTGCGCTGGGATGCGAAGCGAAGCATGAGCACGGGTTTGTCTCGGCAGGCGGTGACCCGGGTCCCGGAGCAGGGGGAACGGTCATCGACGCATGGGGTGGGTGCGAGGAAGAACCAAAAGCGGACCTGGCGTCGGACGCCGTGGTCCAGGCGGTTCCGCCTCCTGCCGCGAAGAATGTCAGTGTCCATACTCCGATTCTCACGTTTCTTGAAGAAGGGTACACCCTCGATGACATCGAGCGCTTCGATGTGTCGAGCAACGGGTGGAAGGTAGAGGGCGACATCGTTGCCCTTGACCGGGGAGACACGTCGGTGTTGGCCTTCGCCCCTGTCGACCCGTACGAGGTGGCTGGCGAGGTCCGCGTTCGGATCGAGGCTCCGGGAGGGCCGGTTGAGTGGGCATTCCATACGGGACCGTATGAGTCCACCATGGCCGGTCAGCCCAATTTGAGCTTCGAGAACACCGTGGTCCCCCAAGGGATCGAATGCGAATACACGTTCTTCACCGACAACTTCATCGGCTTCGGCGACGTGGCCATCACCGACGAGGAAGCGGGTCCAACCGCTGCGACCGACGGCATGTCCCGGTTGTTGATGACCACCGGCGAGGTGCTGGGCAACGCGTCCGTGAGGGGCACGAGCAGTTTTGTGACGTCCCAGCCCATGCCTGTGATCGACGACCCTGTGCTGAGCTTTGACTACCGGTTTGTGTCGGAAGAGTTCGACGAAAACGTCGGCGCGGTGCACGACGACAGCTTCCTCGTAGTGGCTCACGGCCGCGCGGGCGTGGTGTTCGAGGAGGTGACCAGCGTGAACCGAATCGGAACCGAGGATTCCAGCGACGTCAGCTTTCCCGGTTTGTTGGGAGCCGAGGCCAACGAATGGCAGACCCATCGCGTGACCGATTTCAATACACTGGGCGCCGATTCCACCATCTCGTTGTTCATCACCGACGTGGGCAGCACCGTGCGGACGAGCGCTGTGAGTGTGGACCATCTCCGAGTGGAGTAGTTCCGCTACTCGCCGGATTGCAGTGAGGCGTTGGTGGGCGGTGGCCGCCATCGCCGCCTTGACGGCCTGCGGAGATGCACAGCCGCCCACGAAAACCCACGTGGTCGTCCGGGGCGACACACTGAGCAAGATTGCGGCGGTTCACGATGTGACCGTCGAGCAGCTGATGGAGTGGAACAGCCTCGACTCCGACCGGATTGAGGTGGGGCAAGCATTGGTGATGCGGGTTTCGGCGCGTCCCGTAGCCGCGGCAGAGCCGAGGTCCCGACGCGCGAAGTCTCCGGCGTTGAGGTCCCGGCCTGCCACCATGGGTGCGCCAAATGCCAAGCCGTGCCTTGACGGTCCGTCGCTCGATGAACTCGACAACGACGATGTGGACATTCGCGGGTCCACTGGGTTGAACGTGCAGCAACTTCGGGCAGCCATGCGCCCGGCGATGGAGCGGGTTGGACCCTGCATCGATGGGCCTTGGCCATCGGCGACCATCGACACCGAGATCACGGTTGGGTGCAACGGCGTTGTTTCCCTCATCTCAATTGTTGACGCCGGGGGGGCGGATGAGGCTGTGCTCGACTGCATCAAGGGTGCAGTGAGGGCCCAGGCCTTCCCGGCCCACGACATGCCCGATGGGTACACATTCCAGCATCCGTTTACGCTCAGTCCATAAAGGAATCGTTGCGAATCTGTGGTAGGTTGTGCGCCTCAAACGCATGTGTGCGCGGGTCAAACCGTGACCAAGGAGAAATCATGAGAACGATGTTGTGGGCAAGCCTCTCCGTGGTGGCCATTGGGTGTTCGGGCAGTGGCAACAAGATCCCAATGGAGGAGCCCGAGGCGCCAGTGGACGCCGACGGCGACGGAGTGCTCTCCGACGACGACTGCGATGATGCCGACGCCTCGGTCTACCCGGGTGCCGAGGAAATCGCCTACGACGGCATCGACCAGGATTGTTCCGGTGACGATCTCAACGATTTGGACGAAGACGGCGATGTGGCTGTCGAAGCCGGTGGACTGGACTGCGACGACACCGATCCGACCATTGGGCCTTCTTCAGAGGACATCCCGTACGATGGCATCGACCAAGACTGCACCGGGACCGACTTCACCGACGTCGACGGCGATGGCCACGATTGGGACGGGATTGACGGCGGCGATGATTGCAACGATTCCGACGCCACCATCAGCCCCACATCCGACGAGGTTCCCTACGATGGCATTGACCAAGACTGCGACCTGGAGGATCTGACCGACGTCGATGGCGACGGCTACGATTGGGACGGGCTTGAGGGCGGTTTGGACTGCGACGATGACGTGGACACCGTCTTCCCAGGCGGAACAGAAATTCCCTATGACGGCATCGATCAGGACTGCGACGCCGAAGACTTGATTGACGTCGACGGCGATGGGGATCCGTGGGAGGGCGCCGGCGGTGGCGACTGCAACGACGACAATCCGTTTGTCTCAAGCAGTGCCCTCGAGGTCCCCTACGACGGCATTGACCAAGACTGCAGTGGCGCCGACCTGACCGATGTTGACGGCGACGGCTTTGATGCCACCGCGGTCGGTGGAATGGACTGCGACGACTATGACGACGATCGCTTCCCCGGTGCAGAGGAGCTCGACGATGGCCAAGACAACGACTGCGACGGCATCGCCGATGAAGACTTTGTGACGGCCCGCGATGTGGTCATCAACGAGTTCATGGCCGACCCAACCGTTGTGACGGACAGCAATGGCGAGTGGGTGGAGTTGGTCAACCTGTCGGCCCGGTCGATCAACCTGAAGGGCTGGGGCATCGGCGATGGCGACGGCACAGGCCCGGCCATGACCATCGAAGACGACGTGTCGATTGATCCCGGGGAGTACATCGTGTTGGGGGTCAACGATGATCCGGCCACGAACGGCAACATCGCCGTCGACTATGCCTATTCCTGGGGCGACCTCCAGTTGGTCAACGAAGGGTTGACGCTGTACCTGCTCATGGGCGACGAGACGATCCACTCGGTTGGGGTGCCGTCGTTCGGCGCACCCGTCATTCCGTCGCCGGCCTACGATGGCGTGGACGCCTCCCCCGGGGTCGCATTCGGTCGCGTGGGGCGGTGGTCGTCCGGATTCGGCACGGCCGCCACCGACCGGTGGTGCGATCAGCAGTCGGCAATCGGCGGCAGTGCCGACTACGGAACTCCCGGCGGATTGAACGACATCTGCGGCACCATGGAGTGCGTGGACGGCGAACGGATCATGGAGGGTGAAACCATTGTGGACTCGACGGTCGGTGCGGAGGACCGGAACCCATACACCGGCTGCGGGGGATGGTTTGCGACCAATCCCGACCTGACCTTCGCGTTCGTCGCCGAGTCTGGGGGATGCCACCGCTTTGAAGTCGGCGATCCGGACGAGATCTGGGAACCCTCGATTGCCTTGGCGGATTCTTGCGACTCGGGCGTCGATGCATTCTATGAGTGCGCCGATTCCACCGCGATCGGCCCGCTTGGGTACATCGACGCAACGATCTACGAGCAGTTGGACGCCGGAGAAGAGGTCTACGTCTTGGTGAATGGCCGGGTGGCCGGCGTCGATGCGAGCGGTCCAGGTGAGTTTGAGCTGAGCGTGACTCAGGTCAGCAGTGGTCCGTGCGTCCTCTTGTCGCCCACCGAGTGATCGTCGCACGGTGATGCTCTCGGATCGGTTCATGCAATGCACGTGCCTCCGGTTTCGTACCGGCTGGGGGGTGTGCTGTGCTTGAAGCCGTTGCCATCTTTAGCCTTGTCGCCATCATGGGCACGGTGTTCTCGGTCGTGCCGGTGTTGCCCGGACCGCCGTTTGCCATCGTGGCCATCCTGCTGGTGCCGCTGGTGCCGCTGACGACCGGCCCGGTCGACGACCTGACCTGGTGGGTGACGGGAACCGTGGCCGCGTTGGGTGTTCTCATCACCGTGATCGACTTGGCCGCGCCATGGTTGGCCAAGCTGTTCGAAGGAACCATTGGCAAGAGCAGTCGTCAGGCTGCAATCGGATCCATCATCGGGCTGTTTGTCGGCGTGGTGCTCAGCCTCGGCTCGGGCTGTTTCGGCATCGCACTGCCCATCCTGGCGGCGCTGCCCGTGCCCTTGATCTTGATCACGCCCTACGTGGGTGCCTTGGCCGGTGAGAGCATGGTGTCGGGACCAGAAGGAGAGACGCCTCGGGAACGAAACAGTCGGGTGTTGCGTTCGGCGTTTGTCCAGTGGCTGGGGTTGCTCACAACCATCGTATTGAAGGTTGGATACTGCATTATGGTGGTGCCAATCGGCGTCTGGCTGATCGTTCGCAACGGCCTCTGACCCTCGCCATGCCGATGGCGATGGGCTACTCCAAGCGTAGGAGCGGGGCCACACCCCGGAAGCAATGGCCGACGACGAACAACCAAAGGGCTTCGCCGCCACCATCAAAGCGTGGCTGGGCGGTTCCGAGGTCCGCGAAGAGCCAACAGCAGAACTGTTGGCCTTCGACGATGGCGGAGACGAGTCGGAAGCACGAGACCTCTTCTTCGTTGACCCCGAGTGGCCGGTCGTTGAGGGCGCGTGGGTGAATGGCCGCAATGCGTCCGGGATCGATCCTGAAGCGGTGCGGTCGAAGGCCATGGGCGAGGTGTCCAGTTTTCGAAGCGCCGTTCGTACGGAAGAGGATCGGCGGTTTCTCGCGCGCCTGTACGCCCAGCTTGGCGACCGCAACTTCGGCCTGCCCGACTTTCCCGAGACGCCCCTTCGCCTCGAGCAGTTGCTGAACGAAGAGGACCCCAACTACCAACAGGTGATGCGCTGCATCGAGTCCGATCCCCAGTTGGTCGGCCGAGTGTGGCAGCGCGCGCGGTCGGCTCGTTTCCCGTCCGCGCCATCCAGTCTCGACATTGCAGTGAGCCGAATCGGCATGGTGGAAGTCTGGAAGCTGAGCATCGAGACGGCCTTGGATTCACTGGAGGTCCGTCCGGGGATCTTCAAGGACTGGGCCGAGGATGTCCGGATGAGGGGTGCGCTCGTGGGGGAAGTCACTGCTGGGATGGCCGGCCAGCATCGCGGCCCAGCCTTTTTGGCGGGGCTCCTTCACGGGGTGGGCTCCTTGATTGTGCTGCAAGTGGCCAGTCAAGGCGCGCCCGAGGCCGACACCGTGCGTCAAATCATCCAGCGGCATCACGCTGATTTTGCGGTTTTGGTGGCGGCGACGTGGAAGCTTGACCCTGAAATCGTTCCAGCCGTGGCCTTCCAGTTTGACCCGGATGCCACCCATGCGGGGCCGCGAGATCTTCCCCGATTGGTGTGTCTGGCGACCATCGCGGTGTCCGGCGAGTTGGACCGCCGAGCGCATCGAAACAGTCTGTTCATTCAGGCCATGGCCCGATTCACACGCTCTCGGGTGCTCGCCAGCAAGGCCATCAATTTGTCCGCAACGGCGGTCGACCGAATGGATGCCGACGGAATGCTGAACGCTTAGATATAGCAGAAATGCACATATACGAGGCAAATTGCCGTATGATTTGTGCATTTCGGACGTTGTCGTCGCTCCATTTCGCGGCCATGATGGAATCACAACCCATCACGGAGTTTCGACATGAAGTCATTATTCATCCTCGTTCTGAGCATGGTTTCAAGCCAAGCTGCGGCCTTCTGTGGCACCTATGTGGGCAGCCCCGGAGTGGAGCTGACCAACCAAACCAGTCAGGTGATCATCGCGCGCCAAGGCGCCCGCACCACCCTGACCTTGGCCAACGACTACATCGGCGACGCCAAAGACTTCGCCATGTTGATTCCCGTCCCCGAGGTTCTGGGCGAGGACGACATCACGACGGTCCGCCCCGAATTGTTCCAGCGCTTCGATGATTATTCGGCACCGCGTTTGGTTCGGTACGAGTGCGAGGACTACGACTGGGAAGACGACGCACTCGGTGGAGACGCCGATTCCAGCCCAGACGTCGACGTTGATGCGGAAGAAGGGGGAACTCCCCGCGTGGTTGTTGAGGCCGAATACAGCGTGGGGATCTACGAGATTGTGATCCTGAGCGCGGATGAATCCGGCGCGTTGATCGACTGGCTGACCATCAATGGCTACGGCGTGGATGGCTCGGCAGAGGCGCTGTTGGGGGAATACATCGAAGCCGGCGCATTTTTCTTTGCAGCAAAAGTGGCCCTCCAAAAGGTTGGTGATGGCGAGTTCTTGGAGCCGCTCCAATTCGGCTACGCGTCCGAGGTTTTCTCGTTGCCGATTCGCCTTGGAACCTTGAACTCTCCGGGCGAGCAAGACGTCGTCATGTACATCTTGACCAACCAGGCCGATGGAAAGGTTGGCATCGCCAACTACCCTCGGATGGAAATCGAAGACGAGTGCATGGCGGAAGTATGGAATGGGGCCGGCCTCGAGCAGTACTACGGCGATCGGTTCCAGCAAGCATTTGAGGCCACTGAAGGCGCGGGGTGGATGGTGGAGTACGGGTGGGCCACAAGCTGGTGCGATCCCTGTGCTACGCAGCCACCCACTGGCGAGGAACTGGAAGAGGCCGGGTTTTACGGGGATGAGTGGGACACGTACTTCACGCGGATTCGCATGCGGTACACCGCCGAAGCGGCGCGCCAAGACCTGACCTTGTATGCATCGGGTCTCAACGACACCGAGCAGATCCGGTACATCAGCTACGCCGAGGAGATGGAAGATCGTCACCCCGTCTGCGGGGTGGGCATGGTCGAGGATCCGGGGAGCTGCGACCCGACGGAGCATGGGGACTCCGAAGATGACCGGACTGCAGGCTCGACGTGGACGCCGAGCCCCCACTCGGCACCCGTCGACAGCGCGGGCCCGGGCGGAGGCGGATGCAGCACGGTGCGCGGTGAGCCGGTGGGGGCGCTTGCCCTGGGTTGGCTCGCCCTGGCTGGGGCACTGCGCCGTCGTTCAGTGGCCTGAAGCGGCCTTGGCGGCAATGTCGATCAGCAGGTGCGGATCGACATTGCCGCCCGTGCAGATGACACCGCATCGCCCGCGGCCATCCTTGAGCGCGGCCGCCAATGGGACGGCGCCGGATGGCTCGAGGACGATCCGAAGTTCCGACAATGCCC